>NZ_JBKWAE010000001.1:155963-329870 GCF_046974225.1 Hominenteromicrobium sp. | reverse complement strand
CCAACTACATCCGCTTCTGGCAGGCCGACGGCGAAAGCGAAAAGACTTCAATTCGCACAAAAACCGCTCTCGGCCAGCTTGTCGAGGACGGCGGTTTCAAGGGCGGTCTTGCTCCCTATGGGTATGACCTTGTAAAAAGCGGACGCTTCAATAAACGCAAGCACGAGGTTTTTGAGCTGGCTATCAATGAAGCCGAGGCCGCTGTGGTACGGATTATCTTTGACAAGTATGTGCATGAGGGTTTCGGCGCTCAACGGATCGCCACCTACTTAAATAACCTCGGCTATCGGGCGAGAACGGGTAAAATGTGGCATCACGCCAGCATCCGGGGTATCATTTGCAATCTGACATATACCGGGGTGCTTCGCAGCGGCGAAAGCCGCTCCCAAACGCTGCCCCACTTGCAAATCATAACGCCGGAGCTATTCGAGGCCGCACAACACATTCGTACCTCCCGTGCCAACTCCGCCGAACAGGAACGGCGTGTACCGCTGAATACCCGTGGTCAGTCCTTGCTGGCCGGGAATGTCTTTTGCGGGCATTGTGGCTCCCGGCTGGCGCTCACCACCAACGGCAAGGCTTATCCATGCAAGGAAAATGCTCACCGCATTGTAAAGCGTGTGCGGTATATCTGCTACGGCAAGACACGCAAGCAAACCGAATGTGATGGGCAGACTGGCTACACAGCGCATATTCTTGACGGTATCATTGATAAAGTGGTGCGGCAGATCTTCGAGCGAATGAAAGCAATCCCTAAAAGTGAGATCGTCAATATCCGCTATCGTGAAAAGATGGAAGAACGGAAAACGCTTCTCAAAAGTGCAAAATCAGACTACGCCAAAGCCGCCGCCGAGCTTGATACGCTCCGGGCAGAGGTTATTAAATCCCTCCGGGGCGAAAGTGCTTTTTCGCAGGATTTGCTTGGTTCTTTGATTTCTGACTGTGAGACAAAATGTCTCGAAGTTCAGCACACTATGGAGGCGGCGCAGGCGGCCTACGACGAGGGACAGGCCATGCTGGACGCCTTAAACGCTCAGTATGACGATATTATTTCATGGGCGGATATGTACGACAGCGCCAGCACGGAGTCAAAGAAAATGATTGTGAGCTGCCTGATCCGGCGTGTGGAAGTGTATCGAGACTATCGGCTGCATATCGACTTCAACATTGACTTTGAGCAGTTCAGCGCTGGGCTGGACATTTCGGCAATCGCCGCATAAGAAAAGCCCGCTTCAAAAGAGAAGTGGGCATAAAACAAAAAACTTGCTTTTTTCAAAGCAAGCATTTATTAAGAATACTCAGCGCACCCGATTGGTGGAGATAAGCGGGATCGAACCGCTGACCTCTTGACTGCCAGTCAAGCGCTCTCCCAGCTGAGCTATACCCCCATGTAAGGGGTGCGCTGAGTAATTTCTTATTCAATTAGTGCGGGGGTTGTTTACCGCTTCAACCGGGCTCCCAGCTGAGCTACGCCCCCGTTTGGTACTTGAAGATTATAACACAGGTGGTTACAAATTTCAAGCCCTTTTTTGTTTTTTATTGATCTTTTTTCGCAAAGCGAAAAATATCGCCGTTTATTCGATGCTGTGAATGCGGTATGTTCCACTTTCGGCAGCTTTGTAAGCGAGACCATCTTCAAAGACATAGCCGCTTTCAAGACGAATAACGCCGTGCATGGTGCTTGGCAGCTCGACCGTCAACACAATGACGTCGTCCTCATCCCTCTCCCATGCGGAAGCGATGCGGCCTGCGGGTGCAATGTGGAACGCTTCGGCATGTGTGAGGCGCGAGATGAACGACGGGCGGAAATCCACCTCATTCGGTTCACCGTGCGGCGCCATGCGGATACCGGAGAGCGCCTGCGTAAACCAGCTGCTGATGTCGCCCCAGAAGTGGTGATTCAGTGAGCCGATGCGATCACTGCCCTCGGGCTGAAACATCTCCCACAGCGTCGTGGCACCGCGTGCGATCCAATTGCCGTAGGACGGATAATCCGGGCGGGTGATCATGGAGAACGCGAGGTCACTATACCCGAAATCCGTCAAAACATGGAACAGCACGCGTCCGCCGAGCACGCCGACATCGAGGTGATACTCCTGCTCCTCAATGAGGTTGATGAGCTGCTCAAACGCCGCCTTGCGCTCTGCGGGCTCGAAGATGTTGTAGCAGATGGCCATGGCCTGCGAAGTCTGGCAGTTGCCGGCAGCGAGCATAGTGTTCTCGTCGATGAGATACTTGCGCACGGCAGCTTTCCAGCGCTTAGAAAGCGCGCGGGCAAACGCCGCCTGCTCCGGCATATTGAGATTATCGAACAGAAACGCGGCTTTATCCGCCATGTCCTTTGAGAGCACCGTATCGGTGAATGCGAGCGGCGATTTATACTCGTGCGCTTCGCGTCCCGGCGGGCACCAGTCGCCAAGACCGATGGCGAGCAGGTCGTGCTCGTCCATACGCGTTGTGAGGTAGTGCAGGTATTTGATGATCGCCGGGGCGCACAGTTTGGCGGAATCCAAATCGCCGCGGTACTGATACAGTCTGTACGGCAGCTCAATGAGCACGCTGTCCCATGCGGGGCCGTTTCCCCAAGCAAAGCCCCAGCCGCTTGTGGGCACGATGCCGGGCAGTGCGCCGTTATTATCCTGTGCTTTCACAATGGCACGCAGCCATTCGCGGTAGCTCTTTTCTGCGCCGAGGTTCAGCAAAATATGTTCGGAAGAAAGTGCCGCGTCAGCCGTCCAGCCGTTTTTCTCGCGCTGCGGGCAGTCCGTCGGGAAATAATAGAAATTCGTCACGTCCGATTGACGCGTCATTTGCTGCAATTTGTTTGCGGTCTCATCCGAGCAGGAGAAACCTCCACGCTCTTCGAGCAGCGAGTGCATTTCAAGCGCTGTAAGCAGGTCTTTCGTCGCTTGCGCTTCGGTGATGCCGCTGACGAGCACATAACGGAAACCGTGATACGTAAACGCCGGTGTATATACTTCTTCCCCGTCGCCGCGGCAGGTATACACGTCTTTGTGGACATATTCGAGGTCGCGCGCCCAGTGCTCACGCTTAAACCAGATATTTTCCACGTCCGGCAAGCCGTCCTTCAAGTGCTCGCCGTGCCGAAGTTCTATGCGCTGGTCAAGCTCGCCGCGCACGCACAAGCGGCACACACCGGCGGTGTTGATACCGAAATCGTACAGATAGCCCTTTTCTGTTTTCGTAACGGAGATGGGCTTTAATTCATTTACGATGTCAATCGGCTCTGCGGTACACAGGCGCTTTTCGCCGCGCGGCTGCGGGGCGCGTTCGGCAAATTTCCATGCACTGTCGTCAAATCCGATCGTATTCCAGCCGGGTATTTCCAAGCGGCCGTCGTAAATTTCACCGAAGCGATAGTCATCAAACAGAAGCGGAGACGATTCCGTGCGCCACGTTTCGTCACTTTCAATGCAGTGCGCCTCCCCGCTTTTGTCCGTGTACGTCAGGCACAGCGCCATTTGCGGTGCGGCACGGAATGCGGCGGTGCCGAAATCCCAGATATGCCCGCCGGGGTTATTCGTGAAGCCGTTGCCAAGCCACACGCCAAGCACATTTTCGCCCGCGCGGAGCGTGACCTCATACGTATCGTAATACACAAGGTCATCGGGATTGCTGATGTACGGCGCAAGACGGCCCTTTGTGATGCGTTCGCCATTTAAATACAGCTCATAAAAGCCGAGCGCCGTGATGATAACGTTTGCTTTAGCTTCGTGATCGATCTGAAATGCGCGGCGCAGATACGGCGCAGGCACGTGGTGTTCAAATGTATTGTAAGCTTCGGATGCGCGGATAAAAGACTTCGGAAATTCCATTTTAACTCCTCCAAAAAAGGACTGAATTCCTCTTTTATGACTGCTGTTTCGCTTTTGATTCGGTTGTGGGATCTACGTAGACGGTCTTATACTGCACATAGATGACCATGCCGGGCTTTGCGCCCTGCGGCTTTGAAACATAGCGGATCTGCGTGTAATCAACCGGCACCTGCGCGGAATCCTTCGCGCGGCTGTGCTGCGCGGCAAGCACGGCGGCTTCCTCCATGGCGGTCTCCGTCGGTGCTTTGCCGTCTGTGACGAGCACCGTGTGCGAGCCGGGGATGTTCTTCGTGTGAAACCAAATATCGTTGTTGTTTGCGTCCTTCATCGTCAGCTTGTCATTCTGGCGGTTATTGCGCCCGACAAGCACCGTGAAGCCGTCGCTCGTCTTGAACTTGAGCGGTGCGGAAAGCGCAGGCTGCTTCTGGTTCTTTTTGCCCGCCTTGCGGCGCACGTAGCCCTGTTCGGCAAGCTCGGCGCGAATCTCATTTAAATCACGTTCGTTTTCGGCGAGGGCAAGCGATTCGAACACACTGTCGATATACGTCAGCTCCGTCTGCGCAAGGCCGATCTGCTCAGTCAGCTTTTCCTCCGCTGTTTTCGCCTTGCGGTAGTTTTTATAGTATTTCTGCGCGTTCTGCTGCGGCGTGAGCGCCGGGTCGAGCGCAATCTCAAGCTCCGCCAAATTCTCATCATAGAAATTTTGCAGCTTTACGGATGTTTCACCCTTTTGAATCGCATACATATTCGCACTGAGCAGGTCGCCCTTGATGCGCAGTGTGTCGCGCTCGGCGCATGCGGAAAGCTCTGCCTGCTGGTTCGCGATCTTGCGGCTCAAACGGTCGGCGTGATTCGCAAGCAGACGCAGAAGATCCTGACTTTTCACGCGCATACGCTCAATCTGGTCGCGCTCGGCGTAGAACGCGTCGAGCATTTCGGAAAAGCTCTTTTTTTCACTGACCGTCATCGCGTTGCCGTACTGACGAATGTCCATAAACGCGAAATCTTTCGGTTTATTCTGCGGGTCGATGACAATATGCGGTGTGCCGGAAACGTTTTTCGCCGTCTCCATCAGCGTCGTCACGTACATCTCCGTACGGCGGCGCTGCGGGGGCGTCATGCTTTTCACATACACCTCATGCCCCAGCCCCGCGCTGTTTTCGACTTCGCGCGCGATGATCGGCGAAATGCCCTGCAAAACAGACATCAACGCTTTGGAAAGCTCCATATCACGCGGTAAAGCATCGATACGCGCCATGATCTCCTCCACCGTGCAGGTAAGCATGGAAAGCTTATCCTGCGGGGGCGGCAAGCGGTATAAAAGCCCAGGCAACACAAGACGCTCCGAAGACATCTCGGCATCCACGCGTTTTAGTGCATCGATGATTTTGCCGTTTTCGTCAACCAAAATGATATTGCTGTACCGGCCCATGATCTCCACGGCAAGCGTCAGTTCCACGTGGTCGCCGAGCTCGTTCACGCTGTCAAATTTCAGCATGAGCGCACGCTCCAAGTCGGGCTGCGTGATCTCCAAAAGCTTTGCACCCTGCAATTTCTTGCGCAAAAGCATGCACAGCATCGGCGGCTGCTGCGGGTTTTCCACCGGAATCGTCGTCAGATTGATGCGCGCACTGTTTGCACGGGCGGAAATGAGCAGCTTATATGCGGCGCTGAAGCCGCGAAATGCGAGAATCAGCTCATCGCGGTTCGGCTGAAACACACGGTCTACGCGCGTGCCGAGCAAGGACGTGCCGATTTCCTCTTTTAAATGTCGTAAAAATACACCATCCAGTGCCATTTTATAAAACCATCGCTTTTAAAAAGCGCCTTTCTGTTCTGTTTCAAAGCGTTTCCATCGGCGGGCGTTCGCTTTCGGAAACGATAAATTCCACACCCGGGCAGGCTGTGTCAAGATAAGCTTTCAGCCGCTCGCGGTACGGCAGCTCCGTGTGGTAGTGCCCGGCTTCATACAAAGCCAGTCCCGCCTGCTGCGCCGCGATGACCTCGTGGTGCTTCACTTCGCCGGTGACGAACGCGTCCGCGCCCTTTGCCTGCGCTGCAAGGGCATAGTCTCCCCCGGCACCGCCGACGACCGCGACTGTGCGGAGCATTTTGCTGACCGCCGTGCAGCGCACCGCCGAAAGCCCCAGCGCTTCCTTAATGTGCGCAGCAAAGTCCTCCGTTGTCATTTCTTCCGGCAGCTCGCCCATGTAGGCAATGTCCGTTTCGCCCTCTTTTAAAATGCCGCGGACGTTTTGCAGTCCCAACTTGCGGCAAAGCGCATCGTTCACGCCGTAGGGATATGCCATATCGAGATTCGTGTGCGCACTGATGACCGCAATGCCGCTCTGCACAAGCGCATAGATGATGTTCTGCGGCCGCACGGTACGCAGCGGGTTAAAGATCACCGGATGGTGGCTGATGATGAGCTCCACGCCGATGCTTTTCGCCTCACGCAAAACGCGCGGCGTGACATCCAAGCAAAGCAACGTCTTTGTGACGTCGGCATTTTCATCACCGATCAGAATGCCGACGTTATCAAAATCCATTGCCGTTTGAAACGGCGCAATACGGTCTATGGCATCATAGATCTCTCGAACGGTCATGCGTTCTCCTCCTCGCCGTACAGATCTAAAAGCATTTGCAGCAAAATTTCCAGCGCGCTGCTGTCTGCGCCGCCGTGCCGCATGCCCTTGATCTTATTTTCGATGTTGTGCCGCACGCTTTTGGCATAACGTGCGCTGAACGGACTGCCGGGTTTGATCTGTCCCATATATAAATCAATCAGCTTTAAATTATCCCGCTTTTGATCGGTATAGTACACGGACATCACGGAGTAAATTTTATCACTATCTACTACCGCTTCTTCGCGGTCAATCGTAAAGCCCAGCGCGGCAAGTCCCTCTCTAAGCTGCATGGCGGTCGTCATCGGCTGCAAAACAAGGTGCTTATCCATTGCACACAGCCATGGCGCTTCCGAGATGATACGCAAAATAAGTTCACCGCCCATGCCGGCGATGACAATGTCCTCCGCCTCATCCGGCAGCACCCCGTGCAGGCCGTCTCCACACACAAAGTGCATTTTGTCCGCCACACCGCAGCGCGAAGCATTGTTCATGGCGCTTTCCAGCGGCCCTTTGTGAACATCAACCGCAACGGCAAACGGTATCTTGCCGCTTTGCAGCAAACAGACCGGCACATAGCCGTGGTCTGTGCCGATATCGGCAAGTTTTTTGCCTTCCCGCACAAAATCTGCACATTTTTGCAGACGCGCGCCAAGGGTGGGTGCTCGTTCTATTCTGTTTTGTTCCATGAGTTCCTCCGAATTGCCGGATCGGCGAATTTGCTTATTTTGTGGCGAAGCGCGCGTTAAATGCTGCTGCGAACTGCTCTGCATCCATACCATGCACTGCACAGGCCTCTGCGATTGTTTCGCCGCGTGCGGCGGGACATTCAATGCAATGCATGCCCGCTTCCCTGAAAAACGCTGCGGCATCTGTCTCCCGCCGCAGAATATCGCCGATGATGGTATCAACCGTAATGTGCATAAAACATCCCCCTTTAAAGATATTTAACCAATTTAATTATACGATGCATAAGTTTGTTTTGCAAGGTATATCACGGCTTTCCGCGTAAATATCGTAAATATTTATAAAGCAATATTTGTCTTTGAACTGCAAAATGCCCGGCAGTCTCCCGCCGGGCACCGATATGCGTTTTAAAGCTTATCTTTCTTCCTTCATGCGTGCAAAGCACTCGCTGCAATAGACCGGACGGTCCTCACGCGGCTTGAAGGGAACGGTTGCTTCCTTGCCGCAGGCGGCGCAGACAGCCGTGTACATCTCACGTTCCGGCTTTGCCGCATTCTTGCGGTTCTGGCGGCATGCCTTGCATCTCTGCGGCTCGTTCTCGAAGCCCTTGGATGCGTAAAATTCCTGCTCGCCGGCTGTGAATACAAATTCTTTGCCGCATTCCTTGCAGATCAGGGTCTTGTCTTCGTACATGTGTTTTTACCTCGCTTTGGTCATAATAGAATAGAATGAGTTTTGCCCCCGGCGGATTTGCACCGCTTCATTGAAAAACAACGCCATCAACTGTGGAAGGGCATATACATATAAATATAAATATATAGAAAAGGTATCCGCGCGAAAGTCATCCTTTGGCGTCATTGTTTTTCTGCCGCAGCTTTTTGCGTACACGCGCCATCGCGTTATCGAACGCACGCGCCGAAATGCCGAGTTTTCTCTCTGCTTCCTGCCGCTTATAGCCGCCAAGATACAAAGAAAGCACACGCAGTTCAAAATCGGAAAGTGAAATATGGATAACAGAAAGCAGCCGGTCCATCTCGTCGCGGCTCTCCAAAAGCGTTTGCGGGTCGGAAAGGCGGTCTGCCCCAAGGTCTTCCATCTCCTCAATGGGCACAGCGTTATTGAGGAAAGAATTTTTCAGACTGGAGCTACGCCGCACGGCGCTGACGATTCGATTGCTGATACACCGCCCGGCATACGTTTCAAACGACGTCCTTTCGCTCGGCTTATAGGAATTCGCCGCGTCTAAAAGCCCCAAAAGCCCCTCCTGGTACAGGTCTTCCCGCTCAAGGGAAAAAATCTCGCGAAAACTGCACGCCTTGATGCGGATGACCTTCAGGTAGCGCGCCGCAAGCTCCGAAAACGCCGCGTCATCTCCGTTTTGAAAACGAAGTGCCAGCGCCTCATCGCTGAGCGGTATACTATTTTTCTGCCCGGTTTCCTGCATGAGAACGCTCCAAATGACTACTGTTTCTTTATCATACTCCAAACCCTTACAGAAGTCAAGACAAATCTTCCTATACTGTACAAAAATGCTCGACCGAATTTTTACATTTATATCTATCCTGCAAACTTAAACTTCTATTGCCAAAATTCGATAAAAAGTATATAATGCAGACAAGAACTGCGAAAGGCGGTAAAAATATGGTATCAAAAGCATTCAGCATGGGACTTTTCGGCATGCACGCGTTCAAAGTGGAAGTGGAATGTGACCTTTCTGCCGGTCTGCCTGCCTTTGACCTTGTCGGCCTGCCGGACGCCGCCGTAAAGGAATCGCGCAATCGCGTGCGCGCCGCACTGAAAAACTGCGGGTTCGATTTCCCCGTCAGCCGCATCACGATGAACCTTGCCCCTGCCGACGTGCGCAAAGAGGGCCCCGTTTACGACCTGCCGCTGCTCATCGCTTTATTAAAAGCCACCGGCCAGCTGAATGTCAACACGGATGACTGCATTTTTGCGGGCGAGCTTTCGCTTTCCGGTGCGCTGCATCCTGTGCGCGGTGTGCTCTCCATGGCGATAGAAGCCGGAAAACTCGGCTACACGCGCATGTTTGTGCCTGCGGAAAACGCCTATGAAGCCGCCGTTGTGACCGGGCTTTCGGTCTACCCTGTGCCGGACGTGTTCACACTCATCGACCATCTGCGCGGTACAAAACCGATCCTGCCCGCCGCGCCGTACCACAGCGATCCGAAAAATCAGCCGCCGCTGCCGGACTTCGCCGATGTAAAAGGGCAGGCACAGGCAAAGCGCGCTTTAGAGATTGCCGCAAGCGGCGGGCACAACGTGTTGCTCATCGGCTCGCCCGGTTCCGGCAAAAGCATGCTTGCAAAGCGGCTGCCGTCCATCCTGCCGCAAATGTGCTTTGAGGAAATGATCGAAACGACCGAAATTCACTCCGTTGCGGGACTTCTGCCGAGCAACACCGCGCTCATTGAAACGCGCCCCTTCCGCTCGCCGCACCATACCATCTCCGGCCCGGGGCTTTCGGGCGGCGGGTCTATCCCCCGCCCCGGCGAGATCTCCCTCGCACACAACGGCGTGCTGTTTTTGGATGAGCTACCGGAGTTTTCGCGCAGCTCCATGGAGACGCTGCGCCAGCCGCTTGAGGACGGCGTTGTGACCGTCTCGCGCGTGAACGGCACGGTCTCTTTCCCGTGTAAATTTATGCTCGTCGCCGCCATGAACCCCTGCCCATGCGGCTATTACGGTCACCCCACACGCCCGTGCACCTGCTCGGAGACCGCCGTGGCGCGATACCTCGGCCGCGTTTCCGGGCCACTGCTTGACCGTATCGACCTGCACATTGAAGTGCCGCCGGTCGATTTTCGCGACCTCTCGAACACCGCAAAGGAGGAAAGCTCCGCGTCCATCAAAGTGCGTGTGGATGCCGCACGGGATATTCAAAACAAGCGTTTTGCGAACACCGGCATCACCTGCAATGCACAGATTCCGCCGGAAATGCTGCATGAAGTCTGCCGCACCGCGCCTGCTGCCGATGCCCTGCTGAAAAACGCATTTGAAAAATTCGGGCTTTCCGCCCGCGCCTACGACCGTGTGCTAAAGGTTTCGCGCACCATCGCCGACCTCGATAACAGCCGCGACATCGAAGCGCGCCATGCCGCCGAGGCCGTGCGCTACCGCACGCTCGACCGCAAATATTGGACGAGATAGAATTATACGAACTAAAAAGCAGCTCTTCCTCACGGAGGTCACATCGCGTCAGCTGTGAAAATTCTGCCGTTTACTTCAATACTCCACTTCCTCGTGTTTTTCCGTTCATCCCGAAATCTCCTTCAAAAGCGCGGTGCAGCCTTCATAAACATCGCGCCAGGTCTCTTCAAAATCGCCGGTGTACCACGGGTCAGCCACGTCGCCGGGACGATTGGTGTGCTCCATCAGCAAAGAGAATTTATGCTCCGGGTCACCTCCGCAAATACGCTGCATGCCGCGCAGATTGGAGCTGTCCATGCCGATGATGTAGTCGAACTTATCATAATCCGCACGCGTCATCTGGCGCGCCGCATGGCCGTCGCAGCGAATGCCGTGTTCCAAAAGCTTGCGCTTTGCGGGCGGATACACCGGGTTGCCGAGTTCCTCTCGGCTCACCGCCGCCGAAGCAATCTCAAATGCGCCTCTTTTCCCCGCTTTCGTCACAAGGTCTTTCATCACAAACTCCGCCATCGGGCTGCGGCAGATATTGCCGTGGCAAATAAATAGTACTTTAATCATCTTTTCATATCTCCATTTAAGTCTTGTATTTCTTCTCAAACGCTTGATATTTCAGGGTTTTCCGACTTTTGAGTTTTCCTTTCTTTTCAAGGTATCTTCTCAAATCTTCTCGTATTTTCTTATGTTTTTCCCTGCAATCTTGGTAAATCCGTTGGTAAAGCAAGCGTCCTTACCAACGGGCTTTTTTAACTATTCGCTATCCGATATACTTCTTCCTTTGCATCATCAAAATTCACATGGGTGTAAGTGTTCAAGGTTACACTGATGTCTGCGTGACCCATGATATACTGCAAGGTTTTCGGATTCATCCCGGATTTTGCCATATTAGAGCAAAAGGTGTGCCTGCATACATGAGGGGTAACTTTCGGCATCTGGATACGGTAAATTTTATTGTATTTCTGAATAATATGCTCCAGATACTTTTCCCAGTGAAGGGCAACCATCGGCATATCGTTTTTATCCAGAAACAAAAATCCTGCATATCCTTCCACCATCGGTTCAACTTTTGGTGTCTTGCGGTTGGCAATGATTCTGCGAAAACACGCCACAACTTCCTCACTCATCGGCACATAGCGGATACCGCTTTCTGTTTTGGGAGCACCGATCACATACTTCATCTGGGAAGTCCGCTGAAGCTGGTGATCTACCTTGATACGCTTCTGGTCGAACTCAAGATCGGAAAAGGTCAGCCCACAGAACTCTGAGATACGCAATCCTGTATTAAAAAGTATATAGATTGCATCATAGTATCGGCAGAAATGCTTATCATCCTTGATGAATTTCAGAAGTTCACGCTCCTGCTTACGGGTAATTGCTTCTCTGGTAACAGAATCGTTGACAATCACGGATGCCAGCTCAAATCCAAAAGGATTCTTGCGGATCAGATCATCATCAACCGCCATCTGAAACGCCGGTCTCAGAACACCTCGGATAGAGTGGATGGAACTGTACCCTCTGCCATCCACCTGCTGAAGTTTGATCAACCACGCCTTTGCATCAGACAAGCGAATCTTGTCAATTCGCTGCTTTCCAAACGCTTCTTTATTCAGAATGTTGATCACGGTCTTATATCCCGCCTTGGTGTTATGACCGACACCCGTTTTCAGAGAAGTATATTTCTCTACCAATTCAACTACCGTGTAATTGCCGCCACGGGTAACGATATGGTCAAACAGATCCGCCTGAATCTGCTTTTCCTTCTCTCTCAGCGAAAGCTCTCGCTTTTTACCCCTGGGAGTCGGGTCATTCTTGTCCAAACGCCAACTGTACACATTCTTCTCCTTACCATCCTCGTCAATATATCGGTAACGATACCTCCCATCTGTACGCTGGTATTCACCTTCACGCAAAATCCGGTTTCGATTGTCTCGTCTTTTTTCGCTCATGGAATCTCTCCTTTCAAGTAAGGAGAGCCAGACTTGTGATAACATTGTATCACAAATCTGGCTCTCAGTATAGTTGTATCATTGGAAAACGGCAGTTCTGCCGTATTATTTTTTCGGAATTTATACTGCGGTGGCCTGATCCAGATACCGCTCGAACTTCTCCCGCTTGATCAGCGCCCGATTTCCGTTCATAACATAGAAATCTTCGTGCGGGTTCTGGTCGATCAGCATCCGCAGTTTCCCCTCGCCGATGTGATAGTAGCCGGCTGCTTCTTCAATGGTCAGCGTGTATCTGCGCCACACCGGAATGTCAAAACAGTTCTTCTCGCTCACATTGCTCTTGCTATTCGCCATAGGCATTTACCTCCATATATCAATTCGTTGTGCAGGGATGGGTCGTTCCGACCCCTGCTTTTTTCTGTGCTGCGTTCATTTCAATACCTCCCAAAGCCGGGCAAGGGAGAAACGGAAACAGAAACCGGAAACCGGCTTCTAAAAACCAGATTCTTCCTTGCAGCAGTTGTCTTTGCTATTTTGGTTTTTCTTGAATTTCTTTGTTGCCTTTGTTTCCAGAGAAGAAAAAGCCTTGCGGAACAAAGCTTTTCCCGGAAACCGATATGGCAACGGACTGGATATGAAACAGGAAACCATGCTACTTTCTTAAAACGGCAGCTCCATCTGGCTGCATTCTTCCTCAGTCAATTCACGGAAGCCGTCCAAGGGGCTTGTCCCGGCTTCCACCGTTTCGTTTCCACGCATCCAGCCCCTTTGCTTGCCGTACTTCTTATAACTTCTGGGATTGGGATAAGGAATCCAGCCTGTCACAGACTGATTCATAATCTCGTTGATTTCCCGTATCTCCCACGATTTCGGCTCATCAAAGCGTCCCAGAGCTTCGTGATGGAGCAGCTTGGAACAGACCATATCTCCATCAAAATCGTCCAGAAACGCCTGTATCACGCCTACCTTGGTGTCCTCCGGCATGAATTGCTTTTGCAGTAAAACCAACTGTTCGTTCATTTCTCTGGACAGTTTCAGCTGCACCTTTTCTCGCCGGTAAAGGACCACGGATTCTGCCCATAGCTGATCCATATACTGCCGGGATGCAGCTTCATCTTCTAGAATGTGTACCTCTGCCCGTTCGGGATGTACCATGATGGGAAGAAAGCGGCGGTTTCCGCTGCGATCAAGGGGAAGGAAGTCCAGCGCATTGGAAGTACCGCCAAACACACATTGCCGTAGCCTATCCTCCGGCTCCGTTGCATAGGGAACCTTGTAGGTTTCCTTGGATCGGCTCAGAAACGATTTAATATCCTCGATGCTCCGTGCGTTTGCTGTGGCAATCATTTCTGACATTTCTATGATCCAGTGTCCCTGCATCTTGCGGAACACATTATCGTCATCAATCTTCTTCAGGTCATCGGAGAACCACTCATCCTTGCAAGCCAGAAATCGGAAGAAGGTAGATTTTCCCGCCCCCTGTCCGCCTACCAGACAGAGCATCAGTTCAAACTTGCAGCCCGGTCTGAATACCCGGTGAATGGCTCCCAACAGAAACAGCCGCATGACTTCGGTGCCATACGCACATATTTCTGCACCCAGGAAGTGATGAAGCACATAGGGGATGCGTTCTGTGCCATCCCATTCCAAACGGTTCAGATACTCCCGGATCGGGTGGTATTGATTCTGGTGTGCAACCACCGTCAGCGCCCTTCGGATGCGGTTTTCGTTGTTCAGCCCGTATCGTTTTTCCAGATACAGCATGAGGTAATTGAAATCCGTGTCACTCATGGCAGAGGCGGTGCGTTCCCACCACAGGGGCTTGCAGATGTCAATGCGCCCGGTGAGGATGTTATAGCCGATGGCTCCATGCAGTACCGGATCGGACTGAAAGACCTGATACACATTCTGCATGGTATTCTTTACCTGCCCTTTATCGTTCACCTCCAGAAGATCCCTGACTTCCTCCGGGGTCTGGCAGAGCCGGTTCTCTGCCAACATCTTCAAATTCTCTCTCAGCTCCGGTGCCAAGCTCTGATAATCGCCGTTCAAGTTTCATCACTTCCTTTCCGTATTCTTTTATAAGCGCCGCACGCTCCTCAATGGAATCGTACAGCAGCACATCCAGTAAATACTCGATGTGGTCTTTCTTTTGCAGGGCTTCCACGAACAATGGATGCCATGTTTCATCCTCCAGGTTCGGGGCGTATGCCCGTTCCCAATGCCGGAGCAGATGAAAATAATCTGATAATACCCGGAAGCATCTGGCTTCCAGTTCCCGGTACATTTGCTCCTCCGATTTCTCTCTGATCGTCTTTTTCACTGTTTCCTTTCTTTTGTAATGTGTATAGGGGATTTGAAAGTCCGCAGCCAGTTTTTCGGCGGCGGACTTTGCATCTAACCCATATAGCTGTGCCGTAAAATCAATCACATCTCCATCGGCACCGCAGCCGAAGCAATGGAATCGCTTGTCCACTTTCATGCTGGGTGTTCGATCATTGTGAAAAGGGCAGTTAGCTTTTCCTGCCCGGTTGACATAGATGCCGTAGCACTCTGCTGCTTGTCGGGTGGTTACGGTCTGCTTGACCGCTTCAAATACATTCATTGTATCCTCCTTTCGGGGAACAACAAAGGCACTCGACATTTTCGCAGAGAAAACGGCAAGTGCCTGTTAGAGTTCCATATTCTGTTTTTTGTGCTGCCGAGATTTCTGCTCCTGCTGATTGCTGCTCTGCTCTTGTAGAAACTTTATCTTTTCCGTGACGGAGTGCTTCGGTTCGGGCTTCTTCTCGACCTCGGACTGCTCCGGCGTGAGGACTTTGCTGACCCAATAGCGAATATCTTTCATCGGCTGCAATTCCTCCTTGGCGGTGGCAAGCTGTCCGGCAAGCTCTGCGTAGGTCTCTTGCAGATTGCTGTACTCCGCTTGCAGGGAATCCAGATTGACATTCAAATCCACGCCCTGCTTTTTGAGATAGCGGAACGCTTTGTTGAAGCTGTCCAGCTCGTCCTTGTGGCTTTCTGCAAACGCTGCCTGTCGTGCTTTCCAGCCGATTTTCAGATACTTGTCATGAACCGCTTTGTGGGTCTGGCAGTCTGCCACGGCGTTCTGAATGCCAGTAATGACCTTCATGCGGGCGGATGCTTTCTTCATGTCGGCATGGATGCTCTTGGACTTCTCACTCATTTCTTGCAGGGCGGTATCCAAATCTTCCAGCGTGAAAAGCTCATGCTCTTTCAGATAGATGACGGCTTTGGAGACTGCCTTCAAATCATCAGTCGTGCCTTTCTGCTGACCGTATCTTGACCAGTCGCTGCGTTCTGCCTTTCGTAAGTTCAGATAGTCACGAAGCAGAAGAACCAGATCGGGCGAAGTGTTCTTTGCTTGTGCATCCGTTTCTGCAAAGACTTCCTTGGTCGCTTCCATAATGTCTGCAATCCAATTTCGCAGATTGCGGATTGTGCTGCGGATGGCATTCATCATACGGTTGGCGGCTTTAATATCTCGGTTGAGATTGCCAATGTTGGTTTCAATTTCCTTGCGTTCCAGAGCGCAAACGGCGGCTCCCATGTGGACGGTCGGAATCTTATCCAGTCCCTGCCGTTCATAAGAGCGCATATCCACTCGCTCAGGACTTCCGGCAAGTTCCAGATACTTGTTCTGAACAAGCTCCCAGCCGTGTCTCCATTCCTCGGCATGGTACTGCTCGTTCCAATCAACAGTGTCCTCCTTGTGGCTTTTCCAGTTGCCGGAGGGAAGTCTGATACGCTCTCCGTTCTCGTCAAGGTCATAAACCTTGCGGCTCTTAGGCAGCCACTTTCCGTTTTCATCAATGGCTCTCATGGTCAGCATGATATGGCAATGGGGATTGTGTCCGGGAGGATCTGGGTCATGGATTGCAAAATCACAGCACATTCCCTTGGACACAAAATGCTCTCGGCAGTATTCTTGCATCATCTGCGGATACATTTCGGTCTGCGCTTCTCTTGGTAAGGCAACCACAAATCGCCTTGCAAGCTGGGAATTCCATTGCTTCTCTACTTCCTCAGCTGCGTTCCAAAGTGTTGCTCGGTCAGCATATCCGGGTGGGGCATTGGCGGGCAACATGACCTCTGTGTAAACCACCTCTTTCTTGTAAAGGTAGTTTTTCATCTTCTGGTCGTACTCGGAAAACAGCTTTTCTCCGGCTTGGTAGGCAGCTCCGGCAACAGCAGAGCTGCCCTTGCTTCGCTGGACGATGCGGATTTCCAAATGTGGTACGGGCATCTTTGGTTGAACCTCCTTTCGATGGTACAAAAAAAGACCGATACTTTTCAGCACGGTCGGGCGAGGGATATTCACTTGTTGTCGGGGAATGATTGCTTGCAATCGTTCCTCGGCGGCAAGTCCACAAAGGGGTAGCTGGCAAAGCCAGCGCAGGGGAAGTGTAGCTTCCTCTGGATGATTGAAGCAGGGGACTTTTGCGGAAATCATCAAACTCCATGCAATGGGCTTTCGGCAGAACGCAATTACCATCTTTAGGTGGTGTATAATTGCGCCCTTGTCTCCGTCAAGGGTTTTCACCCTCGTCCGCTTCCTGCGTTTCTCTCCGGCTCTCAATCAGCAGATTTAGCTTCTTGTGAACCGCTTCGCTCTGGAAGATGAAGGTCAGCAGCTCCATCACATCCTCATCGGTCAGGACGGTCGGCTCTTTCAAAAAGGTCTCCAACATTCCGGCACGAGTGCAAAGCCGATGGGTTCTCTCGCTTCTGGTCAGCCGTTTCAGCTCGCTCTGCAATCGCTTCTCCTTGTGCTTGGCTGCGGTCAGCTTTTTCTCAGCTACATATTTCTGTTGCTTCAATTTTTCCAGCTGTTCATTCGGCATTCGCATCAACCCCGCTTGACCCAAACAATGTCATAGCCCAGCGCATCGGCCAGCTCCACGGCTTCGCCGTAGCGTAGGCTGCCACGCTTCAACTTACCGGACAAATTGGGAACGCTGCTGCTCCATCCGTACTCGTCTGCCAGAAAATCCACCACCTCACTCATGGTCATGCCCGCCCGGACGATGTAAGACTTGATCTCGTTTCGATACAATTCAGGCCTTTTCTTCTTCATATTTACATTTCCTCCATTCTTTTTTGTTCGTGATATGGTATAATTTGCTTGTTAAATAGCAAATGCCGTACAGTGCTTCGTGACAGAAACAGAGAATTTACTTTTCGCTCAGAATTTCCGTAACGATGCTCTGTCCATAAGGGACAGTACCCCTTTTCACTGTTTAATGCGGCTTTTTGTGAAATAACGAAAGCCTTCATTCTATGCCATACCCTGTACGCTGTTGAGTGCATCACTCGTTGGTATAGATGGCACCACAAAAAGAGTGGTTTTTCGCTGATTTCACATGGTTTGAATTTAACCCATGATTTTTGAGTGCCGTTCTGCCCGAATGTCGTTCCTGCCCGGATATCTTCCCGGCGTTTTCTCCCCGTTGGTACGCTCGTGCTTTTCGCAGTCATGGCGATACTTCGCTGGGGGACATATCCCATTCGGACGGTCATTCAGTTTTCAAGGTGCATCGGTGATTTACGAGTACAGTTTAGCGAAAAAAGATGCTCTCTCCCGTATATCCAAAAGGTAGGAAAAGAGCATAAAAATGCGTGGATTTCCACGCTTATGGAAATGGAGATGAAATATGCAACCGAAACTCACTGTTCAGGAAAGATTGAAAGATTTGCGTGTCGTAGATTTTGATTTGACGCTGGAAGAATTAGCAGAACGCACTGGCCTGTCCCGTTCCGCCCTGGGAAAATATGAATCTGATGAAAACGCAAAGGACATCAGCCCCTTTGCGATTCTGACACTCGCCAAGTTCTATGGCGTGTCCACGGACTATCTGCTGGGTCTGACAGAAAATAAAAATCACCCAAACACAGAGCTGAATGCTCTACATTTGAGTGATGACGCAATTACTGTATTAACCACCGGGAATTTTAATCACCGGCTGCTTTCTGAAATGATCTGCCATAAGGATTTTCAGCGCATGATGCTGGATGCAGAAATCTATGTTGATCGTATTGCGGATATGCGGATCACCAACATGAACGCTGCCATGGAAGCTGTCCGGCAATCTGTGATTAAGAAAAAAGGAAACAATGAGGAGGACTTGTATCTGCGCACTTTGGAACTGGCACAGGTGCAGGAAGATGAGTATTTCGGTCATGTAGTTTCCAAAGATTTGACAAGCATCCTCCATGATATTCGAGATACGCACCGTAAGGACGCAACCACTGCGGACGAGAATTGCGTTGCTCTGGAAGTGCAGAAACAATTACAGGATGCTATGGACTACAAAGGCAGCACCGAAGAAAAGAAAGCCCGTCTGTTCCTCGCCAACCTTGGCATTGACTACGATGCACTTACTATGGAGCAGTTTGCAAATCTGATTGAAGTGTTGAAACTGTCCAAGCACATGAACAGCCCGATCAGCCAGCGTGGTAAAGGCAGTATGACCCATGGTAAGGGGAAAAGAAAAAGGAAGTAACTCGGGTATAAAAGTAGAAGGGACTGGTGCAAATCCAAATTTTGCAACAGTCCCTTTTTTGATAATTATAAGATTGTGTTAAATATGCTGCTCATAAATACCTGTGCATGATAACCGCCACTTTCACCGACACCTTCAACCAATTTGTAGTTCTTTTTTAGTATGTCGAATAGATTTGTCATTTCAAAGCATGAATGTTTAGGGAAGTTCATTAGATTAAAGATAAACTTATCATCGGACAGTTCGTAAACAACACCTTCGTCAAATGTTATTTTTCCGGTTCTAATATCCTTCATTCCCAGCAGATCAGAACTAAAGTCTCGTTTTACAAAATAAATATTCCAGTTACCATTGTATACCGTAGAGTCGTCATCTCTAATAAAATCTATAAAATCGAATGCTTCACCTGCAGCCTCAGGAATTGAGAGAAATTTAGCGTAAATCGCCTTAATGATCTGATACTTGGTATGTTGTTGAAAACCATTTATCGATTTGGGAGTTCCATCAAGATTAAAAAACCTTAAGTATGCTTCATCATACTTTCCTAAGAATGTATTGCATTTACGGCATAAAGTTCTGGCGGTTCTCCCTTTGGGAAATAGAGATGTTGATAACTGAGTGTCAAAAATATCTCCAGTAATATTCTCAAGAGTTTCCCCGTGATTCAACTTTTCTCTAATCTCAGCATGTACACTCTCCGAAGTAAATGTATCAAACATTTTGCCGAGATCAACAGCAACAACATCTTCATTTCCTGTGTTTCGTGCAGGGTAGTGTTCCTCACTCATATCACTGTCAGAATAATAATTGCCGCATAATCTGCACCTGTGTTGTTTTTCGTCAAAAACTACCATGAGATACAATCCTTTTCTCTTCATCTGTAAACCTTGAGCAATGTGCCGATAGGCTGCATTTAGCTTTTTCTCTCAGAACGGCAAATCCTCATTTCCGGTTTCCGGTTCAAAAATTCTAGGTTGTTGATTCGGGGACTCAGAAAGAACGGCAATCAAATCTACAATCCGCTGATAAAGCTCATCGAAGGTTAGTATCAACACATTGCTCAGACTATTACGGAAATTTTCAAAAGCCGCAACTTGCCCTGGGGTTAGCGAAGCCATTTTCCCGATAATTACAACGCATTTTGGGGACAGGACTTCAAAAGGCTCCGAACTCTGATGACACAGAGAATAATACTCTTTTGTAAGCTTGTCTCTGTAATTTAGAACTTGGTTTATGGCTCCGCTCAATTCATAGCTAAAGCTGTATGTACCTCGATACTGGTTTCCGATAAGTTCAGTACATGGTGTTTTAATCTCAATCAACGCCACATTTTGAGACAGACTGTTCTGATAAATGAAGTCGCATAGATTACCACCGCTGTTGTTAATTCCTTTGCCGCCAACATACGCTTTATCTGCAAATATCGTACAAGGACAGGCAAAGATTTGAGCCAATACCCACTGATGTTCTTTGAAAACAGTAGTCTGCCAAAACTCCTCACTATCATTTTCGAGATTGTCTTCCATGAGCTTTGCAACTCTTTGGAGTTTTTCGATATTCAAAGACGTTGTCAGGTGTTGCAGATTTTCATCTTGCAACTCTGTCAGACTCCGTTTCAACGATTCCAAAGAACTTGTCTGAGTGATGAGACGAAGCAGTGTTTTTACAAGATCATAGTTTTCTTCATTGCCAATCATCCGAGCCGCAGAAGGGTCATTCTGGATGATTGAAAGGAATTGGCGAAAACTGCTGTCTACTCTGGTGTAAGTAGCTGAACCATACGGGATTTCGCCCATGTCTTCATACAGCGCATACAGCCGCTTCAAACCTTGGTAAAGCTCATATGTTTCACTTGTGCTCAGATTGAGTTCCATCCAATCTCCGACTTTGACAGAGCCACGAGAAATCTTCACCACTGACCCGTTGTCATCGCTCGGAAAGGCGGCATCGTTTTTCCGTTTCTTTTCATATAGAAATTTTCCAGAAACAGATTTATGGGGGTCTTTCTCGTTATCTACCAGCGTTGGACAGAACTTGAACCGGATCATTTCCGTCTGGCTCAAGACTACCGGTGACGCATCCGCTGTGACAGCAGAGGTGGATATAACATCAACTGTATCAGTTGTCATATCATGAACTTTCGGTATATGTAGGCCGATTTGCAAATCAATTCCACCCTTCACAGCTTGATAATAGTATTTGTCATCCTCTTCCTAACCGGCGTGTCTGCATCTTTTTCCAGATAGCACGGCATTTACGGCATATCTCAGGATCGATCCCCAATGTATCTACAAGTAGTTCTTTGTCAACAACATCCAGCGCAAGTTCAATGTCTTCATCATTGCGCACTATAGCGTCAATATGTGCAAGCAGCTTGTCCCTTAGTGCAGGATCAATCCTTTCCACTTTGGGAAGTAAAATGTTGCCCATCTCACCAGGTAAGATTTCAAGAACACCTCCACCATAGCTTCGTCCGCAAATCTCGGTGAACGCAAAAGAGATGCTGTTATAGTAGGCAAGAAGGACATTCTCTGGATCAACGCCATCGTTAAACTTCATGCGGTGCATAGTGTCTGTTGACACTGCATCACATTTATTCAGTACAAATTTAGGATAGAAATTATTTCTTCTTAAGAAAAACGCATCCGGAACCCATACAGAAGGAACAATGTACCATCTTTCCCGGATGGAGCATTTGTAGCCCTCGTGTTCGCCATTCGCTTCGCCGAGTGAAATGTACTCTTTGTGCTTGGCGGGATATTCATCGTATGGAATCTCAGGGAAGCTGATTAGACGGGCACGCTTTCCAGCAATTTTGTTTTTCTCCCAATCTTGTGCTGTGAAATATATTCCATGTGCATGAGAACTCCTGCCAATCAAAGGAAGGGTTACTTCACTTAACTGATATTGCTCAGATGTTTCTTCCGTAATGGAGAAGTAGCCATTATTGCCTGTTGTAATTCCAACATTGATAATTCCATATTCGGAAAATTGGGCAAAGCGTTTGTCTGCACGAAGTTCCTGAATAAGAGACATTTCCTCTGCGTTTACGAAATATTTTGTCCATTTTTCCTTGACGTGCTGCAACTTTTGAAATCCATTTTGAGATAGATCCAACTGAGCAAAACCGCTAAGATTATTCATTTCAATGATGCGAATACCCTTTTCTTCTTCGCCTTTCTCGCCAATAAACACAACGACTTCTTGCTCGATATCAGGGAACACAAGCTGTTCAAATGTGATCAGAGTAATTTTCGCAAGATTATTGGCCAAATATAGGCGCAGATCCTCCGCATACGCAACTTGAAGTATCTCAGCTGGAATAACAAACGCTATCTTACCTTTTTCGGACAATAGCTGTACACAAGCTACGATAAACGCAACCCATGCATTTATCAATTTATTCGCTTTCATACCATGCGAAGTCAAAATTTGAGACTGCATTTCTCGCTGGCTTTCTTTCAGATATTGATAGCGAATATAAGGGGGATTGCCCAAAATCAAATCGTACTGTTCCTTGCCGAGAACACGATTATAGAAGTCGAAAAAGTCTTCGGTGCATACTTCGATTTGTTCAAATTCAGAATACCTATCACGAACTTTATCGGCTTCGTCAGGTTCGATTTCAACAGCTGTTAGTTTATCCACCTTATTCAGAAGATTAAGGTTCTGTAGCGCATCAAGAAATACTCCATCACCGCAACTTGGTTCCAAGACGGTAGAGATATTTTGAGACGCAAAAAGCTCCACCATAGCATCCGCAAGCTGCAATGGCGTATAATACGCTCCTCTTAGTTTCTGCTCTGAACTATCCTTTTTGAGTCTCATCGTTAATACCTCGCTTAATAATCGAGTCTATACACCCGATCAATCAATCCCTGAATCTCAGAGATAAGTGTTTCTTTCTGTCTCTGCAACAGATTTGCAATGCGCTTTGCGGGACGTCCAGACAGTGCATCATTGATTTCGTAAATCTCTCGACTTGCTGCTACCACTCTGTCGTGAATGGCTTTCTGTTCTTCTACGGCAAAATCCAACTCAACAAAGGGTAGTGTAGAGAGAACGAATGTACCACGAGCAGTAAATCCGCCTTCAAAATCGCTGCCTACGATCTCCAAGATTCGCTCTGTAATGGGGTTTGACAGCCATGCCTGAATGTATTCAAGTGCGTATGGACTACCATCTTTTTTGCTAACTGCACAATATCCAGCAGTACCACCTGACGCAATCAGAATATCATTCGTATCCATCGCATACATGGGTTCTTTGCTCAACACGCCAACTATCAATTTGGGCGTGTTAATAAAGGCGGTCAAGGCTTGTGTTCTGCCATACTGGTACCATGTATCTGCGGTGGCGTTTGGAACGTTACGAGTTCCATCACGGGAAACACACTTAGGAACCAGACGATCATAATGCGCTAAGAGATAAGCGTATGTTCCCGGATAACAGCTTTGCATCTCATCTATGCGGATAAGATGTCCGTTGTTATCGTAGGGGAAAATAATCTGCTTGTCAGTCGCAAGAATACTATACGAATTCAGGCCCTTCTCAGCCTTTTTGGTTGGCTTAAAATAAGGGCGAAGCAAGGCCTTCTCAATAGTATAATTATTGCCATCCCTGCTGATTTCAACAGTATCGGCATATTCGGCCACAATTTCATCTGAGGAGAACCAATATATAGGCGTTGGCCTTTCTGCACTTGTCTGAATACCGTTAAATATCTCTGCGTGTTTTGTAATGGGGACAGATACTTCATCCAACCTCTGGAGCATTGTCAAAAACTCAAAGTCAGTTGTCAATCTCCATGGCAGCTTGTTCAATACGGAAGAATTAAGCTCAATGGAACTCACTTCTTCTCCTGCCCACAGTTTGTTAGCAGAATCAACGCTGCTGTAAACAAAACTTGTCTGCTTCGCCTTGGAAAGTAAAATGATCGAGCTGTAAATGGTTTTATCCTCAAACAGCTGTGCATCTCCAAAGTCATCCAGACTGACGAGCATCCGTTCTTTTGCAATCAGGTTGCGCAACTTCTCGCCAGCGCCAATTTTGAAGAATTTATTAGGTACAATATAGCATACCAAGCCATTTTCGTTGATCTTATTGATAGCCTGCTCTATAAAAATAAAGTATTTGTCGAATTGCTTGTGCGATGTCTTATATTTCTTTTTATAGACTTCTACTTCGGCACTCGGCAATAGGGCGTGCATCCCCTCGGTATTCACATACGGAGGATTGCCGATAATTACATCAAATCCACATCCATTGTTAATTGTGCTCCAGTCAAAGGGAGCAATCTCCATCATCTGACGGTTGGCACCGCTAATGCCATTCAATTCAGTTTGGCTGACAAGGGAGTTTCCAAATTGAATGTTGTCACCCAGATCAGGAAGAATCGGAACAACTTCTGATACAGAAGGTGCGGTTTCATCTTCAATCAACTTGATTAACAAAGAGAATTTAGCAACTTCGACCGCATGGATGTCAATATCTATGCCGTAAATGCAGGAGCAAAGAATGTCTTTTTTCTCTTGAAGGGGCAGCTTATACAAGTCAATACCCGTTTCAATCAAATGATCTGTTTGCCCATTGCAGATATACCATTGCACACAGTAATCCTGCAAATAGGCAAATGCCTCTTCCAAGAAAATGCCAGAGCCACAGGCAATATCAGCCACACTGATATTCAAAATCTCAGAGGGAGTCTTTCCTTCACACACTTTGGAAAGCGTTTTATCGACCATGTACTTAACGATTTCTGTTGGTGTTGTAACAACAGATCTGTTCTGGCAATCTTTCTTCTTGCCAAGACCAATGGTATTATTTTCGAGCAGAACTAACTGTTCGGTTAAGAATATCTCGTAAATCTTTCCAAGCAAATTAGGCTCGATAATATTAAACAAATAAGGGCTTTGAGGGTAATACAAATCCTCAATCATGCCTTTAATAACTTCGCAGGAAAGATCAAAAATAATGTCTTCGCCGGAAAACATTCCAGAATTGTAGCGCCGGTCAGCCGAACGGAACAATTCCTCCAGTTTGGGTTGCAGTTGATCGGCATCTGTAATGGTATCCTTCAACTTGTGATACAGTGGCAGATTCTTATCTTCGCAAATTCTCAGGAAGACAATTTGGTTAATAAACTCCTGCACAACATCGTTTAACACTTCCAACGACGCATAGCGGCCACCCTGAGCATACAGTTCGTTGCTAAGAGCCACACGCCATTCGTTGATTTGAGAAAGAAATAGTGTATCAACCTGCTGGGTTTGCCCTCCGGTTGCGGGGAAGTTTGCATCCAAATAAGCATCAAAATCACCAGAGTAAACGGTGTCTCTCGCAATCAACCCTACAATCTCATCAATCTTTTCTACATACTCAGTA
This sequence comes from Hominenteromicrobium sp., assembly GCF_046974225.1. Classification (NCBI taxonomy): domain Bacteria; kingdom Bacillati; phylum Bacillota; class Clostridia; order Eubacteriales; family Oscillospiraceae; genus Hominenteromicrobium; species Hominenteromicrobium sp. The sequence goes on along the minus strand of NZ_JBKWAE010000001.1, from coordinate 304,704 downwards.
TAATGGTACAGCCGGTATCTTGCTACAGCACATCCATCATCTTCGTGAGCAATATGGCAGGTATCGTAGATTGCCAGATATTCAAAATTTGTGAGAACAGCCAGACGATGCTTTGCGTTCCAGCCGTACTTTCTGGTCTGAATAGCTGGATCTGCATCTCTGGTAATATCTACCGCAGGCTTCTTTGCTTCTACAAAGAATTTAGGCACACCTCTGAGCGTAATGGTATAGTCAGGGCGGTCAGTTCGAGTGGAGTAATTCTCCGCAATAACTTCTCGATATTGGGGTGCCAATCCTTTTTCGTTTGCAACATCCCAACCCAAGAGCTTTAACAGAGGATCAATATATTCAATTCTGCAAGAATGCTCATTGTAAGCATTTCTTGCGTCCTTATAGAAGTCGATGTTAGCATGAAAACGATCTACAAGGTTCTGCAATTCAGTCAGGTTAGTCATTGCTGTACGCTGCCTTTCTTTTATCGTTTGTCGGCTTTTCTGCATTTTCTGGAATGATCCAAATTCTACTCATGCGAGTAGCACCGTCAATACGATTCGACTTGCATAGAATTTGAACTTGTCTGGGAGTGATTCCCCACTTTACAGCAGCTTCCTGGACTGTAATATATCCATTCATAACAAACACCTCGCAAATCACAATACAAAAAACCACTATAATTATATTCGCTTAAACGAAATAAATCAAGTGGTTCCACAAAAATAACACGCCGTCCATAGGGGATTCCCATAGGCGGCGTGTTGCTCAACTATCTAAATATTCGATTATTCTTCCATGACCTCAACCATCATCCTGGCACCCAGCTTGAAGCTGTTCTGGAAGATCAGGCAGTCGGTTATGGTCTGGAACTCATGGACGCAGTCCGTGTATTTCTCAAACAACTCTTTCTGCCCATCCGTCATGGTGGCTTTGAGTTTTTCTTCATTCCTACAGATCAATTCCTGTAGCTTCTTGTACTCCTTGGAAGAAGTATCGTACTCTGTCGGCTCGATGTTTCCATACCAAAATTCTTCCAATAGCCTCATGCCTCATCCTCCCCATAGATCAGTCCCTGGAGGATGATTTCCTCTGCCCGGTTGCGGATGCTGTTCATGGCACCAACCCATGCCATTTGGTTATCTGCTTTCAGTTCCTCCGTCACGCCCTCAGATGCCTTCATCTGCTCGATAATCAGGGACAAACGCTCCTGCGCCTGCTCGTTCAGATCAGCCAGATATGTCCAGAGTTGACCGCTGAGAACAAGATCATTAAAGAGGATTGGGCAATGCTCTTTGAGGTAGTCCCGGTGCATCCGTCCCCATTTACCAATGGGGCGCTGCTCCTCAGAGGACAGGGTAAGAACCGGAATATAATAATCGCCAATGTGTTCATACCAAAGGCCATTACTTTCATCATAAATGTGTTTCTTCATCTCAGTCATGGTATTGATTTCCTTATTCTGGTGTTAGAATCGCAAGTCTGACTCTCCAGAAATATTGGTAAATCTTTGGTAAATTTGAGATTGAAACACAAAAAACGCTTAAAAACGGGGCTAATGAGACGATATGAGACTTTTCATCATGCCCGGCAAATCCTGCCGTGGCAGATAAATAAGATTTTTGTCATTTTTGTTCCCCTATCTTCATTTTGACTGTACCGCTATTTTACCATATTCCCGCTTCAATTTCCAGTGTAAACAGAAGCCTCCGAGTGCGCCCATATCTCCGAAACCTACGCCATCATTATGCGGTTGATTTCGGAGTGGTCTTTCCCCACAAAAAAGCAGCTGCTCCTTGTTAAAAAGAGCAGCTGCTTTTCTATGGGATTTGAGTGAAAACTTGTAAGCAAATTAAGAATCAAGAATATTATGGATACCCTGCTGAACGGTTTCATAGTCTTTTTTTAAAGACGCCAACCGTTCGCGCCCGGCATTTTCGATATGATAAATCACACGCATGCGGGAACGCCCCGTGCTCATGCGCGTTACGACCTCCTCGCCGGTGATGTACCCATCATCCGCCAAGCGGTACAGAAGCGGATAAAAAGATCCCTCCTGCACTGTAATGAAGTCTTTGCTTCGCTCCTTGATTTTCTGCACAAGCAGGTAGCCATATGCGTCTTCTTCACACAGCAAAAACAGCGTGAGCATTTCTATGGAGCCTTTTTTCATGGTATCAATAGCCATATTGGGAGTCCTCTCCTGACAAATAATAGTCTACAATAAATTAAACCGCAAGCCAATACCTATTTTTAATAAAGTGTATTAATGAACTAGCTTTCATGTGCTATGATGACAGCACGCAGAACATGCGCAATTTATACTGTTTTAAAGATTTATATATCGGCATTATTGTCTTAGTTGTCAAGCGGCGCGGCTTCTTCGGACACGTCTTCCGCTTCGGCTTCAACGGGCAGCACCGCAAGCAAATCGAGCAGACCGGTACGATCATATTAACCGAAATGTTCCTAAAGAAAAAATGCCCCGCAAAGCACTTAGCAAAATGAGCAAAGCGCAGATACGCCATTTTCGTGCGCCTGCGCTCTTATTTTCGTATTTACTTTCTGAAAAGCTTATCCAGCGTCTTGCCATCCTTACTTTTCCATTCCACCCAACCGTTCGCACTTGTACCGAGGACGAACATAGCGGCCGAGCTCGGCGACGAAAACGACATCGATTTGTTCAGCACATATTCGCTGTTTACATCGGTCACGTCTCCGTTTTTCAGAGCTGATCGTCTCTGGCGCGCAATGGTCGGTGAAAGGCTTTTATATTCCGTGCGCCCGATACGCGAGCCCTCCAGCACCTCGAACCGCTCGCCGTCATACACGCCAAACGCTTCTATGCCGTTACGTGTTGTATGTAAAACCGTTTCTTCGCTCTGCATCGCTTTTGCATCGTTCATTTTATAGCCCAGCGTCGCCATGATGAACTGAATTTCATCGTAGACTTCCTCCACAGTGGCAAGGTCATATTCGTCGATCTCATATTTCGGCACAACACTGTTTTCCACCGTGTAGCGCTTGGATTCCTGCGCTTTGATGATCGCGTATTTTTCAAGCCCGCTGATCATATCCAGCGTAAAGGTCTTGCTCTCCGCCAAAAACATGATGGCTTTGTTCCAAAAATCTTTCGAGCGATTGTGGTCGTCCAGCCGCAAAATGCCGTTGCGCGTCTGACCGATGTAAATTTGCGCGATCCTATTGTCTTCGCTCTCATTTATTAAATAATAAATGCCGTGCCGGTTGATGCCCGTAATGTTCTTCGCTTCGGAAAGCAGTGGGCGCGGTATCACATACGTCGTCATGGTAGATAAACTGCGGCGGATGGAGCGAATACCGTCCGGCTGTCCGTTGTGATAAATCGTTTCAAGCTTTTTGCTGATGCCCATAGTGTTTTCCTCTGCTCACCCATCAAATTCAAGTTTATATATGTATTATACCACATAACATACTTTCGCGCCAGTGCCAAACGCATATTATATGAAACTTCTGTAAATTTCGTCCCAAATAAATTGCCGCACGTTTTTAACGCCACACCAGCCGCTGTCCGACGAGCGCGTATACATCGAGATTCCTGATGTCGGCATGAAATCTATGATGCCAAAACCATGACCGTCCTCGCCTCTGTGCCGGACGGCCTCATAGAGAGCCTCAACGCACAGCTCATTAAAATCAAAAATAAACCGCACCCTAAAAGAAAAAAGCTCTGCCGCGCACCGATTTGATGCCGACAAAGCCTTTTTCTCGTTTTAGGGTGTTAAATGAATCTGAAATACATGCCTGCACTGCCATAATTGCAGTAGTGCTCGTCCGTCGACATGACATCAGCCTTGCTGATCTCTCCCGTGATCAGTTTTTCGCACAGCACTACCATATCCTGCACAATCTCGAGCCGCAGCGGGTTATAGTAGACCGACCTGCCCGCAAGGTAATCCTGCTGGTGCTGCTCGTCGCAGCCGTTTTCCTGAATGGAATGCCCGCCGAACCACGCATAATCGCGCAGCGCCTCCGCACGCGGCAGGAAGCACTCAAGGTTCTTTTTGTAGCTCTCCAAGACCTTATACATGTCTTTTTCCGGGCAGATCATCAAAACGATATACCCGGAGCCGATGGCGTCGCCGGTAAAAAGCGCCTTGTAGTGTGCGCACGCGAACACCACGGAGTTTTCCGTGTGCCCGCCGAGATTCAGCACATCCACCGTCACACCGCCGCCGAGGTCGATCACGCTACCCTCGTCAATAGGTACAAGCTGCGGGTATTTGCCGCCGTCGGAAAGCGCCGCCGCAAAGCAGTTTTCGTCTTCGCGGATCTTCTCCACATCGTTTTTGTGCAGATATACTTTTTCAAATCGGTCGATGCGGAACATGTGGTCGCGGTGCGGGTGCGTAATCGCAACCTCGACCGGCAGCCGCGTCAGCTTCTTCACGGTATCGAGCAGGTCGCCCTCGCCCATGCCCGTGTCGATCAAAAGCGCCTTGTCCCTGCCCTCAATGAGGTAGCACGTCGCCGTAAAGTAGTCATCTATCCGCCAAAAACCGGGCTTTATCCACGTCACTTCAAGCTGCGTGCGTCTATCCTGCTTTAGCAGCCAACGAACAATTTCCCCGTCCGCAAAGACATTTTCCCATGCGTTTTCGGGGTTGATCTCCGTGCGCTCCACCGTTTCGGAGCCTGTTACGCGCAGACTCATCACAAGCTTTTCCGCGTCTGCAAGCACCTTGCCGTCTGCGAGCACATTGCCCTCACCCGCGAACGTATACACCTTCAGGGGCATGAATTTTGCCGCGCGTACTTCATAAGGGTCTGCGTGCCCGCCGAGAATCGCCGCCGCGCTGAAGCAATGCGACAAATGCGAAATCAGCCGCCACGCCGCGTCCGCGCAGCTTTGCGATACCGTGAGCGACAATTTACATTTGTCGATGATGCCCGTCGTCTGCCATTCAAAAACCAAGCTCTGCACCGCTGTTTCGGGCAATATACCGCCCGGTAAAATCAACGCGGTTACCTGTGCTTCTCCGCAATGCGGCTCGAGTTTACTTAAACAGCTTTCCGCCTCCGTTTCATTCGAGACAAGACACAGCAGCGTCGGCTTCCCGCCGCCCAGCTCCGCGCCGTTCACGCACCACTTGAGCACCTGTCCGTCAAACACTTTTTCAAAATAACGCATACCTTTTCCTCCCCGTTACAATGATCCGCTATTTTGTGAATAAAACAAAAAGACTCCACATTTCTGCAAAGTCTTTCATGGTCGAGGTGAGAGGATTTGAACCTCCGGCTTCTACGTCCCGAACGTAGCGCTCTACCAAGCTGAGCCACACCTCGATATAAGCCTTGAATACTCAAGGCCATTTGGCAGCGGTACCAGGATTTGAACCCAGACAAACAGAGTCAGAGTCTGCTGTGCTACCATTACACAATACCGCTATCTGTTTCGCTGTCTTTCTTTCGTTTCGTTTGTTTCCGTCGGACAACGTAATCTATTATAGCAGATATTCGGGAAAAGTCAACCCTTTTTTCAAAAAAACTTTAAAAATTTGAAATTTATTTTTCGAGTGAGAATTAAAACGCGCAAAAAAGCGCGGAATTATGCGGTTTTTTGCCTTTTCAGCCGTTTATGGGCTCTGTCAAAAAACACGCGCCGAATGCCTTCGGCATACGCTTTGCGGCATTTTCCGCCAAGCTTTTTTCAGAAAAAATTCCAAAAACCGCGGAGCCGCTGCCGGTCATCAACGCATTTAACGCCCCGTTTTCGCACAGATATTTTTTTATCTCCTGCACAACGGAGATTTGCAGCGCGTCGTCAAACCGATTTCCGAGCGCGTTTGCAATTTCCTCAATCGAGCGATGCTCTACCGCGCGCACCATACCCGGCGTGTAGCGCATGCCGCCGTCCGGCACGTTATCGCACGCACGGTACGCTTCCGGCGTGCTCACGCCCACGTCCGGCTTCACAACGACAAGGTAACACTTCGGTATCTCTGCCAGCGGCAGCAACTGCTCACCAATGCCAAGGCAGCGATATGTGCCGTTTAAAATGCAGAACGGCACATCTGCACCAATGCGCAAACCGAGATACAAAAGCTCTGCCGTATTGAGCGGCTCCTCCCCCGCTTCTGCGCACAGATGATTCAATAATTTCAGCACGGCTGCTGCATCCGCACTGCCGCCGCCCATGCCCGCCTGATCCGGGATATGCTTTTCAATATAAATATCTGCGCCGAACGGCACACCGGTAGCGTCAAAATAATACTGCGCAGCCTTGTATGCCGTGTTGCGCCCGTCGCACGGGATGTGCGGCTTCGAGCACTTGAGTATAACCTCCCCCGTATCGTTCAGCGTCACGCGCACACGGTCGCAGAGAGACACGGACTGCATCACCATGTCGACCGTGTGGTAGCCGTCCTCGCGCCGCCCGGTAATATCGAGCGATAAGTTGATTTTTGCATACGCATTACATTCGGCTGTGTTCATATTCAGTCCTCCCTCATAGGTCAAACAGTGAAAACCGCTTGATATTGATGACGTGCTTCGGGCACATTTCGTGGCAGCAGAAGCAATGAATGCACTTGCTGTACTCGATGTGCGCCTTGTGCTCCCGCACCGTTATGGTGTGCTGCGGGCAGCTTTCCGCGCACTTGCCGCAGCCCACGCACTGTGCCGTGTTGATCTTCGGGTACGGCGTTAAAATTCTCTTTGCAAGCGGCTGCATGAACTTCGGAACGCGTGTCGTAAAATCGATGCTGCTGGAGCGTGCACGCTTAAAATCGTGTACGACAATATTCTCAAAATCGTCACCAAGCACTTCGATCTCCGAAAGCTTTCCCGCACAAAGTCCGCGCTCCTGTGCGTTTTTGAGCACCAAAATTTCTTCGGGCTTCATATCGATGAGCTTCGCGCCGACCATATCCGCTTCGTAGGGACTTTCAGACCCCACAAGTGCGCCGACAAAGCGTTTTTGGCCGCCCGTAGGTCCATCGCCCTCCATGGCGTCTATCGCATCTATAATCGAGAAATCCGGGTGCACATATTCACACAAATCGACGAGCATTTCCGCAAACGGCTCTTTTTCCGGGTAACGGCTGTGCAGCTCCGGCTTTAATAGCCCCGGCACCACACCGAAGAGATTCTTCACCGCGCCGGAATACCCCATCATGCCATGGGTCTTTAACTTCGCAATGTCGATGACGAGCGTCTCGCGCGGCCGCGCGAACAGCTCTGTGACGGTCAGCGTATTGCAGCGCTTGCCCTCCGGCAGCTGCACTGCCGTGCTCTTACACGCTGTATATAACGAAAAGCCGTATTTTTCCGCCGCTTCCGTATAGCCGCACGCGCGGAACGTGCCTTTCATGATAGATGTATTGTACGGCCCGCCGCCGCTTTCCGCCACCAGCACGTCCGCGCCCCGCCGCAGCAGGCAAATCGCGACCGCAGCCGTCACATTCGGGTGCGTGATGATGGCCTCCTCCGGCGCAGAGCGCATGACGAGATTCGGCTTCAAAATAACGGTCATATGCGGTTTTATGCGGCCATAAAACGCCGAAGCGGTGAACATTGCATCCACCGCTTCGGTCAGCCGTTCTATGTCATAATCCGCAAGCCGCTTTACATACGCACTCACTTTAACTCCTTCAAAAATGCGCCGATGCGGTTCAGCGCCTCTGCAAGGTGCTTGATGGAATACGCATACGAAATGCGTACAAAGCCCTCACCGCACGCACCGAATGCCGAGCCCGGCACCACCGCGACGTGCTTGTCGTAAATAAGACGCTCACAAAATTCATCGGACGTCATGCCGGTGGACTGAATGGACGGGAACACGTAAAACGCGCCCTCCGGCTCAAAGCAGGTAAGGCCGAGACGGTTGAGCCCGTCCACAATCAAACGGCGGCGCATGTCGTACTGGTCGCGCATTTCGGCAATGTCGTCATCACCGTTTTTCAGCGCTTCGATCGCCGCGTACTGTGACATCGTCGGGGCACTCATAATGCCGTACTGGTGCAGCTTCGTCATCGGGGAAATAATCTCCTTCGGGCCCGCCGCGTAGCCCATGCGCCAACCCGTCATCGCATATGTCTTCGAGAAGCCGTTGATGACGACGGTGCGCTCCTTCATGCCCGGCAGCGACGCAATGGAGACGTGCGGCTCGCCGCCGTAAGTCAGCTCACTGTAAATCTCATCGGAAAGCACGATGAGGTCATGGCGAATGATCACTTCGCTCAGCGCTTTCAAATGCTCGCGGCGCATCACGGCACCCGTGGGGTTATTCGGATACGGGAAAATAAGCACCTTCGTCTTGTCCGTAATGGCGTTTTCAAGTTCTTCGGGCGTCAAGCGGAATTCGTTTTCCGCTTTCGTTGCGATGGAAACCGGCACGCCGCCCGCCATACGGGTCAGCGGGTCGTAGCACACAAAGCACGGCTCCGGGATAATAACCTCATCGCCCTCGCCCACAAGGCAGCGCAGCGCCATATCGATAGCCTCGCTGCCGCCAACGGTGACAAGAATATCGGTAGCTGCGGTGTATTCCAGGTCATATTTGCGCTTTAAAAAGCGGCAGATCTCCTCGCGCAGCGCCATCAGGCCGCGGTTCGGGGTGTAGCGCGTTCTGCCCTTTTCCAGCGTCGTGATACCCTCCTCGCGGATATGCCACGGGGTGAAAAAATCCGGCTCGCCGATGGAAAGGGAGATCACGTCCTCCATTTCGTTTGCAATGTCAAAAAAGCGGCGGATACCGGAGGGCTTAATCACGCGCGCACGGTCGTTCAGGTATTTGCTGTAATCAATCACAAAGGTTGCTTCCTCTCTCGTCAATCTCATCGTAGTCGGTGACAAAGTCCACGCCGCCGTCCTTATATTTCGTCAGAATAAAGTGCGTGGCAGTGGAGAGCACACCGTCGATCGGCGCGAGGCGCTTTGCAACGAACATCGCGATCTCAGACATGGTATTCGCCGTAACGGTTACGGCAAGGTCAAAGCCGCCGGACATCAGGCAGACGCTTTCCACCTCGGGGAAGGCCTTTACGCGTGCGGCAAGCTCATCAAAGCCGGAGTCCTTCTTCGGCGTAACGCGCAGTTCAATGAGTGCACTTGCGCGGTGCACATCCGTACGCTCCCAGTTGATGAGCGTGCGGTAGCCCTTGATGACGCCGTCTTTTTCAAACTTATGAACGGCGGCCGCCACTTCGGCTTCGGTCATATCCAGCATAACGGCAAGCTCCTGCACGGTCAGCTTGGCATCATCCTGCAAGAGCTTTAAAAGCTTTTCCATTTTCTTATCCATGGTGTTTTATCCCTTCTGTTTTTATTTTGCAGGCCTGCTGTACCTTTTGCAGCAGGCAGTGTAATCTGTTTTATTCGATTGGCACCTGCACCGGCTTGCGCTCTACAAACACGGTGTACTCCTTGTAGCCGATGTCGCTCAAAAGCTCCATGGCTTCCTCTACGCCGCTTGCAATGTTCTCCGTGCGGTGTGCATCCGCGCCGATGGTGACAAGCTTACCGCCAAGCTCCTTATAGCGCGAATAGACTTCGCGGTCGGGCAGCTTCGGCGCATCCGTGCGCAAAATACGGGAGGTGTTGAACTCCAGCGCGATGTCCGACTTGATGAGCGCTTTTAAAACCGCGTCCAGCTCGTCCTGATACGGCTTGTAGCTGGGCGTTTCCCCCGCCTTACACATGTAGCGCAGCGGGTAGGTGATGTGCGCCAGTGTATCGAACTTGCCCCACTCCACCATTTCAAGGCTCTCCGCAAAGTAGGCGTGCAAAGCGTTGTCGATCTCCTGCTCGGTGGGATTATGCTCGCCGATGTGGTAAAAATCGTCGTGATCGCGAATGTTGTGCAGCGAACCGATCACCACGTCGTAGTCGCGCCCCGTAAGCGCATCGTGTGCTGCGTTTAGGTCCTGCAGGGGCTGGCCGAGCTCAATGCCGCGCAAAAGCTTCAAATTCGGAAAACGTTCCTGATTTTGCAACAGCTCCGCATAGGACTGACGTACGACATCGTAATACCGTCCGCCGGGAATGTGCGGCACGTTCATGTACTGGTTGCACTCGCAGTGGTCGGTCACAGCGTAGTAAACCAGACCCATCTCGATGGCGTTCATGCACATATCGCGCATGTTGCGGGTGCCATCGAACGAGCAGTTGGAATGGCTGTGACAATCGGATATATTTTTGTAACGCAAAAGATCATCCCCTTAAAGCACTTCGACCTGTATGCTCAAAACAATATACAAATTGATTTTAACACAATAAAAATCATTTTGGAATACCCAAAGCACAAGTTTTGCAACTTTTCGCCTAAAACCGCATTGTAAAGCGATGTGAAAGCTTCTTCCGATTTCTCCGCACCGTACCTTTTTGATTTTTACACCGCTATTTCCTGCAAAACACCTTTTAAACCTTGACAGCGCCCCACATTTGATAGATAATAAAGAAATAGAAAACCACAGCAAAGCGCTTTTATGTTTTGCAGGAAAGGGTAGGGTCATTTTATGAAAGCAGTCATCACCGTAATCGGAAAAGATATGGTCGGCATTCTCGCGAAAGTCTCCACCGTATGCGCAGAAAAAGGCATCAATGTCATTGAAGTCACACAGTCCATCTTGCAGGATATGTTCGCCATGATCATGATCGTAGACATCAGTGCTGCGACCGTGCCGATCAGCGAGCTCTCCGATGAATTCGATACGCTTGGCGAAAAGCTCGGCCTGAAGATCCATGTTATGCACGAGGACGTTTTCAACTCCATGCACAGAATCTAAATCTATTACCGAAAGGCCGGGAATGAAACTATGATCGATACACATGATATTCTGGAAACCATAAATATGATCGATAACGAGAACCTCGATGTGCGCACCATCACGATGGGCATTTCGCTTCTCGACTGCATCGATTCCGATATTGATAAGGCCTGCACGAAGGTCTACGACAAAATTTGCAGCTATGCCGAAAACCTCGTCAAGACCGGCGAGGACATCAGCCGCGAGTACGGCATTCCGATTGTGAATAAGCGCATCGCCGTCACGCCCATCGCCATGCTGGCGGGCGCAAACCCCGGTGCAAGCCCCGTTCGCTTTGCAAAGGCACTGGACCGCGCCGCAAAGACCGTCGGCGTCAACTTCATCGGCGGCTATTCCGCGCTCGTGCATAAGGGCTTTGCCCCCGGCGATTACGCTTTGATTGAAAGCATCCCGGAAGCACTTGCGGAAACGGAATTCGTTTGCTCCTCCGTCAATATCGGCTCTACAAAGGCCGGCATCAACATGGACGCCGTAAAGAAAATGGGTCACATCGTCAAGGAAGCCGCCGTCCGCACCGCGGACCGCGACTGCATCGGTGCGGCAAAGCTCGTCGTGTTCTGCAACGCACCGGAGGACAACCCCTTCATGGCGGGCGCTTTCCACGGTGCCGGCGAGCCGGACTGCGTCATCAACGTGGGCGTTTCCGGTCCGGGCGTTGTGCGCGCAGCCATCAAGAAGGCAAAAGATACCGATAATATCACTGAGATCGCGGACATCATCAAGAAGACCGCGTTCAAGATCACGCGCATGGGTCAGCTCGTCGCGCAGGAGGCTTCCCGCCGTCTGTGCGTGCCGTTCGGTATTGTCGACCTCTCCCTCGCCCCCACACCGGCTATCGGTGACAGCGTAGCGGATATCCTTGAGGGCATGGGCCTTGCGCAGTGCGGCGCACACGGTACCACAGCTGCACTGGCTCTGCTCAACGACGCTGTGAAAAAAGGCGGCGTCATGGCGTCCTCACACGTTGGCGGCCTTTCCGGCGCGTTCATCCCGGTCAGTGAAGACGCCGGCATGATCGCCGCAGCAAAGAGCGGCGCGCTTTCCATCACAAAGCTTGAAGCCATGACGGCGGTCTGCTCCGTCGGCCTCGATATGATCTGCGTTCCGGGCGACATCACCCCGGAGATTATTTCCGGCATCATCGCGGACGAAGCTGCCATCGGCATGGTCAACTCCAAGACGACCGCCGTGCGCCTCATTCCGGCCATCGGCAAGAAGGTCGGCGAAGAACTGAACTTCGGCGGCCTGCTCGGCTGCGGCCCTGTTATGGAAGTCAATACGAATTCCCCGGCCGTGTTCGTCAACCGCGGCGGCCGCATCCCCGCCCCGCTGCAGAGCCTTAAAAACTAAAAAACATAAAATTCAGTTTTTCGTTCATACTATCCTCGGTGAGCAAAGCGTTTTGTCTTTGTTCTCCGAGGATTTTTTATCGCCTGCGTTCGATTTTCGCCATCGGTCGGGTGCAGGCGAATGCAAAAAGGAGCAGAGTATATGCTGGACGTCATCGCTTTGATTTTGACGGTGATCGGCGGCATCAACTGGGGCCTGATCGGAATTTTCCAGTTTGATCTCGTCGCATGGCTTTTCGGCGGACAGGGCGCCGTTTTGAGCCGCATCATCTACACACTCGTCGGCATCGCCGCCGTATGGTGCATTTCCCTCCTGTTCAGGGACAATGACCTCATTGAAAAGTAAATGCACCGCAAAAAGCCGAGACACTTCGTTTTGAAGCGCCTCGGCTTTTGTTGTTATATACGTCGGTTAAAAGTTTTGTCTGAAATACGCACATGCGCCGAGCAGGCCGGCGTTGTTGCCGAGTGCAGCGGCCTCCACCTCAAGGTCTTTTGCGAACTGCTCCATCGCGCCGTTCAAAATCTTCTCGCGAAGCGGGCGGATAAAATGTTCGTCTTCCCTTGAAATACCGCCGCCGATGAGCACCATTTCCGGGTTGAAAATGTGCACAAGACCGATGATTCCAAATGCGATGCTGTCGATCCAGCTGTTCACCGTCGCGCTGACGTCTGCGTCATCGAGGTGGTCAAAGATCACCTTGCCGTTGACGTCTTCTGCCGGTACGCCCAGCTTTTCGAGCAATGCAACATTCTCCGTAAAACGGCGCACAAGCGCGCCCGTAGAACCGTAGCGCTCAAAGCAGCCGCGGTTGCCGCACGGGCACTCCACACCGTCAAAATTGATGATATAATGCCCGATTTCGCCACCGATGCCGCGTCTGCCCTGAATGAGGCGACCGTTTTCGATGATGCCGCCGCCAATGCCGGTGCCGACCGTAACGACAAGCACGTTCTCCTTGCCCTTTGCGCGACCAAACGTCTGCTCGCCGAGCGCCGCTGCGTTCGCGTCGTTGATGACGGTTACAGGCAGATGAAACCGGTCTTCCAGAATTTTCTTCACCGGGCTGCCGAGCCAGTCGCCGAGCTGTGCACCCACGCCGATAACCGTGCCGGAGTTCACATCAATCTGCCCCGTTGCCGAAACGCCGATGCCCTCGATTTTCACGGGGCTCTTTTCGAGAACTTCTCCCGCAAGGTTCGCAACCGTCGTCATGATGGACGTTTTGTAACCGTCAAAGCTGACGCTGCGCGTTTCGGAAAGCAGAACTTTGCCGTTTTCGTCCACAACGCCGATCTTCACAGCCGTGCCGCCGATATCAATGCCTAAAAGCGTACTCATGAAATGGCCTCAACAAATCTGCGGGTGATGTCACGCGGGCGCGTGATGGCCGTGCCGATAACCGCTGCGTGCACCGGGTAAGAGAACACCTTCTGCAGCTGGCCGCGCTCCCAAACACCGCCCTCCGCGATGACCGGCACGTTCAGCTCCGTCGTGATGCGGGAAAGCAGATCGTAGTTTGGGATAGCCGTGCCCTTCGTCTTTGCCGTGTAGCCGCACAGCGTCGTGCCGACAAGGTCAAAGCCGATCTCCGCCGCGTGCTTGCAGTCTTCATAGCAAGAGCAGTCTGCCATAAAGAGCTGATTCGGGTACTTTGCGCGCGCTTCCTTGAACAGCGTGTCAAGATCAAGGCCGTTCGGGCGCGGACGGTCTGTTGCGTCCAGCGCGATAATCTCCACGCCGGTCGCCGCCAGTGCATCGATCTCCTTCATCGTCGGCGTGATATATACATCACTGTCGTCATATACGCTCTTGATGATGCCGATGACCGGCAGGTCAACTTCCTTTTTGATGTCCACAATATCCTCGCAGGTATTGGCACGAATACCCACAGCACCGCCCTCTTTTGCGGCAAATGCAAGGTGGCCCATAAAGTGGTAGCCGTAAAGCGGCTCATCCGGCAGCGCCTGGCAAGAGACAATTACGCCGCGGTGAATCTGGTTTAAAATTTCCTGATTTGTCATAAAAACGCGTCCTTTCGTTTTTGAAAACATCCTGTATCTCTATCTTAGTCCGCTTTGTACGTTGCCTTGAGCCCAATTTCAAACATACGGCTCCACGGCAGGAAAATATCTTCCACGGTTACTTTGTCCGCAACAGACGTCATTTCCGTCTTTACAAATTTGCGCAGCTCCTCCAAAACGGCGTTGGCCGCCTTGCCGCGCTGCTCTTCGCACCAGAAGTACGTCATGCCCCACTGCGGCAGAATGTGCTCCGTCACGTAGCTGCGCACGACCGCACCGTAGCCGAAGTCCTCGATAAAGCGCTCCACAAGGAAGTTCTGCTTCGCTTCGGTATTATTCTGGTACATATTGTTCACAATCATCGCGAGCACCGTGCCCATGGAGTTTGAAGAGGTGTTCCAGCCTGCATAACCTGCAAGCTTCATCAAAACACCCTGCTTATTGAGCACGCGCAGAAGCTGCAATTCGCCGCCGTTCGTGTAGGCATTGTCGAGGATCGCCGTCGGAATGCCGCGCTTCAGGCAATCGTTCACAAAGTACAGAAACTCTGCCATATTGCGCTCCACATCATAGTTGATGTTATTCGCCGGCTGATTTGCGGCTTCTTCCATCTCGTTTGCCGGAGCGGTGATGCCCATCACAACGTCGGCGTCGGCGAGCGACGGCACAGCGATGCAGCCCGCCGCCATGACGTGGTACTTTACGGTCTCATTGAGACTTCTGTCCTCGTAGTTCGGGATCAGCTGCGGCGCCAGCGTGGACGCATACTTGAGGTATACGCGTGGGGTGTTATTCTCGAGCGCGTTGATGGCGCGGGAGACAAGCACCATGCCGAGCTCATCGGCGCCCGGGTACAAGATCACACGGTCATTGAGCACCTTCTCGTCGATCCTCGCGCGCACGGTCTTCTGGTCCATTGCGGTGTAGCCGTACTTTGCGGAATCGTCCTGCGGGATGATGAGAAAATCAATCGTGCCGTCCTCCACAAGGTCGAGCGTGCGGATATTAAAGCTGCCGTTAAACGCGCGGCGGTCAAGATAGTCTTTAAGCGCCGCGGGATCTACCTTCGCTTTCAGCTCAGAAAGCTCGTCCGCGTCACCCATGCCGAGCTTTTCGAGGTGCGTCAGACGGCCAATATGGTGAATCTCTTTGCCGTAAAGCTCATAGTAATCCGGCTCCTCATCGTCGGAGGAATACTTCGGGCAGCGCATGATGCACTGAAAAGCGTACAGCTTTACCTGCGGGTTCTTTTCGCGCAGTTCTTTTAAAAGCATCAGACGCTCCAAAACCGTCTCCTTGGAAAGATGGTGCAAGCGCGAGGGAATCAGGCCGCCGTACAGCAGCGTATCGATGGAAATGACCGCCGCGTCTGCCTTTTCGATATTTGCGAGCAGGAAATCGTGGATGAATTCATAAGACGCCGGGGTCTTCTTCTGACCGAGACGCTCCGGGCGAATGATCGTATACTTTTCGCCGTTGAAAATTTTGGACGGGAAATCAAAGTTGCAGGGGCGCTCGTCGAGCGGCAGCAAAATAATATTTTTCATGGTAGTCTCCTTTTATGCGTGGATGATCTTCCACGCACGTGTGTTGATGTTCTCCAGCTTCACGTCCGCACCGCCGCCGATGTACAGGCCGCAGTCCTCCGGCACTTCAAAATCGACCCTGCCGGGTGCAAAGTCAAACACATTGCCCTTGAGCGGCAGGTTCTTAGACGGCTTACGGGTGAAGTCAATGTTTCTGAGCTCCACTTCGCGGATGTTGCCGTCCACGCCGTAAATGCCCATGGCGTTCTCGCCCATGCAGGTCACGCCGTCAATGTACACGTTGCGGATGGCGCAGTCGGTCTCGCGGTGTGGGTCCTGCTCTGCCGGGATAAGGTAATCGTGCTTTACAGCCATCATGAAGATCGGCTCGCCGTTGCCCCACCAGTTGCCGGCGCGTACACGCGTGTCAACAATCATGTTGCTGATGCGCACATTCTCCACAAGTGCGGACGTATCGTTGCACATGAAGCAGATGCCGCGGTTGCTCTCCTTGATGATACAGTTCGTGATGGTCACGTTGCGGATATGACTGTAACTGTAGCCGATGACAATTGCCTTCGAGCAGGAACGCAGCACGCAGTTCGTGATGACGATGTCCTCGCACGGTTTTGCCCAATCCGTAATGCCGGAAAGCGCAATGCAGTCGTCGCCGCTCGAAATATGGCAATTGGCAATAATAACGCCTTTACTGCTCGCAATATGGATGCCGTCGTCGTTCGGCACGTTGAGGCTGGTGTCAATCGTAAGGCCAAGCAGCTTTACATTCTCGCACGCGTTGAAGCTGAACGTCCAGCACGGCGCGTCGATAACCTTAATGCCGTGCACAGTAACATTCTTCGCATTGTGGAAGAAGATGCACTGGCTCGGGCGCGTGCCGATGGGGTATGTGCATTCGGCTTCCTGCTCCTTTGTGAACGGAACACGGCTGCTCGGTACGTTCATCACGCTTGTATCATAAAACGATGTGCCGGAAAGGTCAATGGTGCCGCTGCCGTCGATAGTCACATTGTCGTGGTCACGGTTGATAAGCAGGGCACGCAGCACCCCCATTTCATTGTGGATAAAATCCTGTGCAGGGTAGTCGTCGATATTCGTAGAGCCCTTTAAAACAGCGCCCGGCTCCAAATGCAACGATGCACCATTCAAATGGATTGTACCGGTAATGAACACGCCGCCGGGAACGAGCACGGTCTCGCCCGTCTCCCCTGCGCGGTCCACAGCCGCCTGAATGGCTTTTGTGTTGACGGTCTTGCCGTCAGCCACCGCACCGAAATCTCTGATATTTAACATTATCTCTTTCCCCAATTCTCTTCAGAGTTCATATTTTCTGCACCGATATATTCGGTGTAACAGACATCTTAAATCAATTTCAAGTTTAAAGAGTAAGAATAATGAAGCAAGGGCGCAGGACCTTTTGCGTCCTGCGCCCTGCATTCAGATCATTATTCAGGTTTCAGAAGAGCAATTAGCCTTCCGTGGTGCCCTTTGCGATCTCGAGTACGTTCGGGTTAGCATCCAGATAAGCCTTGAACTGGGTTCTGTACTCTTCCATGTACTTATCGAGGCCAGCAGCCTTCAGCTTCTCAATAGCAGCATCGATGTTGTCCTCATAGGAAACCATACCGACCTTAATCGGGTAGATGGAGGAGATGATCTCGGTCTGGAGGTTCGTCAGCTCACTGGTAACGTTAGAGGAATCAAAGATGAAACCTGCAGCCGGGGAAATGACGTAGTTGTCAGACTTGTAGGTCATGTAATCGACCTGCTCGTCCGGCGTATCGGTAGCATAAGCCATGTACGGCAGGTAGCCGGTCATCCAGGTATCCATGCTGTACAGAGGGTTGCCGTCGTCGCCCTTGACCTGCTCAATTCTGTGGTCGCCGGTCTTGGTATAGTGCGTGCCCTCAATGCCATAGTGGAAGAGGTCATGGTTCTCTTCGGAAGCATACAGCCAGTTGAGGAACTTGAGGCCGGATTCCGGATCCTCAGAAGTGGAAGAAATCGCATTCAGGTTCTGCACATAGGTGTAGATCATGTCCGGAATGTCGTCGCCAAAAGCTTCAACCCACTTGACTTCTGCGCCTTCAACACCGTTCTTCTGCATCGTAACACCCGTGTACGGGTCGAATGTCTGGGACGGAAGCATTGCGCCGTAATTAGCATCGTCGTACTGCTTCTGATGGTCGCGGTTCAAGATATCCGGGTCGATGAGACCGGCCTGATACATCTCGTAGTAGGTGTTTGCGTCCTTCTTGAATTCTTCGGACTCATAGAAGGAATCAACCGTGCCGTCCTGACGGATGAGGCAGATGCCGAGGGAGTTCTCAACATAGAACGGATAGGTATCATAGCTTCTGTGGAGCCAGTGCGCCGTATCCTGAACCTGATGGAACCAAGAATAAGCCTTCATACCGGTCTCGTTGAGGATCTCGTCCTGAGACTTCTTCATGAGGTCGATGATGCCTTCCGTCGTGTCCGGGAACTCGTCGTAGCCGACCTTCTCAGCGATGTCGGAACGGTAGTCCATGTAGGACATCGTGTTGTCGAAGGATCTCCAGTAGCACGGTACTGCGTACTCTTCGCCCTTGTAGAGGGTGCCCAGCCACTCGGTCTCAGAGAACTTGTTGTAGAGGTCCGGGTAGTTCTGGATGGAATCGTGGATGGAGGAGATAGCACCCATACCTGCGATAGCGGAAAGGTTCTTAACGTCCTGCATAACATGCAGCAGCTCGAACTCTTCACCGGTCGTCAGCATGAGGTTCAGCTTCTCAGCATAAGCATCCCACGGGATTCTTGTGACGGAAACCTCAATGTTTACGCCGTCTTCCTTCAGTTTCTCGTTGACAGCAGCCATACCGGTCTCATAGTCCGGGCAAAGTGTGCCCGGCTGTACAATACGCATCGGGTGAATGGTGCCGTCGTCCTCTGTTGCCGAAGATTCGTCAGATGTGGAAGCATCGGACGAAGTAGAAGCCTCAGAGGAAGCAGAAGATGTGCTGTCAGCACTGGAAGTGTCGTTGTTGCCGGAGCAACCTGCAAAAGCCGTAACAACCATTGCAGCTGCCAGAGCCATAGCCAGCAGTTTCTTCGTTGTCTTCATTTCTTACTTCAACTCCTTGAAAATTGATATATGTGTAACCGCCTTCCACGGTAAACACCGAATTAAAATGTTTGCGGGCAATTAACCCTTAACAGCGCCGACGACCATGCCCTTAACAAAGTACTTCTGTAAGAACGGATACAGAATGATGATTGGGCCCATGGTGATAACGGAGGTCGCCATCTTAAAGCTTTCCTTCGGCGGGTTTACGTTGACCGTAGCGCCGGCAGTAAGCTTGCTCAGTGCAGTAATCTGAGACTGAATCTTGAAGAGGAGCATCTGCAAAGAGTAGTACTTCTCATCATTCACGAGCATAACTGCGTTAAAGTAGTTGTTCCAGTAGCCAATGGCATAGAACAGAGCAATCGTAGCCAGAACCGGCATGCAAAGCGGGAAGTAAATGCCGAATGCAATCTTCACTTCGCCTGCGCCGTCGATCTTTGCGGATTCGTTCAGTTCAGCCGGGATACCGCGCACAAAGTTGCGCACAAGGAACATGTTAAAGGGATTGAACAACAGGCTCGGTACGATGAGTGCCCAGATGTTATCGTAGCAGTTCAATGTTTTACACATCATGTACCACGGAACAAGGCCCGCAGAGAAAACCATGGTGATGTAGAAGTAAAGGGACAGACCGTCTCTGTAACGGCAGGAACGGTTTGCAAGGGTGTAGCCTGCGCCGAATGTGATGAACGACGCAACGACGGTACCGACAACCGTTGCAATCGTCGTTACAAGATAGGACTGCGGAACGGATGAGGACGGCAGGAAGAGCATTTTATAGGCTGCAGCCGACCATTCGCTCGGCCAGAAAGAGTAACCGTTGATCGTAATCGATTTCTCACTGCTGAAAGAAACGATGATAACGAGAACAAACGGCAGGACGCATATCAGTGCGAACAGAGCAACGACGAGATAAATCAGAAATGTACCGACGTTCTCCCCCGTGCTGTGCTTGATTTTGTTGTTGGTGTTAGACGGCTTTGTCGCCGCCGCAACCGTGCTGTTCATGAGCTTGTCTCCTTTCCCTGTATCAGAACAGTGCGCCATCCGGGAACTTTCTTCTGACGATCCAGTTTGCTGTGAAGACCAGAATGAAGCCGACGATGGACTGATAGAGACCGATAGCCATGGAAAGGCTCGGATCACCTGTGTTCTTAAATGTACGGTAAACGTATGTATCAATAACTTCTGCAATCGGCATCAGCGAGCTGTTGTCGCGGATGATCGCATACAGCATACCGAAGTCGCCGTAGAAGATGCGGCCGACAGACATCAGGGTCATGATGCAGATGGTCGGTGCAAGCAGCGGGATCGTGATGTAAATGATACGCTTAAAGCGCGTAGCGCCGTCGATATAAGCTGCTTCGTAAAGGCCTTCGTCAATGCCGGTGATCGCTGCGAGGTAAACGATCGTGTTGTAGCCCGTGTTCTTCCAAATGTTGAGGATCAGAAGAATCGGGTACCAGTAGCCGGGGGTAGAATAATAATTGATGCGCGTACCCATCAGATTGTTGAGCAGGCCCGTCTCTGTACCAAGGATACCCTGCAGCATGTAGCTGACGATAACCCAGGAAATAAAGTACGGGAAAAGCATCATGGACTGAGAAACCTTAAGGAACTTCTTCGCCTTAACCTCATTGAGGACGATTGCCAAAACAACGGAGCAAACCGTACCGACGATGAGGAACAGGATGTTGATGACGAGCGTGTTGCGCGTAACGGTCCACGCCCAGCTGGACTTGAAGAAGTATTCGAAGTTTTTCAGACCGACAAACGGGCTAAAAACACCCGTCTTGTAGTTGAACTTCTCAAATGCAATTACGATGTACGGCAGTGTCAAATAAGAAAAGATGAAAGTGTAAACGACCGCGGGCAGCGCAAGCAGGTACAAAAACTTGTTTGTCCACAGCTCTTTAAAAGGATTCACTCTCTTCTTGCTGACATCAACCAAAGCTGACGCCTTACTCATGTTTGCGATCATCCTCTCCGAATAATGTGTCTCTTCTATATAATATAAGGAAGAGTTTTGTTCACCTCTGCACAGCCGCACATATAAAGTAAAGCTTATTTGCTTTATATTTATATATTGACTCTGCAAATGCGAACCCGGAATATCGCTATTCCTGCTGAAAACAAAGTGCCGACAAAACTTGGTGTTTGCCAAAGCGTGTCGTTTTGCAATCACAGCGCACCGGGCGCCCTCCCTCATGGGTCTTCCCGGAACCTCTGCCCCGTGCAGAGATACCGTTTTTGCAAACCGCTTGTTTGTTTTCGATGAACAAACTTTAACACGCTGTGAACGATTTGTAAAGTATTCTTTTTGCGATAAACTCCAAAATTTCAAAACAACTTTGTATTTTGGCAGTTTTAAGGCACTTCACAAATATCGCTTTTCTCCATTTTTTGAGAATCAAATCACTTTTTTCGGCTTTTCGTGATATGAAACTACGGTTTTTTACGATTTGAATCAATAATCTGATTTTTCGCTTGCGTTTAGTGCCGAAATCCGTTATCATAGAGTTATACGAAATCTAAATCGTGTTTTTCGTTCTCTTTTTGTATTTGGAGTGTTGTATTTTGTTTAAAAAAGTAAAAACCCGGCTGTTCAACCGGTACCTTTTCAGCATTTTCTGCGTGGTGGCCATAGCCGTTATACTCGTCACGCTTTTAATTTTCACCATCTACGCAAATTTGCAGATCAGCTCTGCGCGCACCTATTCTGTGCATCAGTTGGAGCAGGTCTGTCAGATGACGGACATGCTCTACAGCCAAATGCGCTCCGTTAATAATCAAATTTTACAGAACAGCAATACGAACCGTTGCCTCTCCTCCAATACCTTCAACCGACTCATCGAAGCCGATGCAGGCATCAAGTTGCGCGAAATCCAAACGGCGCAGAGCTATACGCGCTATGCTAGCCTTTATAACTCTGCCTCCAATCGTTTCGTCTCCAGCTCTACGGCAGATTTTCTCACGGATGACGATATTGCATACTATTATCGTAGATTGCCCGATAATCCCGGCGCCGATACCTGCCTTCTGCGCATGATCGGTGCAAACTACGCCACACAGCAGCTCAAGACCCGTTATGTCTATTCCTTCGTCTTCCGCGTACAGCTACGCAAAGGCGGCTCGCCCGACCTCATCATCGTAGACGTGGACGAAGATTATTTCAACGATTCCATATCGAACCTGCGCACCTCGAACGGCTTTCAGCAAGTCCTGCTTTTGAACCGTTACGGCGAGGTTTTCTCCACCAATATCGCTGAAGGTGATTCAGAAACCTTTACGCATGCAAAACCCGACAATACTATTGTCTCCGTGGAGGATTTCCCGGAGCTGACCGACAATTCCGGCTCCTTCTCCTACACCTGCGCTGACCATACCGAAGCGCTCGTCACCTACGCCAAGGCGTCTTCCTCCGGCTTTACGATCTTCAATATTGTGCCGTACTCGAATATTTACAGCGGTCTCCCCCAGCTCGCCATCATCACGTTACTCGCCGGTATTCTTGTGCTCTGCGTCGGCATGTTCATCTCGTTCCGCACCAGTGCAAAGCTCTCCGCGCCAATCGAAGTGCTCTACAGCAACTACGTCAAAAAGCCGTCGAACGACCATGCCGGCGATGAGCTCGACCAGCTCAGCAAGGCCTTTTCCGATATGTACATGAAAGCCGATAAGCTGGAGCAAGGCCTCATCTCCTCCTATTCCGATTCCAAAAAGCGCAACATTCAGCGACTTATGCACGGCGAGTATGGACAGATTCCGAATTACATCGAAGTATACCAAAGCTACGGCATCGACCTCACCGCGCCGTATTACACCATCGTCATTATCAGTGCAGCCTCCAAAGAGTTGCGCTTCGGCCCGGATGACCCAAACTATTTCATTTACAGCTACGCTCTCGAAAACCTCGCCACCGAAGTTTTGGGGCAGTTCGGCAGTGTCGTACCGTACCGCAATTCGCACAACTTTCTCGTGATGTTGCTCCCCCTGCAAAAGAACGCCTACCCGGAAAAGCTTGTGCCGGAGCTTGAGCGCGTGTGCGAGGTCATGCAGCGCGAGTTTGCCATGAACACCACCGTCTGCATCGGCACCATCGTGGAGACAGCCGTCAATATCAACCTCTGCTATGAGGCGACGAACATCGCACTGGAATATTCCGCCATCCGTAATCAGGGCAAAATTTTCTTCGCCTATGAGACCGGCCAGAATATCAATCTCAACTCATACCACAACAAGCTCCATATGAAGCTTGCCGAGCACATCCGCGCAAATGACCTCGATGCCTGCTCGCATGAGTTCGATCTCGCGCTTTCCTACATGTCAAACGTCAGCTTCAATACAGCCGTTGCGTATTTCAATCACGTCATGATGTCGCTGCTCGACGATTTCTCCACCACTTTCACGGATGACGACACCGCTTATCCCATCTTGATGGATAAACTGAATAAAATTGACCGTCAGCTACCGAACGTCTATATGCTGCGCAAGCGCTGCATGGAGTTCATCACCATTTTGGCACATCATCAAAGCATCAACCGCAAATACGGCAACGAGCTTGCCGCCGATGCCGCAAAGGAATACATCGACAAAAACTACGCAAATCCGGATCTTTCCCTGAAAATGCTCGCCGGCATGGCAGGCCTTTCCCCCGCCTACTTCGGCAAAATTTTCGCCACGCAGATCGGCTATTCGTTCAGTGATTACCTCAGCAACACCCGCATGAAAAAGGCCGAGCAGCTTCTGCGTGAAACTAAGCTGCCCATCAACCAAATCAGCGAAGCCATCGGCATTATGAACACGAATTATTTCTATTCTATCTTCAAGAAAAAGTATGGCATGACACCGCTCGCCTATCGCCGCACGCGTTCCGGCGAAGCGGAAGATACAAAATCCGAAGAACAGGACGAAACCACAGAGTAATTCACCCGGTTTTACGGACCGTTCACGAATTGTTAGCAGTTGATTTTCATAATTTTTCGGAAAATGAATTGATTTTTTGTGCATTTACGCTTATAATGTGTATAGAACTTTGAAAGGCGGCGAGCAAATGCGCATCCGTAAAAAACCACTTGGAGACAAAAACTTAGTCGGCGCACGTATTGAGAGCATTCGCCGCAATCGTGGCATGAAACAGAAAGAGCTGCTCGCGCAGCTGCAGGTGCGCGGTGTTGATATCAACGCCTCTGCCCTCTCTAAGTTAGAGGGTCAGCTTCGCACCGTCACGGATATCGAGCTTTTAGCCTTCGCCGAAATTTTAGACGTCGATGTCTTCTGGCTCCTTACCGGCACATCCCAACAGATCTAAAGCCAAAACCGGGTAGCACACCGCACGGCAGCTTACCCGGTTTTTTAGCTTTTTATCGTTTGTTTATTTCTATCTCCCCTGCACCGTAAAATGCGTCCTATACAAAAACTCCCGGAGAGCACACGGCTTTCCGGGAATTTCATTCTGTAATAGAAACGTTTGCTTAAAAGCAGCTCGGGTCAGATTACTTTTTGCTCTTCTCGCCCTTATGCACAGCCCACATGGTGTACAGCGGAGCCGCAATGCACAGCGAGGAATAGCAACCGACAATCGTGCCGACCATCATCGGCAGTGCAAAGCTCTGTACAGAGCTGATGCCGTAAACCGCCGCAACAATGTAGATGACAAGCAGCGCCATGAAGGTGGTCAGAGATGTCAGAATAGAACGCGTCATTGTCTGATTGAGGCTCTTGTTGACGATAGCCGGCAGTGCATCCGGGCTCTTCGTCGGGGAGAGCTTGCGGTTCTCACGAATACGGTCGTAAATGACGATGGTATCGTTCAGCGAGTAGCCGAGGATTGTCAAGATAACAGCGATGAAAATATCGTTGATTGAGAAACCGAAAATCACAAATGCGAAATACACAAGCAGCACGTCATGCACAAGTGCGATGAGCGCCGTAACACCGGCGGAAAGACCGCCGATTTTCTTAAAGCGCAGTGCAATGTAAACGAGCAGGATCACGAACGTGATAAGCAAGCAAACAAGGCACTTCTGGAAGAACTTCGCGCCCATGGTCGGGTCAACGGAGCTCGATTCCACCACGTTGAACGTGCGGTCGGCATACGCGTCGGATAGGGACTGCGCGATTGCCTGCTGTTCATCGAGCGTCACAGCTTCGTTGCCCGCAAAGGACAGCGTCACTTGGTTCGCGTCCGTGCCGAACGTCTTACTCAATGCAACGGAAACGTCGCGGCCGGTCTCTTCTTTTACGAGGGACGCGATTTCATCCGTATCGACTTCGCCGTCTACGGAATACTTAATCATTGCACCGCCGACGAACTGAATGTCCATCTTCGTGCCACGAATGAAATTGAAAATCAAGCCGATGACCATCAGGCCAATCGAGATGCCGAACAGGATTTTTCTGTTCTTATAGAAATCAAAATCAAACTTTTTCATTACTTATCCGCACCTCCAAACAGCCATTTCTTACGGAGCGGCTTGAAGCCGGAAAGCGATTTGATCATCAGACGAGAGCAGAACACACCCATGATGAAGTTGCCGATTACGCCGACGAGCAAAGTGTAGCCGAAGGAGTAGATCGCACCGGTCGTGGATTCGCCGAAAATCTTAGAGAGAATGTTAGACGGACCGAACACGCCGATGAGCATGATGGCAACGATCAAAATCGTGATGTTGCCGTCGATGATCGACCAAAGGCTGTTGGAGCAGCCCTTCTGAATGGCGCCGTCCAGCGTTTTGCCGGTGCCGAGTTCTTCCTTAATACGGCTCGCGGTGATGATGTTCGCATCCACGCCCACGCCGATGGAAAGGATAATGCCCGCAAGACCCGGCAGGGTCATCGTAAAGCTGTTCACAAACGGGAAGTAGCCGGAGATCGCCGCAAAGGTAATGGCCAGCTGGCCCACAAGGGACAGTACCGCCGCAACGCCAGGAATCTTGAACATCACGATCATGAATACAGCGATGAGCGCAAAGGCGATCACGCCGGCCATGACCATAGCGTCCAGAGACTTCATGCCAAGCGTCGGGTTCACGGTGCTGAAGTTCGAGGTCTGCAAAGCAAACGGCAGTGCGCCGCCCTGGATCTTCGCAGCAAGCTCAGAAGCCGTAGCCGCCGTAAAGTTGCCGGTGATGGAAGCCTTGCCGTCCGTGATGACCGCGTTAACGGTCGGGGCGGAGATCATGATGTCGTCCATCCAAATGGAGATCGTCTTGCCCTTCAGGCGCTCGGTCGCCTCTGCAAACTTCTGTGCGCCTTCATCGGAAAGCGTCAGGGAGATCGCATAGTCGTAGCTGCCGGAGGTGGAGTTCTCCTGCATGACCGGCTTTGCCTCGGTCACGTCGCTGCCTTCCAGAATAATTGTATCGGCCGTAGTGCCCGTCGGTGTCTGGTAAACCGGGTTGCCCTCGCCGTCCACGGTCTGGGTCTCGTATGACTTGCCCTCGCGGAATGTCAGCAGCGCCGTTGCGGAAATTTCTTCAATCGCCTTCTCCGGGTCAAAGTCCGATTCGCCGCTCTTCCACGGGAAACGAACAATGATCTTGTCGTTGGCTTCGTCGGTGTAAATCTCGTAGTCCGTAATGCTCTTCGAGACCATACGCAGCTCAATGATTGCCTTTGCCGCTTCAAGCTGCTCTGCGGTCGCCTCCACGCCTTCAGCCGGGCTGAAGGTCGCTTCCACGCCGCCGCGGATATCAATACCCCATCTTATATCGCCGGCGCCCTTGATCCATGTGTTCTTCGTGTCACCGTTCTGCGTGTAAACGCCGAAGACCGATGTGTATGTAAGCGCAAGGATCAGAGCCGCGATGATAAAAAACACAGGTTTTTTCACGCGCTTCATCTAATTGTTTCCTCCAATGGATAAAACCGCCGTTTTATCCGTTTACTTTTAAAATGTCCGTCATGTAAAGCAGGGTGGCAAGAACCACCCTGCAAATCTACACCTGACGATTTAAATTATTCCTCAGAAGCGTCCTCGCCCTGGTCTTCGAGCAGAGCACGGATGGAGAGGGAAACTCTCTTCTTGTCGAAATCGATGTCGGTAATCTTCACCTTAACAACGTCGCCAACCTTCAGAACGTCCTGCGGCTTCTCGATTCTTCTGTCCGCGATCTGAGAGATGTGGATGAGACCGTCGATGCCCGGGAGAATCTTAGCAAATGCGCCGAACGTGGTCATGCCGACAACGGTAGCGTCGCAAACCGTGCCAACCGGATACTCGTTCTTGAGAATCTCCCACGGATTGTCTTCCTTCTTCTTGTAGCCAAGGGAGATCTTGCCGTTCTCACGGTCAAGGCTCTTGACATAAACCTGAACGGTGTCGCCGACAGAGACAACTTCGCTCGGGTGCTTGATGCGGTTCCAGGAGAGCTCGGAAATGTGGATCATGCCGTCCACGCCGCCAAGGTCAACGAATGCACCGAAGTTCGTGAGGGACTTAACGGTACCCGTAAACTCCTGACCCTCTTCAACAGACTCCCAGAACTTAGCCTGTGCTGCCTTTCTCTGCTCGCGGAGCACGGAACGGATGGAACCGACCGCACGGCGGCGCTGACGGTTGACTTCGATGATGCGGAACTGAACGTCCTGACCCTTCAGAGCCTCAAGATCGTCACCGCGGTTTGCTACAGCCTGAGAAGCCGGGATGAAGACGCGGATGCCGTTATACAGAACGATCACGCCGCCCTTAACAACTTCTGTGACCTTGCCGGTGAGAATTTCTTCAGCGTCCATAGCCGCTGCAATGTCTTCCCAGCCCTTGATGGCATCGATGCGCTTCTTGGAGAGCATGATGGTGCCTTCCTGGTCGTTCGTCTTCATGATGAGCAGATCCATCTCGTCGCCGATCTTTACAAGATCTTCCGGCTTCGCGTTCGGATCGTTGCTAAGCTCGTTAGCCGGGATGTAGCCGGCCTGCTTTCTACCGACGTCAACATACACTTCGGTGGGAGAAATGCTTACAACTACACCGTGCACCTTTTCGTCTGTATTTAAGCTCTTGAGTGATTCCTCAAGCATCTCCTCAAAATTAAGCTCATTTGTTTCAATTTTGTCTGTCATGGTAACAAGTACCTCCTTTATTATGCTTGCCGGTGTTGAAGCACCGGCAGTTATGCCGATATTCATTTTGCCCTTTACAGGCAGGGCTGCAAGCTCCGCCGCCGTCTCAATGAGATACGTCTGCGCATACGGTTCACAGACCTCCTTGAGCTTCGCCGTATTCGAGCTGTGACGCCCGCCGATGACGAGCATCAAGTCGCTTTCACGCGCAAGCTCGCGTGCTTCGCGCTGACGATTTGTTGTAGCCTTACATATTGTATCAAAAACTGAAGCGTTTGTACATACCTTTTTTACGAAATCCAAACATTTTTCCCATTCTTCTACGTTAAAAGTGGTCTGTTCACAGAAAAGAAGGGGCATTTCGGCAAGTTCAGGCTCATTTTTGAATAAATTTTCGAGTTCTTCGCGCGTTTTGAAGGTACGGTACGGCGTTTTGCAGCAACCGAGTATGCCCTCCACCTCCGGGTGTTTGGCATCGCCGGCCAGCATCACGCGCCTGCCCTCGCGCTCTCCGTCGGAAACAAGGCGGTGAATCTTCTGCACATACGGGCACGTCGCGTCCTTGTAATCGACACCGAGCACTTTCAGTTTTTCGATGACCTCCGGCGGTACACCGTGAGAGCGGATGACAACCGTCTCCCCCGCTTTCGCGTCCTCGGGCGCATCTATAATGCGCACGCCTTTGCGGCCGAGCTCCTCCACAAGCTGCGGGTTATGGATGATCGGCCCGAGCGTGCAGACGGTTTTGTCCTCGTCAAGCAATTTGTAAACGGTCTCCACCGCGCGGTTCACACCAAAGCAGAATCCCGCTGTTTTCGCCACGCGGATCATACTTTCTTCCACCTGTTCTCCATAATATCGAGACCTTCCTCGCGCAGCTTCTGCACCTCGGCAAAAATATTGCGCGAAACACGGCGGTAAATCATACCGGAATCTTCGGTCAGGCCCATGTCCTCAAACCGGATTGGTTTGCCGATATTGATGACCATTTTCTTAAACACCTTCGGGGGCTTGCCGCCCTCGCCCACAATCGCCACAGGCAAAATCGTACAGTGCGTCTTGTACGCCAGCATTACCATACCCATTTTCGGGTTCAAAAGCTCGCCGGTCTTCGAGCGCGTACCCTCCGGGAACATGCACACGACCTTTTCTTCCTCCAAAAGGTCAATCGCCGTCTGAATGCCCTGTGCCCCGCCCGTGCCGCGGGAGATTGGGAACGCGCCGAGACTCTTCAAAAATCCGCCGATGAGCTTGTTTTCAAAAAGCTCGGTCTTCGCCATATAGTGTAATTGTCGTTTCGGTATTGCGCAGCCAAGGTAAATCGGGTCGCCCATCGTCACGTGGTTAGAGCAAACGAGCAGCTTGCCGGTAAGCGGCATGTTCTCTCTGCCTATAATACGGTACGGGTGCAGAATTTTAAAGAAAAACAGCATCACGTACTTTGCAAGGAAATACCACCAGGAAAGGTGTTCCTTCGGCTTCCTATTTTCAGCCATGCTTCACGCCCGTCCTTTCTTCCACGATCTCCAGCAGGCGGTTCACCGTGCCGTCAAAATCCAGCTCGCTGTTGTCAAGCAAAATGCTGTCCTCCGCTGCCTTAGATTGCTTTTCGTCCTGCTTGTCGCGGCGAATAACGTTCGCAAGCGTTTCTTCATAGCTCACGTCCACGCCTTTTTCCTTGAGCTCCTTGTAGCGGCGCTCGGCGCGTACCTCGGGCGAAGCCGTCAGAAAAATTTTCACCTGTGCGTTCGGCAAAATCGTCGTGCCGATGTCTCGGCCGTCCATGATGACGTTGTACTTTTTCGCCATATCCACCTGCGCGGAGAACAGAAACTTACGCACCGCCGGTACGGAAGCACACGCAGAGGCCGCCATAGAGACCTCCGGCGTGCGGATAAGGCCGGATACATCCTCGCCGTTTAAAATGACGTGCTGCACGCCGTCTTCGTATTTCAGATCGACCTGAATGTCCCGGAGCTTCGGCTCCACCGCTTCTGCGTCTGCAGGGTCAACCTCACTGCGCAGCAGGTAAAGCCCCACCGTGCGGTACAGCGCGCCCGTGTCCACATAAACAAAGCCGAGCGCCTTTGCAGCCGCTTTCGCCACGCTGCTTTTACCTGCGCCGGCAGGTCCGTCAATCGCTATTGCATACATAATATAACTTCCTTATATATAATGATAGTTTACAGATTTTCGCCCGCCGCGTGTCCCGTTGCAAAGGCGATCTGCAGGTTAAAGCCGCCCGTGTACGCGTCCACGTCCAGAATTTCCCCCGCAAAGTACAAGCCCGGAATTAATTTGGACTGCATCGTCTTCGGGTCGACTTCCTTTACGGAAACGCCGCCCGCCGTCACAATCGCGCCGGAAAGCGGTGCAAAGCCGGAAATCTCCACCGTAAAGTGCTTTAAGACATCCAAAAGCACCGCACGCTGCTCGCGCGTGATGGTGTTGCACTTCTCTTCCGGCGGAATGCCCGACCGCCGCACGACAACCGGGATCATCTTTTGCGGCAATAATTCATCGAGCGAATTGCTGAAATTGCGGTTCTTGTTTTTCTCTAAATCGCGTAAAAGGCGCTGGTCAAGCTGTTCCGGAGTGAGCGCCGGCTTTAAGTCGAGCGTCACTGTGTATCTGCCGGGCGCCATATGGCGCATGTGCGCGCTCGCACTCAAAATCGTCGGGCCGGAAAGCCCAAAGTGCGTGAACAGCAGCTCACCGAAGTCCGTGTAGACCGGCTTCTTTTTCTTTTCATTGTCCGTCACGGTCACACCGCAGTTGCGCAGAGAAAGCCCCTGCATCGCCGGGCAATCCTCGTCATCAGAGGTCAGCGCCACCAAAGACGGACGCATAGGAATAATGGTGTGCCCCAGCTTTTCCGCCAGCCGCGCGCCGTCGCCGTTCGAGCCCGTGCCGGGGTACGAAGCGCCGCCGCACGCCAAAAGCACACTGGGGGCCTCAAACACATCGTTTTCCGTGCGCACGCCGATGACGCTGCCGTTTTCGGTCAGCACCTCTTTCACATTGCCCTGCCGAATTTCCACGCGGCACTTTTTCAGCTTCTTCCAAAGCGCGTCCGCAATGTCGTGTGCATTGTCCGAGACCGGGAACACGCGGTTGCCGCGCTCCGTTTTCAGCGGCACGCCAAGCCCCTCAAAAAAGTCCATCGTGTCCTGCGGGGTGAAATGATTCACCGCCCCGTACAAAAACCGGCCGTTGCCGGGCGTGGATTCAATCACCGTGCGCGGCTCGCAGTTGTTCGTTACGTTGCAGCGGCCCTTGCCTGTAATACGGATCTTCCGCCCAAGCTGTGCGTTCTTTTCTAATAATAAGACGTGCTTGCCGCGTTCCGCCGCCGTGATCGCCGCCATCATGCCCGCAGCGCCGCCGCCGACTACGACTGCATCAAACATTACGTTCCTCGTCGGTCTTGTCTTCGACCTTCTCGTACACGCCGTACTCGTCCCAAATGGTCTCCAGGTTTAAGAGTGTATTCGCCACTTCGTCTTTCTTTTTAATGGCCACCGTCACAATAAGCGCGTTGATAAGCGCCATCGGGCCCACAAGCGAATCGACAAATGATACCATGTCGCTCTTTGCAAGCAGCACATGCTCCGCATACTTCGTCAGCGGAGAAAGCGTGCTGTCCGTAATGGCCACAACCGTCGCACCGCGGTCGGAAGCGTATTTCAGCGCCTTCACTGCTTTTTTGGAGTACCGCGGGAAGCTGATGCCGACAAGCGCGTCTCCCTCGCCGATGTGCACCATCTGTTGCAAAATCTGCGCTTCGCTCGTCGCGCTGATAAGCTGTACGGAATCGAACACCAAGGAGAAGTAGTACGAGAGGAACGTCGCAATGGCAAGCGAGCTGCCTGCACCGATGATATAAACCTTCTTTACCTTCACGAGTGCATCGGCCGCACGGTAAAACTCCTCATGTGAAATGGACTCCTTCGTGCGGCGGATAATGTCGATGTCCTGATCCATCGAGCTGTCAAGCAGGCGGTCAAGCGGAATGTTCGTCGAGGTCATTTCAAGGCGTTGCACGCTCGTCATGCGGTTGCGGATCATCTCCTGCATCGCCTGCTGAAGCGCCGGATAGCCGGAGTATCCGATCTCCGTCGCAAAGCGCACCACGGTCGATTCGCTCACACCGACCGTCGCGCCAAGCTTCGAGGCCGTCATAAACGCCACCTTGTCGTAGTGCTCCTCAATATACTTCGCGATCAACCTCTGACCTTTGGAAAACGATCTCGCATTTTGCTTAATGCGATTCGTAAGCTGGATATTCATGGGTGATTTCCTTTCTTTACGTTTCCTGACAGGAAATTTTACAGCACGAGTCGCCGCTTCCTGCAAAATTTCCTCCGTGCAGACGCGGCCGCATACCTGCCCCTACGGACAGGGCACACGTATACACAGTATCATAATGTTTATTTTAGCCGATATTCCTGCAAAAATCAAGGGATATTTTCGCTGTTTTCTATGAATTTCAAACCGTTTTTGCAGGAAATGCATCCTTTCATGCAAAGGTATATCCGTGCAGCACGGATATCACTCTCCATTCTTTGTCTTCCTTTACAAAAGAAGCTTGCATTTTCTTTCGTTTTGTTGTATCCTTATTCCGATTATTAACCGTTTAATTATGTTGATTTCCCACAACAGAATAAACGCACCCGTCTTTTGGAGGTCTTTTATGGAAAGTAAAACGCTCATTTCGTCCATTCGTGAAAATATCAGCAAGGTCATGGTCGGTTCCGAAGAAACGATCAACCTCTTGCTCACCGCGCTCATTGCCGAGGGTCACGTGCTCATCGAAGATGTGCCCGGCATGGGCAAAACCGTGCTCGCAAAGTCACTTGCAAAGTCCGTCAGTCTGGAGTTTAACCGCATCCAGTTCACGCCCGACCTGCTTCCCAGCGACGTCACGGGCCTCAACTACTTCGACCAGAAAGCAAACGATTTCGTTTTCAGCCCCGGCCCGGCATTCTGCAACCTGCTCCTCGCCGATGAGATCAACCGCGCCACACCGCGCACGCAGTCGAGCCTGCTCGAGTGCATGGGCGAGCGCCAGATCACCGTGGACGGCGTCACCCGTCCGCTTTCGGCGCCGTTTTTCGTCATCGCCACGCAGAATCCCATCGAAACGCTCGGCACCTATCCCCTGCCGGAAGCCCAGCTCGACCGCTTTTTAATGCGCATTTCCATGGCCTCTCCCACAAAAGAGCAGGAGCGCGCCATCTTGCAGCGCTTTATGAAGGAAGAGCCGCTCGAAACGCTGCAAAGCGTCTGCACGCGTGAGGATATTCTCGCGCTGCAAAAGCAGGCAAAGGAGATTTACATTCACCCCGTCCTGCTCGATTACATGATCGACCTCGTGCAGGCCACGCGCAGTTGGCCGAATATCGATATGGGCGTCAGCCCGCGCGGCAGCCTTGCGCTCGTCCGTGCCGTGCGCGCTTACGCCTTGGTGCGCGGCGGCGCATACGTCGTGCCGGAAGACATCAAGACCGTCGCCGTGCCGGTGCTCGCCCACCGTTTGCAGCTCAGCGGCTCCGTCGGCTCCACCGATGCCCAGAAAAAGGCCATGACCGATGTGCTCTCCTCCGTCGCCCTGCCGACTGAGGACTGGTCAAAGTAATGTGGGCGCTCCTTCTGCTCCCGATCGTTTTGCTCGTCCTCTATTTTGCACAGCGCCTTTTGTTCCGCCGCCTGTGGGACGAAAACCTCACCGTACAGATATCCTTTGACCGCGATTACATTTTCTGCGGCGAAGAAGCGAATCTCGTCGAAACGATCGTGAACAACAAATACCTGCCGCTCCCCGTTTTGGAGGTCGGCTTCGATATGAGCCGCTGGGTGGTGTTTCAGGACGAAGAAAACTCCACCGTCAGCGATATGACCTACCGCCGCGACGTGTTCACAGCGTCCGTGCGCCAGCGCATCACGCGTACACTACCTGTCCGCGGCAAAAAGCGCGGCTATTACCGCATCGCGTCCACCACGGTCACGTCCTACGATTTTCTGATGACCGAAAAGCAGGTGGCGCATTTCCCGCAGGAAACGGAGTTCTACGTCCTGCCCGCGCACATTTCCGCAAGCCACATCCGCATTCCGTACAGCAAGATCATGGGTCTGCTCGTCAGCCGTCGGCGTGTGTACGACGACCCGTTCGAGTTTGCCGGCATCCGCGATTACCGCCGCAGCGACCCCATGAAATACATCAACTGGA
The DNA here is from genome assembly GCF_046974225.1 of Hominenteromicrobium sp. Taxonomy (NCBI): domain Bacteria; kingdom Bacillati; phylum Bacillota; class Clostridia; order Eubacteriales; family Oscillospiraceae; genus Hominenteromicrobium; species Hominenteromicrobium sp. The sequence goes on along the minus strand of NZ_JBKWAE010000001.1, from coordinate 270,589 downwards.
AGGCTTCCGCGCGCGGCGGCACGCTGCTCGTCAATCAGCACGATTCCACGCTGTCCCAAAAGGTCACTGTCCTGCTCGACTGCACCGGCATCGGCAGCGCCGTGACGGATGCGTTAAACGAAACCGCCATCTCCATCGCCGCCGAACTCGCGGAGCGCATGCTCGCAGACGGCATCTCGGTCTCCGTCATCTCAAACGGCATAGACACCGTAGACGGCAAAATGCTCTCCACGGGCGAGCTCACCGGCCGCAACACCGCACTTTACCTGCGCCGCCGGCTCGCAAGATTGGAATGCCGCAACGACCTCACCCCCATGCCGCAACTTCTCCGCACCCTGCACGACGGCGCACACGGCAGCGACCTCTACGTGCTCATCTCCAAGGAGCAAAAGCTGCCCGTTCTGCCGGATTTGGAAGCCTTAACGGAAGGCAGTGACGCCATCTGGATCCTGCCGGAAGACCGCAACATGCCGGAGCGCTACAAACTCACGGAGACCTCAAAATCCGTCGAAATCGTCCGCTGGGAAGTTTAACGGGAGGGGACAAAATGAAAATTTTCAAAAAGCAAATTCCCGTCCGCCACATTTTATACGTCGTGCTCGGCTGGCTGCACGCCACCATGCTGTGTGTGCCGCTTTACGCGCTCGTTTTAAATTTTGTCTCGGAGGGCATGACAAAAGACGTCATCCTGCAAAACATCCTGCGGGGATTTTTGATTCTCGCTCCCATCGCACTCAGCTGGTTCGCAATAAAATGCCTGCGCCGCATCTTTTTCTACATTCTCGCAAGCATCGGCATCACGGTACTCACCGGCTTCCTGTTCGATTCCGTTCTCATGGCTGTCGTCGCGCTGTTCATCTGCTTCATGCGGCTTTACGGCCGCCTGCACGGCGAAAGCTATTCTCTGTTTGACCACGCCGGCTATGCGGGTCTTGCCGTGTTCGCCGTGCCGTTCCTGTGCTCTGTCTTCACCGACCGCGCCGATTTGATTTTCCAGCCCGTCTCCCTCGTTTTCGCGGCCGTTTACTTCGTGCTGTGCCTCACGCAGCGCGGTATCCGCCGTATCGATGATTACATCGACGTCAACGCCGCCATGCAGAATATGCCCGCACGCCGCATCGTGCGCATCACCTGTGCTCTTTTGGCCGCCGCAGCCGTGTTCTGTACCGCCGTTTTGCTGCCGCCGCTGCTCACAAACGACATCGGCTACCGCTACACCCCGCGCGAGGCGACCCACGCCGAATACACCCCGCCCGAGCAGACCGAAACGTCCTCCGGCGGCAATATGCCGCTTGACGAGATGATACCCGCCGCAGAGCCGAGCCCCGTGCTCGTCCTCATCATGAAAATTCTCGAGTACATCGTGCTCATCGCGCTCGCGGGCGGCCTCATCTTCGGCGTTATTTACGGCTGCATCCGCATCTCACGCGGGTTTAAAACCTCGTTTGTCGATCGGCGCGACCTTGTGGAAAACCTGCCCGAGGACGAACGCACCACCGTGCGGGAACGCGCCCAAAAGCGCGACCGTCCCGGCTTCCTTGACCGCTCCCCGACCGCTGCGGTGCGCCGCAAATACCGCAAAACGCTGCTGCACGCCGCAAAAGAGCCGCCCGCGCGCTGGATGTCCCCCGCCGAAGCGGAAGCCCACGCGAAGCTCCAAAACGATGCCCTGCACATCGTCTACGAAAAAGCCCGGTACAGCGAAAAAGGCTGTACAAAAGACGACCTCACCGCAATATAAGCTGTACAAAGCGAACAGCCCATGGCACACGGAAAACCGCAGCCATGGGCTGTTTTATTTTATATATTTCTGTACAAGCGGGTGCAGTCTGCGAATGTACAGGACGATCAGTCCGTTCATCGAGTAATCGTACAGTACAAACACCACATTCAGCATCACCGCCAAAATCGGGATGGACCATTTGCCGAACACTTCCATTTCGGAAAGCGGGATCTGCAAAACCCAAACCGCCATCGTCGTTTCCAGCGCCATCGCCAGATTAAACACGCCGAATTTTGCAAGCACACGCAAAGGCTTACGCTTAATGCGCATCAAAAGTCCGTACAGCGTCGGGTAGTAACCGAAAAATAAAATGTAAAACAAAATCGCTTCTCTGTCCGGTGTCAGCAAAATCGCCAACACACTCACAACACAATACACCGCAAAGCCGTAGCGCACATTTGTCTCCGCCACAATGGCAATCGTCAAACAGCCCGCCAATGCAGGCAGTGCAATCGTCGCAATGGGCACAATGCCAGTCATCAGCATCAGCACCACGGAAAGCGCAGAAACCACACCGCACAGCGCGACCTTCGCCGCTTTAGAGCGCATGAAAACGCCCCCCTTAGCAGCAGGGGATCAGGTCGCCGCCCATGCACTCGCAACAGCAGTCCGCGCAAATCAGACCGTTGCAGATGTCACAGGCGTTGCACCCACCCGCATTGTTCATGTTCATATTCGGATTGTAGCCGCCGTAAACGCCGCTGCGCTGGTTCATGGCCTGGTTCAGCGCCGCCTGATACTCCGGGTTTCCCGGGTCCATCTGGCACGCGCGCGTAAAGTGCTCCTTCGCTTCCTCCAGCCAGCCGCGACGGTATAAAACCGTACCTTTTAAGAAATACCACTCGGCGTTACGGCTTTCCACCGGCACGCCGTTTAAGATCTGCTCCGCGTCTGCAATGCGCCCCGCCATAATGAAACGGCGTACATCGTTAAAGCCGGAGGCACTGCTGCCACCCGCATACCCGGCGTTATAACCCGCATTGTACGTGTTATAGTTGTTGTAGCCGTAACTGTTATTGTTCGCACCGCGGTTTTTGCGCTGCGAAACAATGGTGTCGTACGCCTCATTGATCTCTTTCATCTTCTCGCCCGCAAGCTCGGAGAGCGGGCTGTCGCCGTATTGATCCGGGTGGTACTTTTTTGCAAGCTTTCTGTATGCGTCTTTAATTTCTTCATCCGTCGCCGAGGGCGACACCCCGAGGACCTTATACGGATCAGTCATGTCGTTTCTCCTTCTTTATATGCAGGAAAAGGATCTCCCTTTGCATTTCCGGGAGCCCTTTTTCAAAAATATTCTCCAAAATTCGGGTAAATTTGCCGCTCGGCAATAGGTTCACCGCCGGCAGCAGCCGTGCAAGCGAGCCGTTTAATACCGCATTGCACTCTTCGTCGGCCCTTTTGCGTTCTTCGGGCAATAAATGTAACCCGCGCGAGCTTTCCAGTCCCAGCTTTTGAATAAACGGGTTGAATTTCTGCTGTAAAAGGTCATCCGTAAGGTCGTCCGCTGCATCCATAATGTAGATCCAGCGCCCGAGGAAATACCCCACCTCGCTCAAAACGGCCTTTTCGCCCGCATTGCTGCCAAGCTCCGCGCAGATCGTCTGCAGCATCTCCGCCGTCGGCGCACTGCATCGGTCAATGGAAATTTCCTTCGCGTGTTCGGCATCGGCCTGGTCGTCCATCATTTTCTGCACGGCGTCCGCCATAAACGGATAATCATTGCTCGCCTTTTTCATCGCGCGTCGCGCAAATAAGCGCAGAACGCGTGCGCCGAACGCTTTCAGCCCGTCTTCATCCGCGGCGGTATCGCGCAACTTGTGCACCGTCATAATGATGCTCAGTGCCGCTGCCTTATGGAACGCCTCTTCGGCAAACACATCCTCGTTCGCGGGGCACACATACGTGCACTTTTTCATCGGGTTGCAGCAGCATCGCTTTTTCTCCGCCTTTACATCGGCATCGCGCTGATTTAGTGCCAGCATCGCATACAGCGTGCAGTCGTAGCTCAGCGTCAGCCGCATCGGAAAACCGTAATATTTTCCGAGCGCCCGGCAAAGCTGACAGTAAACGCCTTTATATGCGTCGTATTCTTTCACGAGCATCTCGCCCTTGAACGGACGCACATAGCCAAACATACCGCAAACCTCTCCTTTCCGTTCTTCATTCTACCCGATTTACACGCAAATGTGTTGAACAAAATGTAAATATGAACCGCCCGCACCCCTGAAAGACGCAAAATTTCCGGCTTTATATCTTGGACAGATTCTTTTTCCGTGTCAATCCGTTTAAAGCCGCAAAAACGCCGCGCACCCGAAAACCGGGCCCGCAGCGTCATACGTCACTTTGAATTTGTCAGGCTTTCTGCTCCGCCCTGCGCTTTTTGTCACGCTCCAGCATCATTTTGATATACTCGCCGGTGTAGGAACCCTTCGTTGCCGCCACTTGCTCCGGTGTGCCCTCCGCGATGATCATGCCGCCCTTGTCGCCGCCCTCAGGACCGAGGTCGATGATATGGTCGGCCGTCTTGATGAGGTCGAGGTTGTGCTCGATGACGATGACCGTGTTGCCGCCGTCCACGAGCTTTTGTAAAACCTCCACAAGCTTGTGCACGTCCGCAATGTGCAGACCGGTCGTCGGCTCGTCGAGAATATACACCGTCTTGCCGGTCGGTCGTCGGCTCAGCTCCGTTGCAAGCTTCACGCGCTGCGCCTCGCCGCCCGAAAGCGTCGTTGCCGGCTGACCGATCTTGATGTACCCCAGTCCCACGTCGCACAGCGTGCGCAGCTTGCGCGCGATTTTCGGGTGGTCCTTGAAGAACGCAAGGCCCTCCTCCACCGTCATTTCCAGCACGTCGTAAATGCTTTTGCCTTTGTATTTCACTTCCAGCGTCTCACGGTTGTAGCGCTTGCCCTTGCATACATCGCACGCAACGTAAACGTCGGGCAAAAAGTGCATCTCGATTTTAATAATGCCATCGCCCTGGCACGCCTCGCAGCGGCCGCCCTTAATGTTGAACGAAAAGCGTCCGGAGGTAAAACCGTGCATTTTCGCTTCCGGCGTGCTGGCGTACAGCTCGCGGATATCCGTAAACACACCCGTATACGTCGCCGGGTTTGAGCGCGGTGTACGGCCGATCGGTGACTGGTTGATCTGAATGACCTTGTCGAGGTTCTCCATGCCGCGAATTTCCTTATGCTTGCCCGGCACCGTGCGCGCGCCGTTCAGCTCGCCCGCCAAACGTTTATACAGCACCTCGTTGATGAGCGACGATTTGCCCGAGCCCGAAACACCCGTGATGCACACGAGCTTGCCGAGCGGAATGTCCACCGTCACGTTTTTCAGGTTGTTCTGCTGCGCGCCGACAATGGTGATTTTTTTGCCGTTTCCTTCGCGTCTGGTCTGCGGCACGGGGATGAACCGCTGCCCGCTCAAATACTGGCCGGTGATGGACTCCGGGCACTTCAAAATACCCTGCACGTCGCCGCTGTAAATCACGTTGCCGCCGTGAATGCCCGCGCCGGGGCCGATGTCCACAATGTAGTCGGCCGCAAGCATTGTGTCCTCGTCGTGCTCCACGACAATGACCGTATTGCCAAGGTCGCGCAGACGCATCAAGGTCGATAACAGCTTGTGGTTGTCGCGCTGGTGCAGGCCGATGCTCGGCTCATCGAGGATATACAAAACGCCCATGAGAGACGAGCCGATGTTCGTCGCCAAGCGAATACGCTGGCTTTCACCGCCGGAAAGCGTCGCCGCCGCACGGGAAAGCGTCAGATATTCGAGACCCACGTTGCGCAAAAAGCCGAGGCGTGAACGAATTTCCTTCAAAACCGCCGCCGCGATCATCTCTTCGCGCGGGGTCAGCGTCAACGTATCGAGGAACGCCAGCGCGTCCACAACGGAAAGGTCGCAAAAATCACTGATATTCTTATCGCCCACCGTCACGGCAAGACTCTCCTTGGAAAGACGCTTGCCGCCGCATGCGTCGCACGGCACCGCACTCATGTACGACTCGATTTCCTCCTTGATCCACGAGGAGGACGTGTCGCGAAAACGGCGCTCAAGATTGTTGATGATGCCCTCAAACTCTGTCTCATACGTGCCGCGGCCGTACTCGCTTTTGCGGTGCACCTTAATCTTCTCGCCCTTCGTGCCGTAAAGCAGAATGTCTACAAGCTCCGGTGAGAGGTCGCGGATCGGCGTATCAAGCGAAAAATGGTAGTGCTCTGCGAGCGCTTCCATGTACATCGTCGCAATGGTGCTGCCCTCCATCGCCCAACCGCTGCCCTTCAAACCGCCCTTACGAATCGATAAGCGGTCGTCCGGGATGATGAGTGCCGGATCAATGCGCATGAAAACGCCGAGACCCGTGCACTTCGGGCACGCGCCCGCAGGGTTATTGAACGAGAACATGCGCGGCGAAAGTTCCTCCATGCTGACGCCGTGCTCCGGGCAAGCGTAGTTTTGAGAGAACAGCGTATCCTCGCCGTCCACCACGTTTACGATAACAAGCCCGCCGGAAAGTCCTGTCGCCGTCTCTACGGAATCCGCCAAGCGCGAGCGAATGTCCGGCTTGATGACAAGACGGTCAACGACAATTTCAATGTTGTGCTTCTTATTCTTCTCAAGCTTGATGCTCTCGGAAAGGTCATAAATGATGCCGTCAGCACGCACACGGACAAAGCCGCCCTTGCGCGCCGCCTCAAACTCCTTTTGGTGCTCGCCTTTCCTGCCGCGCACCACCGGCGCCAAAACCTGAATTTTCGTGCGCTCCGGCATCTCCATCACCCGGTCGACAATCTGGTCGACGGTCTGCTGGCGGATCTCTCTGCCGCAGACCGGGCAGTGCGGCACACCGATGCGCGCGTACAAAAGGCGCAGATAATCGTAAATTTCCGTCACCGTGCCTACCGTGGAACGCGGGTTTTTGGAGGTTGTTTTCTGGTCGATGGAAATGGCCGGCGAAAGACCGTCAATGTTATCGACATCCGGCTTTTCCATCTGCCCGAGGAACATACGGGCATAGCTTGAAAGCGACTCTACATAGCGGCGCTGGCCCTCGGCGTAGATGGTATCGAACGCCAAAGAGGACTTGCCGGAGCCGGAAAGTCCCGTCAGCACGACCAGTCGATCACGCGGCAGCTTTACATTGATATTTTTTAAGTTGTGTTCTCTTGCACCGGTCACGGTGATGTACTTTGAACTCATTTCGGTTTACCCTTTCGTTTCTTCCTTTTTGAAGCTCGATATTTCTACCCACGCGGGGTAAAAGCCCGTGTTGAGGGCGATGTTCTGCGAATGTAAATTGGCGAGCACTGTGCCGTAAAACGGCGTTTTGCCGAGCGCTTCGATGCGGTCACACAGCAGACTTACAAGTGTTGTGCCGAGTCCATGTCCGCGGTACCGTTCTTTTACGTCGATGCCAACCTGCCACAGTGCGTCCGTGTCTGCCGAAGCACCCGCCAGCGCCGCGATCTCGTCGCCGTCATACGCCGCGAGTGCGAGGACGTCCGGACGGTCAGGATTTTCTTTTTCACTTAACGCATTCGGAAAATCCGTGTTCGGGTACAACGTTTTCACGCTCGTTTTGTCGAACCATTTAAGTGTAAAGGTGCATGGCATTACACGTGTTTTACGCGGCTTGCCGGGCAAAAACATGTGGAAGGTCGACGACAATGTGTAGTCGTATTTGTTCAGCTCGCGTTCGATGCACAGCAAATGCGGAAGCTCGAACAACCAATACGGGTGCTTGAAGCGCTCGGTATCGCCCGTAAACTCCTTTAAAAACGGATGCAAAACCTCGTTTGCCGTGATAACCACGCCACTGCCGGTTGATGCCATTTGGAAGAACGGCAGCTCATGCGAATAGAGCCGCACGCCATCAGGCTTCGCCGGCGTTGTGACCGTCACTCGATTTGCTGTAAAGTCTTCTGGCTTTGCATTGTATTCCAGCGCCAATTGACGCATTACCTCTGTAAAGCATTTTGCCTTGTTAATCATGTCGAAAACTCCTATTTTTCCAGCTCCTTGATGCGGTCACGCAGGTAGGCTGCATGCTCAAACTCAAGCAGCTTTGCTGCCGCCTTCATCTCCTTTGTGAGCTTGTCGATCATCACGCGCTTTTCGGCGGCCGTATACTTCTTCTTTTTCTTCGATTTACTGCCCGCTTCTTCCGCCTTTGTGGAAATCTCCAAAATCTCGGAGACCTTTTTCACGATGGTCTGCGGCACGATGCCGTGTTCTTCGTTGTATTTTTCCTGAATGGCGCGGCGGCGCTCCGTCTCACGTATCGCGTATTCCATCGACGGCGTGACAAAATCGGCATACATAATGACCTCGCCATGTGCATTTCTCGCAGCACGGCCAATGGTCTGGATGAGGCTGCGTCCGCTGCGCAGGAAGCCCTCTTTATCTGCGTCCAGAATTGCGACGAGCGACACCTCCGGGATATCAAGGCCCTCTCTCAACAGGTTGATGCCGACAAGCACGTCAAACTCGCCGAGACGCAGGTCACGGATGATTTCCATGCGCTCCACCGTATCGATGTCGTGGTGCATGTAGCGCACGCGGATGCTGTAATTTTCAAGGAAGCCCGTGAGGTCTTCCGCCATTTTTTTCGTGAGCGTTGTCACGAGAATACGCTCGCCGCGCGCGGTACGCACGTTGATCTCCGAAATAAGATCGTCAATCTGCCCGTCGGTCGGCTTTACCGTGATGCGCGGGTCTAAAAGTCCAGTCGGGCGAATAACCTGCTCCACGACCGCTGCGGATTTTTCCAACTCCAAGTCGCCCGGCGTGGCGCTGACGAACACCGCTTGATTGACGTGCGCATAGAACTCGTCAAAATTCAACGGGCGGTTGTCATACGCTGAGGGCAAACGGAAGCCGTAATCCACAAGGCTCTGCTTGCGCGCGCGGTCTCCGGCGTACATGGAGCGCACCTGCGGCAGCGTCACGTGCGATTCATCGACGAACAGCAGAAAATCGTCCGGGAAATAATCGAGCAGTGTGCACGGCTGGCTGCCGGGCTTACGGCCCGAAAGCACGCGCGAATAGTTTTCGATGCCCTTGCACATGCCGATCTCGCTGAGCATTTCAATATCATAGCGTGTACGCTGCTCGATGCGCTGCGCTTCGATGAGTTTATCTTCGGACTTAAAGAACTTGACGCGTTCTTCCATTTCGGCCTCGATTTCCTTGAGCGCGACCGCCATTTTTTCGCGCGGGACGATGTAATGCGACGCCGGGTAGATGGCGACATGCTTTAAATCGCTGACAATCTCGCCCGTAAGCGGCACAACCTCGCTGATGCGTTCGATCTCATCGCCGAAAAATTCGACGCGGATCGCCTTTTCGCTCGATTCCGCCGGAAAAATTTCCACTACATCGCCGCGCACGCGGAACTTATTGCGCGTAAAGTTGATGTCGTTGCGCTCGTACTGGATCTCGACGAGCTTCTGCAAAAGCGCATCGCGGCTTTTTTCCATGCCGGGGCGCAGTGAAATGACCATCGTGCGGTAATCGATTGGGTCGCCTAAGCTGTAAATGCACGAAACGGACGCGACGATAATGACGTCCCGCCGCTCAGAAAGCGCACTGGTGGCGCTGTGGCGCAGCTTATCGATCTCCTCGTTGATGGCACTGTCTTTTTCAATATAGGTATCCGTCTGCGCAATGTACGCTTCCGGCTGATAGTAGTCGTAGTAGGAAACGAAGTATTCCACGGCGTTATCCGGGAAAAACTCGCGGAACTCACTGCAAAGCTGTGCGGCAAGCGTTTTGTTGTGTGCCAAAACAAGCGTGGGACGATTCAATTCCGCAATGACGTTCGCCATGGTAAACGTTTTGCCGCTGCCCGTAACGCCGAGCAGCGTCTGCTCCTTATGCCCCGCGCGGATGGACTCCACAAGCTCTTTGATCGCCTTCGGCTGGTCGCCCGTCGGCTGATATTTTGACTTCAGTACAAATTTATCCCGCTCCTGCATGGCTTTGCTCCCTCACTGAACTTTTAGAACATACGTTTCACTGTGACTTAGTATAACACACGAACACCCGTTTGTCAATGCGTCCCGCCGTTTATGTCCGCCGATGTCCTGTGATGTTCGGCTTTTACGTGATGATCTGCCGTTTTAGGGTGGCGATGTCGTGGCGAAGCTTTTGGAGGACGCCGGTCGCGCGCATGGAGAGGTAGTCCTCGTCCGTGAAAATGAAGTGGTCGGAGAGGATGACGTCTATGCCGGAGAGTGCGAGCTCGATCTCCTTGGTTGTTTGGATGTCCTGCCGTGAGGGCGTGCAGTTGCCGCTTGGGTGGTTGTGCGCGAGGTAAACGGCGTCGGCGTCGTACAAAAGGCACAGCCGGGCGATTTGACGGATATAAATAGGCACGCCGTGCACGGAGCCCTCGTTGACAATGCCCATGTACTTTAAATACCCCTTGCTGTCCAAAATGAGCAGCACGACGATCTCCGTTTTTCTGCCGAAAAATTTGTTCTGCACGGCGGCAAAGGCGGTTTTGGTATCGACAATACGGGTGCGCGCCTGATTTTTCGACTCCATATAGGCACGGAACAAGTCCGGGTAAGCGGCGAGCGCACTTGCAAGGCGCGGGCCGACGCCGGGGCACTCCGCCAAAATCTGCGCGGGGGTATCAAACACATCGCTGAGTTTTCCGTGTCGCTCCAAAAGTGCGGCCGCTGTTGTTTGTGCGGGGCAGCTCGGGTCCAAAAGGTGCAGCGCAAACGTCAAAATATCGAGCTCCGTAGGGTTAGACGTGGTATTCAGCTTTAAAAACTCCGCTTCCTCTTCCCTTTTTCGTCTTGCGGCCATGGTTTTCATTCCTTTCAAATGCTTGAAAAAGGGCAGCACCGCCTATGGGTGCCGCCCGGTTTTCAGCGGTCGATATAACGTTCGATAAAGCTGCGCACAGCGCTCCAATAGAGCTTTGGCGCGACGGAGGCGGAAAGGCAGTGGCCTGCACCCGGCACGGTAAGCAACTGCTTGTCGCAGTTTGCGGCTGCGTAAAGGCGATACACCATGGCGCACGGCACGAGGGCATCAGCCTCGCCGTGAATGAACAGCACGGGAATTTTACAGCGACGAATCTGATTAAGCGCACTCGCTTCGCGAAAGCTATACCCGAACTTCACTTTGGACGCAAGTGACACCGCCGGGATAAACACACCCATTGCGCCGGCGTACAGATCTTTGACAGCGGCTTTGGCCTGATCCCACACAGAGGTGTAGCCACAGTCTTCAATGGCGAGCTTCACCTGCGGCGGCAGCTGCTCGCCCGCCGTCATCATGACGGTGGCAGCGCCCATGGATTCGCCGTAGAGAAGGATCTGCGCGTCTTTGTCGCGGCGAATAATCTCGTAGATCCAGCCGATGATATCCTTACGCTCCGGCCAGCCCATGCCAATCCAGTCGCCGGCGCTGTCGCCGTGGGCGCGGGCGTTCGGCATTAAAATGTTAAATCCGAGGTCATAAAACGACTTGCCGCGGTGGCGCATGCACTCTGCGCGGCCGCCGTAGCCGTGGCAGATGATGGCATAGCGGTGGCCTTTGTGCGGAATGAACCATGCAGTGAGGCGCATATTTTCGGGGTTGCGGTACGTGACGCGCTTGGCATATTTCTTGAACCATACTGTTGCCGCACGGGTTTCTTCATCGTCCGGCAGAGGGTCTTTGTTCGGCGGACGGCGGCGCAGGGTATCGTTTAAAACGGCGTTGGAGACAACCGCGGCCGCACCTGCAGCCAATGCTGCAGCGAATAGTGCTTTTTTACCCATAAACACGCACTCCTTTTGGTTTACTTTGTGTGGACAGCGATGACGGTATCGATGTCATCGGGCAGTTTTACAGTGTTGGAAACCTGCACGAACACGACGTCCGGGTAGTTTTCAACAATCCAGTTTTTAAGGGGCTTTATCTCGGTGCCGTCGGAGATGAGACGGATAGACTCAACCTCATCGAGCGAAATGCCCTGCAGCGGGATACCGCCGATGGAGTTTTCCATAATGTGATAATAGAGCGTTTTGCCGTTTCTGGTGATGCGACCGTTTTCGGGCTTCGGCAGGTCGCAGCCGCCGCAGCCGTAAATGGAATCGGAATTCTTCTGCATCCACGCGCCGATTTTTTCCAGAATCTCGACGGACTCTGCGGGGATATTGCCTCTGGCATCCGGGCCGACATTTAAGAGCATATTGCCGTTTTTGCTGACGCACTCAACGAGCTTTTTGATAATCATTTCGGCAGGCTTAAAGTTCTTATCCTTTGCGCAGTAGCCCCAATTGTCGTTCATCGTGATGCAGGCTTCCCAACAGATATTGCGGCCACGGCTGTCCTTAAAGCCGGTCTGCGGGATGATCTGCTCCGGGCTGACATAGTCGCCGCTGTACTCAAGCGGTTCGTCCGTTGCGATGGAGCCGAAGCCACTGCCACTGACCTCCAAACGGTTATCGATGATGATGTCCGGCTGCAGGGAGCGCACCATACGCACGAGCTCCGACGCACGCCACGCTTCGCCGGTGAGGTCGTCGTAGGAAAAGTCGAACCACATCATATCGAGCTTGCCGTAGTTTGTGCAGAGCTCGCGCACCTGACCGTGCATATAATCAAGGTAGTTATCAAAGTTATAGGGCTTATCTTTATAGGCAATGTTGTTGCGCATAGGATGCTGGCGGTCGCCGTAGGCGGGGTAATCCGGGTGGTGCCAATCGAGCAGCGAATAATAAAGGCCGACCTTGATGCCCTCTGCGCGGAACGCGTCGAGATACTCACGCACGATGTCTTTGCCGTAAGGCGTGTTCGTGACTTTCCAGTCGGTAAGAGCGGAATCAAACAGGCAGAAGCCGTCGTGGTGCTTTGCCGTGAGCACGGCGTACTTCATGCCGGCCTGCTTTGCAAGGCGCGCCCACTTTTTCGGGTCAAAATCTTTCGGATTAAACTCGTTGAAAAACGGGATGTAGTCCTCCTCCGGAATCTCTTCCGTGGAGCGCACCCACTCGCCGCGCGCGGGGATAGCGTAAAGGCCCCAATGGATGAACATGCCGAAGCGATCGTGGGTAAACCACTGCATACGCTTATCATATTTTTCTCTATCAAATTTATACATACAAACTCCGTCCTTTCGCCCGCTATTTCGGGGATTCTTACTGTGATTGTATCATTTTGCCCGGCTTTTGTAAATAGATATTCGCGCGAAAAAAGGAAAGAAAAGCGCCTCGCAAACAGCACGGTAGATACGCGTGAGCGCGCCACCCTATCCCCCTGCAAGTATAGAGCAACCCCGTTGCCTCTTTTAAATCGGGCAGCGGCGTTGTTGCGTGTAAAGGAGTATAGCTTTATATTCATGTAAAGCTATATAGCTGCACAGATATACAAAAACGCTCGTCCGCTGATAAACTGGGACGAGCGTTTTGTTCACTTATTTAAACGGATTTCCGATCAATCAGAAGTTGCCGTTGGTGAGATCCTCGACGTAGAGGGTCTTCGGGCCGTTGTTGGCCGGTGCTGCGGGCTTTGCAGCCGGTGCGGCTTCTGCGGCAGGTGCTTCATCCTTATGCGGATTGTCGCGCCACTCAAAGAACTTTGTAGCAACAGCCGGGAACAGTGCGTAGGAGAGGACATCCTCTTCGCTCTTTGCTCTGTCGCCGATCTCTGCTCTGTACTTCTCAAGCTCCGGCTCGATGAGGTCGGCAGGACGGCAGGTGATGACCTTGTCATCGCCGATGCACTTCTTGCGGACTTCCTCGTTCACCTCGCCCGGCAGCTTGCCGTATTCGCCGCGCAGCATGCCCTTGCTCTCTTTGGTGACCATTTTATAGCGCTCACCGACAAGAACGTTCATAACAGCCTGCGTACCGACGATCTGGCTGGTCGGGGTAACGAGCGGCGGGTAACCGAAGTCAGCACGGACGCGCGGCACTTCTGCGAGCACATCATAGTACTTGTCTTCTGCGTTTGCCTGCTTGAGCTGAGAGATAAGGTTCGAAAGCATGCCGCCCGGAACCTGATACAGCAGCGTGTTGGTATCGACCTTAAGGACCTTCGGGTTAATGTTCAGCTTATCGGCAACCGTACGGAAGTGTGCGGCAACCTCGCTGAGCTTCTCAAGATCAAGGCCGGTATCACGGCTGGTGCCCTGCAGCGTGGCAACGAGGGACTCAGTTGCCGGCTGAGAGGTGCCGTTTGCGAGCGGGGACAGTGCGCAGTCCACGATGTCAACGCCTGCCTGTGCAGCCATCAGGTTGACCATGTCGCCTGTACCGGTGGTGTTGTGGGTATGCAGATGGATCGGCACGCTGACGTTTTCCTTCAGCTTCTTTACGAGCGAATATGCGTCGTACGGAAGGAGCAGGTTTGCCATATCCTTAATGCAGATGGTATCTGCACCCATCTTTTCAAGCTGCATAGCGAGCTTTACGAAGTAATCCTCGCTGTGCACGGGGCTCTTTGTATAGCTGATGGCAGCCTCTGCCTTGCCGCCATATTCCTTGACGTACTTCATAGCGGTCTCCATGTTGCGGGGATCGTTCAGTGCGTCGAAGATACGGACGACATCGATGCCGTTTTCGATGGACTTTTTGCAGAACTCTGCAACCACGTCATCGGCATAGTGCTTGTAGCCGAGGAGGTTCTGGCCGCGCAGGAGCATCTGCAACGGGGTCTTCGGCATTGCCTTTTTAAGCGTTCTGAGACGCTCCCACGGGTCTTCGTTCAGGAAACGCATGCAGACGTCGAACGTTGCGCCGCCCCAGCACTCCAGAGACCAGTAACCCATGTTGTCCAGCTTTTCGCAAGCCGGAAGCATATCCTCGATACGCATGCGCGTTGCGGCCTGAGACTGGTGCGCGTCACGCAGGATGGTATCGGTAATTCTAAGGGGATTCTTAGCCATAATAACTGTTACTTCCTTTCCTAAGCGTTATCAAACGCCGAACAGAGCCAGGAACACACCGGCTGCAACAGCAGAACCGATGACGCCTGCGACGTTCGGACCCATAGCGTGCATGAGCAGGAAGTTGCGCGGATTCTCTTTCTGGCCGACGACCTGCGATACACGAGCCGCCATAGGAACGGCGGAAACACCGGCGGAGCCGATGAGCGGATTGATCTTATCCTTAAGGAAGACGTTCATGAGCTTTGCGAGCAGAACGCCGCCTGCGGTGCCGAGACCGAATGCAACAACGCCGAGGACGAGAATCTTAAGCGTCTGCGGATTGAGGAAGTTTGCAGCGGTAGCTGTTGCACCGACGGAGGTGCCGAGGAAGATCGTAACGATGTTCATCAGCTCGTTCTGTGCGGTCTTGTTCAGACGCTCTGTTACGCCGCTCTCACGGAGAAGGTTGCCGAGCATGAGGCAGCCGACAAGGGATGCAGCGGACGGCAGCATGAGGGAAACGAAGATGGTAACCACGATCGGGAACAGAATCTTCTCGGTCTTTGTAACCTGACGGAGCTGCTTCATCTGGATCATGCGCTCTTTCTTTGTGGTGAGCGCCTTCATGATCGGCGGTTGAATAACCGGAACGAGCGCCATGTAGGAATATGCGGCAACGGCGATCGGGCCAAGGAGTTCAGGTGCGAGCTTGGAGGTGACGAAGATGGCCGTAGGGCCGTCTGCACCGCCGATGATGCCGATGGAGCCGGCCTGTGCCGGGGTGAAGCCGAGCAGGACAGCGCCGACATAGGTGACGAAGATGCCGAGCTGTGCGGCAGCGCCGAGCAGCAGGCTCTTCGGGTTTGCAATCAGCGGACCGAAGTCTGTCATGCAGCCGACGCCGATGAAGATGAGACACGGATAAACACCGAGCTTAACGCCGAGATAAAGGACGTCGAGCAGACCGGCAGCTTCCGTGGAACCGTTTGCGAGTTTAACACCTTCCGCAAACATTTCCCAATGCACATGACCGCCTTCAAACAGCTCTGCATGGTAAATGCCTGCGCCGGGCAGGTTTGTTAAAAGCATACCGAATGCAATCGGCAGAAGGAGCAGCGGCTCGAACTTCTTGACGATAGCAAGGTACAGAAGAACACAGGAAACAGCGAGCATAACGAGCTGCAGCGGGTTTTCGCCGAGCTTTGCGAAGCCTGTGCTATTCAGAAAATTAGTTATCGCTTCCATGAATAATTTAACACTCCTTATTTTAGTAGTATGTGCGTAGGCTTAAGTTTAACTTAGCCAACAACGCAGAGGAGTGTGCCGCTCTCAACGGTTGCGCCCTTCTGGACGTTCACGCTGGTGACCTTGCCGGCCTTCGGTGCCATAATCTCGTTTTCCATCTTCATAGCTTCGAGGATCATGAGAACCTGGCCTTCAGCAACGGTATCGCCAACATTGACGTTGACGGAAAGGATGTTGCCGGGCATCGGGCTCTTGACCTGCTCGCCAGCGCCTGCCGGTGCTGCGACCGGGGCCGGAGCGGGTGCTGCTGCCGGAGCTGCTGCAACCGGAGCCGGTGCTGCGCCGCCGACGACTTCTTCTACTGTTACTTCATAAGCTGTGCCGTTAACATTGACATTATACTTTTTCATTGAACTTACCTCTCATCTGTTAGATTTCGCGCTTTGCGCATTTCAGACTCTCTTGATGGAATGGATGCGGATGTGCGAAACGTCCGTGCCCATCTCCTCGGCGATCGCGACTGCGATAGCGGCAACGATCTGCTGGTTGTTTTGGGCGGATACCGCCGGTGCGGGTGCTGCAGCAGGTGCTGCGGCGGCCGGGGCTACTGCCGGAGCCGGCTGCTTTTTAGCGACCTTCTCCATGATGAGGCCGAGGATCTTGATGATAACAATCAAGCAGATCAGGACCACAAACACGGTAATAAGGCCCATCAGAACAACCTGAACGGTGCTGATGTTGGTCTCCATAATCTTACCTCCTTTCACCGAAGCGTTATGGAAATAAAAATAGAAAATGTAATTTGCATTCTGAAAAAAACACCACATTCCCGCATTTTATCAGAATGGTTATATCTTAACACGGAATTCAAAATTTCGCAATGCTTAATTCAACTTTTTTAACCGATATTTTCGGAACGAAAGTCTGTTTGGAGTAATTCCCGTTTGAACGCCGAAAATCAGGCAAGAACACGCCGTTTCTCTCCGGTTCAAAATATTGACGAAAAACTTTCTTTTATCCCGTTGCATTTTAGTAGAAAACATAGTAAAATTGAGTTATCTGTTATTTAGCATGGGCTTTCTTTCCAAAAAAGCGAATAGACTGCCCAAAGTATTGAAATGAGGCGAAGACGTGTTTTCAAACAAAGATCTGCGGAAGCTCATCATACCCCTTGTTATTGAGCAGCTTCTGGCCGTAACCATCGGTATGGCGGATACCGTAATGGTCTCCTCCTGCGGCGAAGCGGCGGTTTCCGGCATCTCCCTTGTGGACTCCATCAACTTTTTGCTCATCACGCTGTTTTCTTCTTTGGCGACGGGCGGCGCGGTCATTGCGTCCCAGTACATCGGGCGCGGCGACCACAAAAGCGCAAGTCTTGCGGCAAAGCAGCTTTTCTACGCCAGCCTTGCGCTTTCGGCTGTGCTGGGCGTCATCGCCGTATTCTTCCGCAAGCCGGTACTGAACATGATTTTCGGATCCATTGAAGCGGACGTTATGGCGCACGCGCAGATTTATTTTTTGCTTTCCGCGATCTCCTATCCGTTCCTTGCGGTCTATAACGCCGGTGCGGCGCTGTTCCGCTCTATGGGCGATTCGCGCACGACGATGCTCATTTCCATTTTAATGAACACCATCAACATCGTGGGCAATGCGATTTTAATCTACGGCTTCCAGATGGCTGCGGCGGGCGCGGCGACGGCTTCTCTTGTTTCCCGTGCAGTAGGCGCCATCATCATTACGGTGCTGCTTTTGAACCCGCGCCGTATTATTTTCTATGATAAGCTCCATAAGCCGGAAATTCACCTCTCTATGTTGAAGAGCATTTTGCAGATCGGCGTGCCGAACGGTCTTGAGAACAGCATTTTCCAGATCGGCAAAATTCTGGTTGCAAGCATTGTTTCGGGCTTCGGCACCATTTCCATCACAGCGAACGCCGTGGCGGGCAACCTCGCTTCCTTGCAGGTTATTCCGGGCATGGCGCTCGGCATGGCGATGATCACGGTCGTCGGCCAGTGCATCGGCGCAAAGGACTACGAAGCTGTGAAAAAGTATACGAAGAAGCTGATGCTCATCACCTACGGTGTCGTCTGGGCTATGACGCTTTTGATGCTGCTGTTCAGCAAGCAGATCCTTTCGTTTTACTCACTCTCCGAGGAAACGACCACAATGACGATGGAGGTCTTCATTGTGCACGGCATCTGCGCCGTCATTGTTTGGCCGCTGGCCTTTGCCCTGCCGAACGCCCTGCGCGCTGCGAACGATGTGCGCTTTACGATGATTGTTTCCCTGCTTTCCATGTGGATCTTCCGCATCGGCTTCAGCTACGTTCTGGCGATCTACTTTAACATGGGCATTTTGGGCACATGGATTGCAATGTGTATCGATTGGTTCTGCCGCGGCGCCTGCTTTGTCATCCGCTTTGCGCGCGGAAAATGGAAGAATATCAGCTTTATTGATAACTAAGAAGGAGGTAAAACTGTATGGAATATGATGCTTTTACCGGCGGCGTTGCGCCGGGCGGACTGCGCTCGAAAAGCGATATCCGCATTTTGATCTGCTATATGCTCAAAAGCGTAAACGCGCCGCTTTCGGGCGATGACATCATCAAGGTCTTGCAGGAAAAATCCCTTGCGAATTACTTTGAGGCGAGCGATGCGCTTTCTGCCCTTGTGAGCCTTGGCAATGTCACCCGCGAGGAGGACAACACCTATGTGCTGACTAAGCGTGGCAAGAGTGTGGCGGATGACTTAGAACAGCTTATCCCCTCTTCCGTGCGTGATAAGGCCGTAGCCGCCGCCACGGCTCTGCTGGCTTCCGCTAAGATGGAGCGCGAAAACGTGGCGACCATTGTCCGCACCGAAAACGGCTACAACGTGACATGCCACATTTCCGGCGGAGAAATGGAGCTGATGAGCCTTACCGTGTATGTGCCCGACCTATATCAGGCACGCGAAGTGAAAAAGAACTTTCACCGCGACCCACAGCGCGTGTATAACCTGATGCTCGCGGCGCTTACCGGCGACGACGAGATGATGAAAAGCGCCGTAAACCCGTGAGTTTCCGTCACCTTTAAAATTCCGAAGAGCCGCAGTTTTTGCGGCTTTTCTTTTTCTTCACTTCCTGTTTTTCCGAACGTTCTGCACCTGTCGTCAAAAACCGACATTTTTCTATATGCGTATTGTGTATACTTATATATGAAAGCAGTTTGAGTTTGCACAGAATATACACATCATTCGCGTGAATATTTCTCACGTAGTCGTGCATAGTGGCGCAAATAGCGTATACTATCATTGTATCTTCTGTTTGTATCTCGCGCAAAAGATACAACACAGTTATGTGCACGATTTTCACGGAATGACACAGCGGATGGTGAACAGCAATGGAAGAAATAGAATCTAAAGCAATCTTCGGCCGACGTCTCAAGCGTTTCCGTGAAGAAAGCGGCTACACGCAGTCGATCCTTGCGAATATTCTTGGCGTTGAGCGTTCCACCTACACGTATTATGAGACCGGCAAAACGACACCCGCCATCTTTGACCTGATGCGCCTTTGCCGTCTTTACCGCATTTCTTTGGATGAGCTGTGCGGATACAGCGCAAACTCTGTAGATGCGATGCGTCTGAGCGATTCCGGTCAGCGCGTGAAAGTGTATGCACGCCGCAAAGAGCGTCGTTACCTTGCCGATTCTGTGCTGGATCTTTCTACAGATGAGCAGCAGCTTTTGGCGTATTATCGTTCCGCTTCCCCGGAAGATCGTGCGGAGCTTTTTGAACATCTGCGCAATGCACGGTACCGTGACCGCCGCCACGCAAACGAAAAATAACCTTCAAAAATTTCATATGCGCTTGTAGCCCAGTTGGATAGAGCGACAGACTCCGACATTTCAGGCGTCTCCAGTTGAGGTATGGCGCAAAACTTTGCCGCACCTGCGTTTGCGGGAACAGCAGAGAAGAAATAGCTGGTCGTTGACTACTATTTGATGACTATTGCAGAAACCCACAACCAAATATGCGCCCGTAGCTCAGTTGGATAGAGCGTTAGACTCCGACTCTAAAGGCCGCTGGTTCGAATCCAGTCGGGCGTACCAAAATGTGTTGATGAAAGATGCAACGCAGAAAACGCCGCACGAAAGTGCGGCGTTTTCACATATAATGCGCCACTTTTAGAATGAAAAAGTTGCAAAAACTCGATTTTTCAAAATTTCAGTTTTGCCCCGCGAGAGGCGACATTTTTAAGATGCACCCTGCCGAATTTATGGTTTGGTGTGGTTCGAACACCGAGGCTTAAAAAAGAATAAAGGATAAGAAGGCAGGCCACCGTTCGATTCCTTATGAGGGAGCGGACGGTGGCCTTTTTCGTCTCATTGGTGCTTATGTTGCTTTCGCTTCGTTTGTCTATCATTCCTTGGTAGTGTTGGTAATAGCTTTCACTGAATCTTTCAGGTATGCTTGCGTTACAAAAAGACGAAGGAGGTATCCGAGAATGGCAATCACCAAAAACTTGTGCGCTCAGCTCCCCATCGACCTGCATGAGCGGGTCAGCGAAGAACGGGAACGGCTGGGCCAGACCACCAGTGAGTACATCACAAATCTCATCCAAGAATACTACGACATGATCGAAAACCAGAAGGGCGGCATTCAAATGACTGAAAAAGGCAGAACGATGGCATTCCAGATCCCCGAAGAACTCTTCCAGCGCATCAAGCGTCACCTGGAGCGCGAAACACTCCGCAGCGGCAAAAAGCTCACCCAGCGGGATTTCGTGCTAAACCTGATCACGCAGGCGCTGGACGAAGCGGACGCCGAGAACACTGCGGAGCAGAACGCCCCTCACTGAGACCCCTGTCGCGCCCCATGTGGCCGACGTGACCACTCCAGCGGACACGGACACCCCCAACGAAGATAACGCCGTGTAAGCCTGCAAACGCCGAAGTTAAAAACGAATCATACATGGAGAAAGCCGCCCTGGGCATCTGAGATCATCAGATGCCCAGGGCGGCTTTTTGCGTTTCATCAAAGAAAGAAGGAGGCACACATCACAGCAAGCGAGATCAGAAATCGCTTCACAGACACAGAAATGCAGATCGCCAGAGAAACGGACCTGCCGGAGCTGCTCTCCCACCTCGGCTATCAAGTCAAGCGCGTGGGGCGCTTCCATACTACCGCGGAGATGGACAGCCTGCGGATCAAGGATCGGTGCACCTGGTTCCGGTATTCCCAGAATACCGGCGGGGATGCCATCACCTTCCTCCAGCAGTATTGCGGAAAATCCTTTTCGGAAGCGGTGGAGTACCTGCTGACCTTCCACGGGAAAGCCAGAGACACACCCGCTCCGCAGCCAAAGCCCATCAGCCGGAAGCAGGAGTTTTCCCTGCCGCCCCGCAATGCGGATGGCAGAAGGGTCTTCGCCTATCTCCGTAAGCGGGATATCGCTGCCCAGGTGATCCGGCAGTTTCTGAATGCCGGTCTGCTGTATGAGGATGCGGTACATCACAACTGCGTGTTCGTTGGAAAGAACAGCGCAGGGCAGGCAAAGTATGCGGAACTGCGCGGCACCTATGATCTGGACGGTCCCGGATTTAAGGGAGACGCACCCGGCAGTGACAAAAACACGGGATTCTCCCTCCCGCACGATCCGCGGTCAGATCTGGTGCTTGTCTTTGAGGCACCCATCGATCTGATGAGTTACCTCACGCTCCACAGAGACACAACCAACGCCGTTGCTCTGTGCGGACTCTATGACGGCGCACTGCAGACCTATTTGCAGGCGCATCCGGAGATCCGCCGTATTGCGCTGTGTCTGGACGCGGACGAGCCTGGGCAGAAAGCCGCCCAGCAATTACAGGAAAAGTATCAGTTACAGGGGTATGCCGTTACCGTGGAGAAACCGCGCTGCGGCAAGGATTGGAACGAGTATCTGCAAAGAAAGATTTGCAGTCGGGGAAGGGGGCGATAGCCAAAAGAACATTGTTTTCAACGCGGAAAAAAGCAAAAAATATAAGGAGGCCCTATGAATCTGAAACAGAACCATTATTCCCGCAGAGCGCTGGCACTGCTGCTGACGCTGGTCATGTGTGTGGGTATGATCCCCACCGCCTTTGCCGCCCAGCAGAACAGCTACCACGACCCCGCCGAGCACTGGATGGAGCATGACGCTGATGTTTTTGGAGCAGTGGGATGCCGTTCGAAATTCTTCCGATGACTTATCCAAATACCGTCCCACGTTGTCCGTTCCTTCGGATGGATATGTTCAGCCCTATTGCGACTCACCTCTGGATGATGAATACTTAGGAGAAAATGTCTACCTAAACATGATCAACGGTGCGAAACGGTATGTCTATATCACAACGCCCTATTTGATCGTAGACAGTGAAATGAAGACTGCCCTGTGCTTGGCCGCGAAACGGGGAGTTGATGTGCAGATCATCACGCCCGGCATTCCGGACAAGAAAATCGTATGGGATCTGACTCGTTCCTATTATCCGGAATTACTGTCAGCAGGCGTCCACATCTATGAATACACACCTGGGTTTATCCACTCCAAGCTCTGTATCTGCGACGATGAAGCAGCGGTGACCGGTACGATAAACTTTGACTATCGAAGCCTGTATCTCCATTTTGAAAATGCCTGTCTGTTCATCTATAACGCGGTTGTCCTCCAGGCAAAGATGACTTTTTGCGTACGCAGGAAAAATCCGCGCAGATCCTCCTTGAAGATATGGGGGATCTCAAAAAGTATTGAAGTCTGCTCCGCAGTATCTATTACGCAGTCCTGCGGCTATTTGCACCGCTTTTGTAAAAAGAAATCACTTGGGACACTCAAGCAAAAAATGTCTATTTTCATTTGCGAAGCCATTTTCAGCAGCACAGATTAACAAAGTCGTCCATGTCCTCACTACCATAAAAGGAATGGACGACTTTGTTGCCTGTTCCGTTAGCTGCTTTGGGGAACCTCTCTCTACAGCCTTAGGCCCTTGATATCCTTGATGCGGGACAAAATGATGTTGCAGCTGCAGCTGACCACGCCGGGCAGCGGGTCGATGACCTCCCGGATCAGCTTCTCCATCTCCTCACTGGAGGCGGCCACCGCGTGGACGTGGAGCTTATTCTTCCCCGTCACGCGGTAAACCTGCGTAATGGCCTCGTTCTCCTTCAGCGTTTCCGTCACCTCTGCCAGCGTGTCCGGCAGTGTTTCAATCTCAAAATAGCAGGAAACCGCGCCGCTGATCTTCTGAGGATTGATGATGGTGGTATATTCCTCAATGATCCCCCGCTGCTCCAGTGCCTGGATACGGGCTTTTACCGCCACCCGGGATATCCCTACTTCCTGCCCGATGTCGGAATAAGATATCCGAGCATTTTCAATCAGCAGCCGGACGATCTTCTGGTCCAGCGCGTCCAATCCTTCCAGAAACATGGCAAGGCTCCTCTCTCATGTGTGATTTTTCAGTGACATCATACCACATATCATACAAAAAGTAAATAAAGGATTGACTTTAGCAGGTTATATCAGTATAATTATTTCAAAACGTAAGTTATAACTTTCTATTTGGACGTGAGGAAATGAACAAAGGCCTGACCCAGGGGCCGGTGATGCGCTCCATGTTGCTGTTCGCAGTCCCCATGATTTTGGGAAACCTGCTGCAGCAGTGCTACAATGTGGCGGACACATTGATCGTGGGGCAGTTTCTGGGGAAAAACGCCCTGGCTGCCGTCGGCTCATCGTTTACATTGATGACCTTTCTGACTTCTATCCTGCTGGGCCTCTGCATGGGCAGTGGGGCACTGTTCTCCATCCGGTTTGGGCAGAGGGACGAAGCTGGCCTGCGGGAGAGCGTGTGCGCTTCCTTTGTGTTGATTGCGGCGTCGGCGCTTTTGCTGAACGTGCTTGCTTTCGCATGTCTGGACTTCCTACGGGGCTTTCTCCGGGTGCCGGCGGAGGTGTGGGGCCTGATGCGGGAGTATTTGGTCATCATCTTCTGCGGCATCGCCGCCACCTTCCTGTACAATTATTTCGCGTCGTTCCTGCGGGCGGTGGGCAATTCCGTGGTGCCGCTGATCTTTCTGGCGGTCTCCGCCGTGCTGAACATCCTTCTGGATCTGTGGTTTGTGCTGGGACTGGAACGAGGTGTGGCCGGAGCGGCAGAGGCAACGGTGATTGCCCAGTATGTCTCCGGCGTTGGCATTGCGGTCTACGCTTTGGCGCGGTGTCCCCAGCTTCGGGCCATTCACAAAGGTTGCCGGATTCGCTGGGCCTGCGTCCGGGAGATCGCCGGTTTTTCCATCCTGACCTGTGTCCAACAGTCCGTCATGAACCTGGGTATCTGATGGTGCAGGGACTGGTCAACAGCTTTGGGCCCACAGTCATGGCAGCGTTCGCGGCGGCGGTGAAGATCGACGCCTTCGCCTATATGCCCGTACAGGACTTCGGCAACGCCTTTTCCACCTTCATTGCCCAAAATTACGGCGCCCAGAAAGAAGCCCGCATCCGCGCCGGACTGAAAGGGGCTGTGGGCGCTTCCATGCTTTTTTGTGTGGTGGTATCCGCCTTGGTGTGGGCCTTTGCCCGCCCGTTGATGGCGCTATTCGTGGAAGCGGGAGAAACTGAAATCATCCTGGAGGGCGTCCGCTATCTGCGCATCGAGGGTGCCTTTTACTGCGGGATCGGCTGCCTGTTCCTGCTGTACGGCCTATACAGGGCGCTGGGTAAACCAGGGATGAGCGTGGTGCTCACCGTTATATCACTCGGCACCCGGGTAGCGCTGGCCTACGCGCTGGCGGCAGTGCCGTCCATCGGCGTGACCGGCATCTGGTGGTCAGTGCCCATCGGTTGGCTGCTGGCGGACACGGTAGGTATTCTCTATTACATATTCCGAAAAAAGAGGCTGTTTTCTTGGGAAAACCAAGCACAAATATAAATCATATTTAGGAGGTACATCGCCACATGAAAGTCGTACTGTTGGAGGGACTGGGTGTGTCCGAGCAGGTGATCGAGCAGCACGCCCGGAAGCTGGAGTCCATGGGCCACACCTTCGTGGCTTATCCGAAGAACACGGACCCCCTGGTCCAGGCGGAATGGAGCCGTGACGCGGATGTCATCATGCTGGCCAATATGCCCCTGGCCCCTGTCGTGCTGGAGGAAGCAAAGAACCTGAAGTTCATCGACGTGGCCTTTACCGGCGTGGACCACATCCCCATGGCGGAGGCGAAGCAGCGTGGCATCGCCGTCAGCAACGCCTCCGGCTATGCCACCCAGGCCGTGGCGGAGCTGTGCGTCAGCTTCATGATCCAGCTGCTGCGGAATGTAGGCAAGACGGAGGAACGCTGCCGGAACGGCGGCACCAAGGACGGCCTGGTGGGCAACCTGCTGTGCGGGAAGACCGTGGGCATCGTGGGTGCCGGTGCCATCGGCAAGAAGGTGGCTGCCCTCTGCAAGGCCTTCGGCTGCTCTGTGCTGGCCTACAACCGAAGCACCGTCTCCGACCCCGCCATCGATGAGCAGGTGTCTTTGGAGGAACTGCTGAAGCGCTCGGACATTGTGTCCCTGCATTGCCCTCTGACGGCGGATACCAAGGGCATGATCGGAAAGGATCAGCTGGCTCTCATGAAGAAGAGCGCCCTCCTCATCAACACCGCCCGTGGCGGCGTGCTGGATTCCGCTGCCCTGGCTGATGCGCTGGAAAAGGGTGAGATCGCCGGCGCGGCATGTGATGTCTTTGAGACGGAGCCGCCCCTGCCCACCGACCATCCCCTGCTGCACTGCCCCAACACCATCGTCACCCCTCACATCGCCTTCGCCTCCGTGGAGTCCATGGAGCAGCGGGCAGACATCGTGTTCAACAACCTCTATTCCTGGCTGGACGGAAAGCAAGTCAACGCGGTCTGACACGGATAAGGAAAAATCGCCATGACTAAAGTGAGAATCATTTGTGGTGGAGAGCAGTTTTCGGCTGTTCTGGAAGAAGAGCTTGCTCCTAAAACCTGCGCCATTTTCAAAAAAATGCTCCCCATCAAAAACCAGATCATCCATGTCCGCTGGAGCGGCGAGGGAATGTGGATCCCCATGGGCGATACCCGGTGGGAAGGACTTACATACGAGAACCATACCAGCTATCCCACCAAGGGGGAAATGCTGATCTATCCCGGTGGCATCAGTGAGATGGAGATGATCCTGGCCTATGGCAGCGTCCACTTCGCCAGCAAGGTGGGGCAACTGGCGGGAAACCATTTCCTCACCATCACAGATGGGCTGGATCGGCTCTACTCGCTGGGGCGCAAATGCCTGTACGAAGGGGCACAGCCGATCACGATTGAATTGGAGGCAGCTTTTTAATATAACTGATGGCCTTCAAGAGCTGCGCCGCTAAACATTATATTTAAACCTTGGTAAAAGTATTGATTACAAAAGCAGAGAAATAGTATAAACAAACAGAGCCGCAGCCATGACTCCTCCTAGAGTAATGGCTGCGGCTCTGTTTCATTTATCTACTATTGAATCGGATAGCTCATACCCGGCAGTGCAAATGGAGTCAACGATATGTTCCATTGTGCTTTCAAAATCAATTTCCAATTGAACTGCCTCCAATCTGCGCAAGTATGTGCATAAATTCGGGATCAAGATGCACTGTGAATACATCCTCAATGGATGCGTTAAAAACTTGCGCAATCTTCCATGCCAGAGAAAGAGAATGATTATATTTTCCATTCTCCAAATTATAAATGGTCTCCCGGCGCACATCGAACAGCTTGGCGAGTTCTGTCTGGGTCATATTCCGGTCATTGCGGTAATTCTTAATTCGGTATTCAATCATTTCCACACCCCCGCGTCGTTATCGGCTGCTTGCGCAGAAAAGTGTGGTACATTTCGCTCTATATATAAATTATACCACAGTTACAGGAGGAAATGACACAATGAGAAAACGAATACTAACCGCTTGCCGTCTATCGGTATCGCCGCATACAGGATAGCACAGAAGTTGGCAAAATACAACATTATTATAGGACGGGGCTGGGAATGGAAAATGAAATAGTACATATGCCAGAGCAGATTCAGGAACTGACACTTTTGCTGATGTACCTGACTTCGTGGCAGGAACGCAGAACAATAGGACTTCGCAGAAAACCGCACAAGACTGATGATATGCTGCTGCGGCGCTGCTGGAAGGGATATGATTTTTCGGTTCTGGAAAGGTTGGAAGCACAGGGGCTTATCTGCGGTGAAGGCGGCAAAAAGCCGATCGTGTTTACAGACGAAGGAGAGCGGCTTGCCATAGAACTCATGAAAAAGTATGGGCTCGGAGATCGTAAAGAGGATGAGGTTTAACGGTGGGTATTTCTCTTGCGCATAAGGCTGCAAAACCGCAAAACCATTGCGGCACAAGGCTTTGACGGTGGTATCTTTTCTGTCGACACACGACAAAAACCGTCTCAAACGATACGTTTGAGGCGGTCAGCTTGTCGAGAAACCCGGTTGCACATTACGCAGCAACCGGGTTTCTCGACAAGCTGTGAGGAGTCTTGAAAACTGTACGTTTTCAAGACTCCTCAAGATCATTCCAACTCAAATGCGCCGGTATAAAGCTGATAATAATGTCGCTTGCCTTAATGATTTCCAGCTTTGTGTTTGAAATAATCTGATTGTCGGTCATTCTTTGATTCTCCTTTTCGATTGATAGTGCGGGCATTGAATAACGATGGCACGGAAGCTCTGCTTGCAGCTCCTTTCGCATTTTCTGCAAAGCTCGTTATATTTCATCCGTCCACGCTCGTCAAGAAAGAACGCCCATTCTTCCTTGAGGTATTTCGACATACGGGGCATAGCGTCCACCTCCTTTTTGCACTACCTATTTGCCGATTTGCTCCCGAAACGCAAAAACGCCTGAAACCGTATCCCACTGTATGTTTTCGGGGCGATTTTGGGCGTTTGCTTTCGATATGAGCGGCTTTCAAAACGGTGGCGGTATCCTTACCGTCCGTCATTCAAAAGCCGCTGTTTGTCGCTTCCGGGTAACAAAAAAGCGCCGTATTGCTACGACGCTTTTGTCTTGCTCGGAAGATGGAGCAAGGAAACGCTATTCCATTATTTGTTATGCTTTTTCTTTCTGCTGGCAACCGTTATACCAATGGCAGCACCGCCGCTGACAATCAGCAGCGCAAACCACAATGCGGGGTTAGCGGTGTCGCCGGTGCGCGGGGAAACAGGCTGCACCGTCGGCGTCGGCTGCGCTGTAGGCTGCGGGGGCACCGTGGGCTGCGGGGTTGCTGTTTCCGTCGGCTTTGCCTTGACGGTGAACTTAGCTGTTGCCGTACCGTGTTGAGAAACGATCGCAAGCGTATGCTCACCCACGGAAAGCGTGGCAACAAAATCACGGTTCAGCGTGATGATGGTGCTGCCCTCTCTCTTCGTATAGTTCTTTTCTTCCAGCGCAGTGCCGTCAAGCTCTACACGAACAAAATCGGCAAAGGATGCATCGGAAGTGAAGGTCAGTTCCTTTTTCTCGCCCTGCGTGACCGCTGCACCATCCCCGGCTGTGATTTTCGGGGGCAGCTTTGCCGTCACGGTGGCAGCCTTGGTGATTTCCTTTATTGCCGCAGCGTCGGAGAAATACTTCTTGCAGCCGCCGCAGTACCAATACGCAATGTTGCCTTCTTCGGCAGCGGTGGCGGCCTTTGCGTCAATGTGTTTCAGGTCGGTGTGGTTGTTCGGGTCAAGGCTGCCGTAGCTTGCCTTGCAAATCTCACAGACGGCATTTTGGGTGCAGGTCGCTTTGCCGCCGGAGTGCTCCGCGTAGCCTTTCTTTCCCGCGTTATCCGTCACATCGCAGTTTTCATTGGCACATTCATGCCAGTGATGCGTTGCATCGGACGTCCAATCGGACTTCCAGCTGTGGCCGGTGGCTGGAATCGGCTCTATTTTTGTTGCGCCGCACTTGGTGCAGCTATATGTCTCTTCGCCCGCTTTTGTGCAGGTAGGCGCTGTTGTTATCGTACCGTTGTCCCAAGTATGAGGGCTTACGTCATCCTTTATATCGCAACGGGAACACTGCTTCCAGTGCTCGTTATCATCATGTGTCCAACTGGTAGTAAAATCATGTCCCAGAGCATCGCCATATTCCGCACCGCAAACTGTGCATGTTGCTCTTTGGGTGCAGGTGGCCGTGCCGCCGTGGCAATTCTCGGTTTCCGTATGGCTGGTGTCACGCTTACAGATTCGGGTGTGGGTCTTTTCATCGCTGTTTTGCGTCCAAGCGCCCCAGTCGTGGTCCAGCGCGGTATTCGCTGCGGTAAACGTATCGGCGTCGTTGGTGCTTACTTCTCCGCACGCACAGGATAGATAATACACCGCGTTATTGGTGCAGTCCGCAGGAGTTTTCAGCGCTTCGGGCTTTTGAACCTGCTGTGTGTAGGCGTGCACATGGATCGGCGTCCAGTGGGCGTAGAGCGTATGCGCCGCTCGGGAGGACATAATTGTGGTTTCCTCCACCTTCGTGCCGCCGTCCTTCTCGGTGAACCAGCCGTCGAAGCGGTAGTTGACGCGCGTCGGCGTCGGCAGCGCGCCGTAAGCATCGCCGGGAAAAACCGATTTGCTGCTCATCTCGCCTTCGCTCAGCGTACCGCCGTTGGGGTCGAAGGTCACGGTATGTGCAGTCAGGGTCTCTTCCACGGTGAGAACCAGCGTCGCAGATACGGAGAACTTATTCACCGCTGTCCGCGTGAAGGTCAGCGTATAGGTTCCGGACGGCAAATCGGTGATGGTGAGCCTGAGATCCTTCCAATCCACGTTACGGTCGACGTGTACATGATCGTCGGGAATCCCGCCGTAGTCCCATGTTATCGAACTATCGGAACCTGGGAAATTCATGGCGGGCTGGATGGAATAAGTAGCTACATCCAGGATGACTGTTTCGCCCCTTAACGCTGTGAGCTTGTATTTATCAGCCTCATCCGTGGCTGCTTTTACGCCGTCGCCTGTAATCTCAATGTATGTAAACGGCGAATACAGCACCCGAACCTCCGAGATGGAGGAACCACTCGCCGCTGCACGGCTGATCCATTGAAGGTCTTCGGTCACGTAATAAGCTGAGTTGCTGTTTACTCTGAACAGCAGATCGCCGACCGTTCCGCCTTCGGTACGGTTGGTGATTTTTCCGTAGGTGCCGGTCTTGCTGCCTCTGAGCGTCGTGCTGCTGTACGCGTTGAGATTCGTGATCTTTCCGTCGTTCCAGATCGTGACGTCATAGTCTCCAACGTTCATATACGTGATGTATTTCCCCTCAGCCAAACGAACTGTTCCGGCTTTATTGATGGATACCGTGCGGTCAAAGCTTCTGAGGAAATGGATCTCTTCGGAGGTTTCGCTGCTGTTAAAATCTGCTATTGCATCATCATGTGCAAAGAAGCGTTTTTCATAAGGGTCGACGGAATGCAGCACTTTTGCAGCCACGATTTGACCGCAAAGCGCGCAGTAATCAGGGTCTTCGCCCTTCGAGCTGTCGCCCAGAACGTGTGGTTCCGTCGTGAAAATATCCGGGTGGCAGGAGGGATATACCTTATGATTTCTTTTGCCTTCAAGATTGTACGGCACGTAGACCGTATCGCCTACATGCTTGTTTCTGTCGTAGCGCATGACGGAGGACGATCCGGTCGGATTCAAACCCGTCGCATCAAGGAAATAGCCGTTACACTTCCCGCATCTCCAGTGCTCCACCCAGCCGTCGTGCTGGCAGTTCGCGTCCTGCGCCTCATAACGCGTCAGGCTGTGGCCGGAAGCCGGGATCGTGACACCAGAAATGTCGTTTGCAAGTTTATTCGTGCAGTTCTCATCGGAGAAGATCTGCTTGCAGCCCTGGCATTCCCAGCAGGTCTGCGATATCCCGGATTCGGTGCAGGTCGCGTCCTTCTTGTCGATCTTCTCGGCATACCCGATCTTATCGCGGGTCAGCGTGAACGTAATGGAATCGTCTCGGCCGGTGAGCAGCTTGCGTGCCGTCACCGACGCGTTGAACGGCGCGTGGCAGGAATCTGCATCCCGGAACGTCAAGCTGAGTGCGTTGTTCGCAATCTTGGTGCCTGAAACACCGCAGGTGCTGCATTTGAATGACACTTCAAACAGGACAGTCAGAGGTCTCGTCTCAGACGTATCCCATTCGGAAGAGTCCACGTTCTTGATGGAAATGGACGTTACTTCGCCGGTGTGCCCCTCTGTGCCGCAGAAATAGCTGTCGGCGGAGAGTGTCACATTGACGGTATATCCGACCGACGTATCTGACGCCGCATATGCGGGAAGGGCGAACAGTACCACTGCGCAAAGCACAAGCAGCACCGCTAGGAATTTTTTCTTCATGCAAGTTCCTCGCTTTCTTCTCGCGCACCTCCCGTCCCCCATGGGGAGCGCGTTTTGGAGCAAAAGGGAATTGCATCGGGATATATCCCGATGCAAGGGAGTACTCCCTTGCAATACATATTGGCTTCTATTTTTGTGCTGGCAGCGTGATCCCCGCGAGGGAAAACTCAAAGCGCATCGCCAGCGCACGAAACAGCGCCTGCATCACCTGTTCGGAGATCGTGCGGATATCCAGCCCTTCCACGAACCGGATCGCCTGTTCCGTTTCCTCCTTCGGGACGTTGTACGCCCGCAGACTCATGGTGAGAAACAGCCGCAGCTTCTTTTCCAGCGTCAGCTCCTCGTCGCAGGGGTGGGCCATGTAGCCGCGCATGATGCTGGCTGAGCCGATCTCCATGTCATAAAAATCGCGGGCAGTCAGCTCCGGCTGATACGGACCGAAGATCTGATACAGCTCCTTCGCCGTTTCCCGGAAGATAAATTCAGACGCTTCCTTCTGCGTGTAGGCTTCAATGTAGATTTCCCGCAGGTTTTCGTTCAGCTCCGTCAGCGTCATCTGGATCGCCGTTTCCACCGCATAGGCGTAAACCGGCGGCAGCTTGCTGTCTGCAATGCTTCTTGCCACGCCGAACTGTCCGCCGAACATCGTTTCGGTCAATTCCAGCAAAATTCTGTCCTTGGTAGGAAATAGATTCAAATAGCTTCCCCTTGCCACACCTGCCTCGTCCACAATCTGACTGACAGTGGTGTTTTTATACCCCTGCTCCAAAAAGAGACGGACACACACGGTCAGTATTTTCCTCTTTGTTTCGCTGCTGTCTCTCCGCAAATATATCACCTCTCTCCAAACGTATTGGTACGCATACTAATAATATCATATCAAGTGCAAAAAGGCAAGTGGAATTTGAAACTTTACCTCCGTAAATTGTGACATTTTCACAAACGCCGCCTTCTTCCATTACTCACGGAACTTTATGACTTCTTGAATACTACCCGCAAAGGAAAAGCCGCCGTCGCTTGACAGCAGCCTTTCCGATAGCTTGTTATGCGTAAATCAAATCGCTTGAAACAATTTCCCTAACCTCCTTTCGGCATCAACGCCTTTAGCTGTTTCCGCAGCTCCGATAGCATCCATCTTCTCACCCCCTTTCTTTGGGGGATGTTGGTGGTTCTCTCCCTTTCCGCTAACAAGACTTTGGCAAAGCCGCCAGCTACCCGCTAAAGACCTCCTTTTTGAAAATTTCTCAAAGAATTTTTTCGGCCAGGGACAGCGGCTAAAATGCGACAAAAATCGCCCGGCAGGTCGTAAACCTACCGGGCGACGATTTGAAGCGTTTTGTTGTTTTCTTACATGGTATAGTTCATACTCATAGCCGGAATATTCCCGTGGCGGGGCAAGGCTTTTTTTAAGCGGTAGAAGTGGATTAGATTATAATGATAGTAAAACAGCATGGCGGCGTCCTCCCGTGGGCCGCCATGCCTTTAACTGCTGGGAATGACAGAAAGAAAGCAGCGGCCTTGATTTCTCAAAACCGCCACCAGTGAATATAAATTAAGCGTGAAAATGGGTCTGCCCAGCAGCGGTTTTTTTCTTTTCTGCCGCTGGGCAGATGTTTTTTCTTTAGATACATGATAAGAGGAATTTTTGAAGATTCCATAAAGATTTGAAAAATGGACGGACATAAAAGACGTCCATTACACTATCGGAAAATCAGCAAGGAAGTTTCATAGTAACCTTTGCGCCGCCGGTTTCTTTTGAATTTTCTAAAATAAGCTGACCATTATGTTGTTCCATAATCGAATTTGTAATATATAGACCCATACCAAAGTGTAACTTTGAATTGCGGCTTTGATCGCCCATATAGAACCGTTCCTGTGCGTGGCATAATGCCTCTTTAGAAAACCCCGTTCCCTCGTCTGTGACTGAAATTTCCACGAAACCGTTGTTACTCTGAACATCCACATAAAGCGTTCCGCCTTGCGGGGAGTAGTCCAGCCCATTACTGATAACATTCATAATAGCACGTTCTATCAGCACCCTATCAAATTTCAGCATTTGAGGGAGTGAAACAGTATTCATTTGCAGCCGGATTTCTTTTGTCCGGCATAGTGATTCCATATAACCGAACAAGTGCTGCATGAACGCTGGCAAGTCTATACTTTCAATATGGAGCTGATAACCAACCGCCGCCCGTGATATATCAATCAGGGTTTGAATATATGACTGCATCTGGCCGGAGCTTTCCACGACGTAACCAGCGTATAATCGTTGCTCATCATCAAGATTTGTTTCTGTGAGTAAATCAGCATTTCCT
Organism: Hominenteromicrobium sp.; assembly: GCF_046974225.1. Lineage (NCBI taxonomy): Bacteria > Bacillati > Bacillota > Clostridia > Eubacteriales > Oscillospiraceae > Hominenteromicrobium > Hominenteromicrobium sp. The sequence continues at coordinate 237,024 of NZ_JBKWAE010000001.1, read as the reverse complement.
TGAATAACCGTCAGAGGCGTTTTCAAATCATGGGCAAGCGCGGCGATTTGCTCTTTCTGTGTCTGTTCGGTTTTCCATTGCCGTTCTAACGAAATTTTCAGATTATCTTTCATATCTGAAAAAGATGCAAGGACATCTTCAAACTCTTTGATTTTGGCGTGTCCTACTTCAAAATCAAGGTTTTGCTTTGAAACCTCCGCAGTTGCTTCAAAAAGCGGGGTCAGTTGTGTACGCAGGTTCTTAGCAAATCTGGCGGTCAGTATGATAATGACCAGCAGCGAATTTACAGCCATCAGGATAAACGCAAGCGTGTCAGGAGATGGAAAATATTCCGGTAGCCATGACACTGTAAATTGAGAACCAATATAATACCTTAAAACGCAAAATTCGTTTTCCCGGACAACAAGTGCAAACTGCCTCCCCGTAGCATATTCAATATATTCTCCCTTTGCGTACAGCAGGGCAATTTCTTTTTCATCATCGTCCATATTGCTGTAAAGCTCATTAAAGTTCTTGTCCAGAATTAAGTAGCCGCATCCCTGTGGAATCACAACCTTTGTAATATCCGGGGCAATCGTCAGCGTTGGAATGATCTCTTTTACCTGCAATTCACTTAGATTTGCTCTTGTAGCTAATCCAGCATTTACAGCAAGTCCCTCCAAACCAGAAGGGACAATAATTGCCGCTACCAGCATGACAATGAGGGAGATAGCAAACTGGCGAAACAATATTTTCAATGTAGGTTTCTTTTTCACTCCCATTTATATCCTATCCCCCATACGGTGCTGATCGGACTTATTTTGAAATGCTCCAATTTCGCACGAATATTTTTTATATGCGTTGAGATCGTAGAGTTATCGCCTATTCCATCAAACCCGAAAACGGCTTCATAGATTTGTTCTTTTGTAAAAACCTGTCCCCGGTTTTTCGCAAGGTATTCACAGATTGAATACTCGCTTTTGGTAAGGGGAACCGGCTGTTCTGAAACATACAGTACCTTTGCGGAAAGGTCAAATCTTATATCAGGCTCAAATGAAAGTGTGCTGTGATGCTCCCTTTTTTCTCTGCGTAAATGTGCCGCGACACGGGCGCGAAGCTCCTGAATACGAAAAGGTTTCGTAATATAATCATCCGCACCGATGCCCAATCCAAACAATATATCTTCCTCTAATGTCTTTGCGGTCAGAAAGAGAATCGGGCAGTCTACCATATTCCTGATCTGTTTGCAAAACTCAAACCCGTCTGTGCCAGGCATCATCACATCCAAAAGAATGAGGTCATAGAAATGCAGCTTTTTGATGTCTACATCATCCGCATTTTGACAGACTGTTATCAAATATCCATCTTTCCCCAAACTGTTCTTAATCAATTCCAAGATAGAAACTTCATCGTCAACTACAAGTAAGTGGGTCAAAAAATCACCTCCCGCCCCATTATACCACATTGTCGAGGTTACTCATCATTATTTTTAATGTCAGCTTTCCGATATTCATTGTTGATATTTACAGCTACGGCATTGCTTATATCCACATCCACAATACTGTAAACGTAGCCGAAACTGAAATCTTCCCCCGCCACATTTTTGAAGCGTTTCGATACCTGCCCGATTTCTTCTTGCAGTTCTGACATTTCAAGACATTCATCCGTTATGGTATATGTCAGGCCGTTATATGAAATTTCATCATAGTTTGCGGCGTTCAGCTCATAATACGGCAGAGATTCATTTAACGCCTTATTTTTATCGGCGGTATCGCGGAGCGCACCGCAGGCCGATAAGCATATAAGACTTACAAGCACAATTACCACGGCAAACAGGCACTTTTTATTCACTGTTTTTACCTCCCTCCCAACCATGAAACCAAACCAAACTGGCAATCAGCAGACAAACAGTGCAGCATACAGAAATAATCATACCGCTGAAAAAATCGGTTTTTACCTGTGCATACAGTTGGGGGCTATCCCATGCAAGCACAGTGTAATCCATAGCACGAACGCCCCAGGCCCAGGGAATATATTTCCATGTAGCGTCACCAAGCCCTGTTATCATAAGGGCAGCTATTAAACTCCCTGCAATTCCCAATCCCATAGATGCACCTTTTCCGAAGCTCATTCCCACAAACAAATGAATCAGGTAAATGGGAAGCATGGTAATCAACAATAGAATCCCTGCTTTCAGGTAAAGGCTTGCCGGAGCATCCCTATATAGTGCAGCGAATGTTCCTAACGCTAAAAATGTTGCGCCAAAAGCACAGATCATCAGAAAACCAAGTTTACCAATATACGTTGCCATGCGAGATGGGATTGTTCCCAACAAAAGCTGATAATGCCCGGCCTGATTTTCGATCTGAACAACCAGGCCCACAATAATGCCGATCAGAAACGGGAACGCAACGGCCAGCACTTCCAGATAGGCACTGATTTTGGTTGCCAGTTCCCATCTGGATATATGATAGTAACCCGCAAAAATCGCCGCACATATAATCGGAATCATGCTGTGCATATAGAGCAAAATGCTATGTTTACACTTCTGATATTCTGCTTTCCAGCAGCGAACCACAGATACCATAGTTACCCCACCTCCTTTTTCTCAAACCATCTTGCAGTTAAAAATGACAGCGCCGCAAACCAGGCCAGCGAAATGACCAATACAAGTATAATCATCCAAAATGCCATTGCCGTACTCTGATCTGCAACCGGCTCACCATTAGGCAAAATACCTAACACGGAAATCATAAGATGCGGCACCCAGCTATACGGGCAGATCATCCACAAAGAGGTTGTAGCCGTGAAAATCCCTAAAACGCTTCCAAGTCCGGCATTAAGAATAACCGTGACAAAGATACCAACTTTTTTTGATAACCATAAGCACAGCGGAACTTCCCATAGGCTTGCAATGACAATACAAGCTGTTCCGGCCGCAGCCTGCCAAATTCCGATTGTCAGGGGAATTTCGTTGATAACTAATATTGCAAAACCGCCCAACAGATTTAGCGCCAGGAAAATGAAATTCCCCACACAGGAGTAAATACCGGCCACTCCAATTTTTGCTTTCCAGACTTTGTTCTGCGAAACAGGCAATGAAGCAACGGCACGATATTTTAGTTTGCCATTATCCCGCTGTTCAATCAAGGCACAGGTGAGCGTAAGGAATCCAGGATAAAGCAGGATATACCACCAATTATAAGAATTGAGCTGGAACCAAAGAGGGGCAAAAAAGTTCATAAGCGCAGTTACAAACGGGGCCAGAACGATCAGCGTTTTTGTGAAAGTTCTCTTATGCTTTAGGTTCTCTGCCTGAATATATGCCATCTCCATTTAATATCCCTCCTTACCATTTCTGCGAATAACATCCATAAAGAGTTGTTCCAAATCTTCACCGGCGCGAAGCTCTCCCTCATATCCAAGGACGCCGCCAGCAATGATACCCACATGATCTGCAATCTGCTGGACTTCTGACAGAATATGGCTGGACAAAATAACTGTAATCCCTTTGCAGGGAAAAGAGCGAATTAACTCTCGAAGTTCCTCAATCCCTAAAGGGTCAAGGCCGTTAGTCGGTTCATCCAGAATCAAAAGCTGGGGACTGTTCAGCAATGCAATAGCAATACCAAGCCGCTGCTTCATACCAAGAGAAAACTGCCCGGCCCGTTTCTTGCCGGTATTCGTGAGCTGGACAATTTGCAATACCTCGTTAATTCGTGCATCGTCCAGGCCGAGCAATGTAGTTCTGACTTTGAGATTTTCGTATGCAGTCAGATTTTCGTAAAGCGGGGGCATCTCAATCAAAGCACCGATATGCTCCAGATCATTCCGCTTCCACGGGTGGCCGTCAAACTCGATGCTTCCCGATGTGGGGCGCAAAATGCCGGTGAGCATTTTTAAGATCGTGGATTTGCCAGCCCCATTCGGCCCCAGCAGACCATAAACCGAGTTGCGCCGGATGTTCAGTGACACATTGTTTACCGCCATTTGCCCCTTGAAATTTTTGCAGAGGTCAGTCGTTTTCAAAATCATATCCATATAATCAAGTCCTTTCTTTGATTTTACGGATAGCATACCGGGCAATTTTGAAGATTTCATAAAGATTCCCGAAAACAGAATATGAACAATACACCGTAACCGTGGAGCATATCGCAACAAAGCACCAACCTACGCATTTAGGGCCTTAAAAAGCCCTACCTGATCCGCTATCCGGAGGATGGCCGTCTGGGGCTGAGCAACGACCGCGCTGAGCACAGCATAAAGCCATTTGCGATGGGACGAGGGAACTGATTATTCGCCAATACGCCAGACGGCGCCTGGGCCAGTGCCGTAATGTATAGTCTGATTGAACAACAAGGGAAAACGGTCTGGATCCGTACCGATATCTTTTGTGGGGGTTGCAAAGCGCACCCAAGTTGAGCGAGATGGACACAACATGGGAGGAACACCTCACGCCGTCCACGCACTGGATAAATGCAGGATGTCAAAAGATTAAAGAGAGCTGGCTCGTGCCAGCTCTCTTATACTGTGCGCTGTCAGGTTCTACGGTTACTATCAAAGTGCATTGACGGTTCCTGATTTCTCAAATATTCTGTTTCAGGCAGGTCTTAATGTCATCCTCAGCATTGGTAATAAGCCGCAAGTCGAAGGTGTCCACTAAATACTGAAGCACATTCGGGCTCAAAAATGCCGGCAGGGTAGGGCCTAAATATATGCCTTTAATTCCCAGACTCAATAATGCCAGCAAATCAGCAACAGCCTTTTGTTCGTACCATGATACGATCAACGACAAGGGCAATCCGTTTACATCGGTACCAAAAGCATCTGCTAAACCTGTTGCGATCCGTATGGCAGAATATACATCATTGCATTGCCCGACATCCAAAAGTCTCGGCAGACCCGCTACTTCACCGAAATCCAGTTTGTTAAATCTGTATTTTCCGCATGCGAGCGTTAATATCACGCAGTCTTTCGGGACCATCTTAGCAAACTCTGTATAATAGTTTCGACCGGGTCTTGCTCCGTCACAGCCGCCAATAAGAAAGAAATGTCTGATTTTTCCTGCTTTTACTGCCGCTACGATTTTGTCAGAATCGCTTAATACCGAATGATGCCCGAATCCGACAAGTATCTCGTGGGGCTCCTGATCCTCCGGATAGCCGCCCAATTCTATTGCCTGCTGAATGATTTCACTGAAATCCTTTTCACCGTTTTCTCTTTTCCCAATGTGTTTTACCCCTTCCCAGCCCACTACATTCGTGCTGTAGATTCGGCCTTTATAGCTCTCTCTCGGCCGCATAAGGCAATTCGTCGTCATTAGAATACATCCCGGAAGATCATCAAATTGTTTTTGTTGATCTTGCCACGCACCACCGAAATTCCCGACAAGGTGGGGGTATTTTTTTAATCCCTCATATCCGTGGCACGGCAGCATTTCACCGTGTGTATACACATTGACCCCCGTTCCCTTTGTTTGTTCCAGCAGCATTTCCAAATCCTTCAAATCATGTCCCGAAACAACGATAAAGGGTCCTTTCCTCATATGGATATTGACCCTATGGGGTGCCGGATTTCCGTAAACTGCAGTATTGGCTTCATCCAATTTTTTCATAACCTCAATTGCCGCTTCTCCGGTGCGCATGGTCATTCGGATCAGTTCTTCCACTGTAAGGTTATCGTCTGTGAGAGCTTCCAATGCCTGAATATAAAATTCATCTACCTCATCACTGTAATAGCCCAGTTCTCTTGCCTGATGCCCATAGGCGCTGATACCTTTCAGTCCGTATAAAATGGTTTGTCTCAATGAGCGAATATCCGGGTCAAGGGATTTATCATACATAATTCCCGCGAATTGAGCATCCTTTAGCATTTGTGTTTTTGTTTCGGGAAGATCATAAGTGGCGTATGATGTCTGATTGTGAAGCTCTCCTGTGATTGTTCTCAAATTTTCTTTTATCCGTTGTGATTCGTTCAATAATTCCACGTGTACTTTCGAATCAAAATTAACATTCGTCAGCGTTGTGAAAAGAACATTTTCGATAAACCGTATGATATTTTTATCGATATGCTGTCCCTCATCTTGCAGAACTTTTCCGTAACAGCTGATCCCTTTGATTTGAAAGATCAGCAAATCCTGCAGATTGGCGATTTCTGGTGTCTTTCCGCAAACCCCAAGCTTTGTGCAGCCCTTTCCGTTCGCTGTTTGCTCACATTGATAGCAAAATATTTCGTATCCTAAATCCATATTATTCATATGCTGACCATCCTTATCTTTCGTTTTTATAGTTAAAGTATCGGTCAGGAAACGAAAAATATACTTGGTATGAGAGACCTTACTAATTTGCTTATGTGTGATAAAGAAGTAATAGAAGTGTAAAAATTTTTGCCTTTCCTATCCGATACTTGCCTTTGATATCGGATAGGGCGGGCGGTCATTCGGGCAAGTCCACTTTGCCGACGAAAGAATAGTAAATCTCAATATCCTGTCTGCGTGTGCCGTTTTCATCGTAGCTGCACTCATGCACAACGATTTTCTCTACAAACTCACGCAAGAGGGTGTGAGTCAGTTCTTCAAAGTTCATGTGCTTGCGGACAATGTTCATAAACTTTTCTGCGTTTACGGTAGCTTCCTGTGCTTTGAAAGCTCCGCCTGTATTCTGGCAACACGCTCTTTCAATTCCTGCTGTTCGGCTTCACAGTCTGCCGAAAGCTCCGTGAAACGCTCGTCAGAAATGCGACCGCTTACGCTGTCCTCATACAGCCGCTTGAAAATAGCGGAAAGTTCGCTGATACGCTTTTCAGCCGCTTCCAGTTCCTTTTTCCTTGCGGCATTCCTGCGCTTGCCCCCGTCCTCGTTCTGCTCGATTAACAGCTTCATAAAGCGGGCTTCATGCTTCGCCGCATACACCGAGCAGAAGAAGCTTGCCGCAGCAGTCAACAAGATCGGCGCAAATATCAATAACATCTGCCGTAGAATCAACTCGACGGGACACTTCTATCAGGATGATATTGATGAGCTGAAAGAGAAGCTGGATTTGGTATGGCAGTCACTAAAATCAAAGCAATCCGAGGAACTTTGAGCAAGGCTCTCGCGTACATTTCAAACCCCGATAAGACCGAGGACAAGCTGCTGATCTCCACCTACGGGTGCGCATCGGAAACGGCGGCACAAGAGTTTGAATGGACGCGAAGGATAGCCGAGCAAAAAGGAATGAAGCCCGTCAGGATCATAGCCCGTCATGTGATCCAGTCCTTCGATGTCGGTGAGGTAACGCCGGAGCTTGCCCATGAAATCGGCAAGCAGTTTGCTGATGAAATCCTCGGCGGAAAGTACGAATATGTGCTGACCACCCACACGGATAAAAACCATGTGCATAACCACCTGATTTTCAATGCCGTGGACTTCGTTGATCATCACGCCTATAAGAGCTACAAGAAAATCTACTACGATATGCGCGAGGTCAGCGACCGGCTCTGCAAAGAAAATGGGCTTTCCGTGATTCCACCCTCACAGAACAAGGGGATGGGCTACAAGGAATACACCGAAGCCAAACGCGGCACAAGTTGGAAGCAGAAGCTCAAACAGACCATTGACCGGTTTGTCATCGTGGCAAAGGACTACGACGAGTTTTTGAAGCTCATGCAGGAAGCCGGTTATAAGATCAAAACCGGTAAATACATTTCCTTCCGTGCCGAAGGTCAGGAGCGTTTCACCCGCTCCAAAACCATTGGTGAGAACTACACCGAAGAGAGGATCAAGGAACGTAGTAACTATCACTCTCTAAGTCTTATTTTCTTCCGATTCCCGGACTTCTTGGATTCCGAAAATCGGCTTTCTGCGTGAATTCCTTTAAGTAGATGCGGTTGGCCCTGCCCTGTCCCTGACGGCGACGCTCGATGAGGTCGGCTGCTTCCAGCTCTGCAAACAGACGGCAGACCTTTTCGTGGCCGAAGTGCAGTAGCTCCTGCGCCTGACGGATGGTGAAATATTGGTAGACCCGGCCACGCTCGTCTTTCCAGCCGTTTTTCTCGGACAGGGATAGGCGGTCCAGCAGCAGACCGTAGAGCATCTTGGCGTCGGTGGAGACTGGCCGGTATCGCTCATCGGTGAATAGCAACTTGGGTATACGGTAGAACCTGAACTTTTCCGTGTCCGGCGCTGTAAAATATGGGTTCATTGAATTTCTCCTCTCGCTTGAATTTGTCACGCTTTTCAAAGCGTATTTTTGAGGTTAAGGTGTTGCTGGATTGCTTGGGTAGATTTGAATTCAAAAAGCCTTGTGTTTCAGGGCTGTCCGCACCTTAAAAGCGTGACGCTGATGCCCGCTTTCGGCGCTGCCGTTCGGTTGCCTTCAACCGTTTCTGCTTGGCGGCGCAGGCCGGACAATAACGCTGATTCTTTGCCCTCGGTGCAAAAGGCTGATGGCACAGCACACAGCGCTTGCCGCCGGATGGCTTCATTACCTCGGCATATAATCTTTCGTCTGTCGGGAGCACAGCATTCTTGAAGTAGTTGCAGTAGAGGCCGTACTTGCTGATGCTCTGGACGCAGACACAGGGCTCGCCGTCGTCCAGCAGCAGGCAGTTGCCGCCGTCATAGTTGGCGCACAGCTTCCGCAGCAGGGCGTTGACTCTTTTCGCCTGCTGCGGTGTGATTTTGATGACCATTGGAAAAACCTCCTCTCACTTGTTACTAAAATGGGTAGGTGTTTGGTGACCCTCTTCTCCAAAATTTCTGCTATTTAATTTTCAAGGTGCACACGGAAAACCACAGAGCGGCGACAAGCGGTGGAACCAGCTACCGTCCTCTCACTTTTCCTTTGCCGAATTTTCCTGCAAAATTCCCGCACTTTTTCAAAAATTCACCTCTTTCAAGGCACAAGAGAAGAATCTCCTCAATAGATAGCCAGCGAGAAGGCTGATTTTTTAACCCCCTACTAACCAACTGGGAAATCTTTCTCGATTTGTACGAAGTTATTTTTCAAATTTTTCTTAAAGATGCAAAAGAGGCACAGCCAACGGATCAATCCGAAGGCTGTACCTCTGTATTTTGGTATTCTCTTTTCTCCAAATGGTGTTGAGAAAATGATAGGTTTATGGTATAATGCTGTTAATCTTCTGGAAGGAGAACTGTTTGATGACGCCTTTAAGTGAGTTAATACAGGTCATGCGCAAGAAAGCCCTGCTGTCACAGAAAGATTTTGCAAAAGCGCTGAATGTATCCGTTGGAACGATAAACCGTTGGGAAAACGCCAAAACCAAGCCGAATATCACGGCAATGAAAAAAATCAAGGCATTTTGTGAAGAAAACGACATCCCCTTTGATGAAATCGAAGCGGCGTGGATCGCCCAGAAGGAGTAAATGCAATGGCTGATGTAAAGAAAGACCAGGAGCGGGACGAGCTATTCCGCCGTATCTATAAAATCGCCACCGACCTTGTTCACGCAGGCCATGTGGCGGAGTGGGATTTCAAATCTTATGTGCTCGGCACGATGTTCTACCGCTATATTTCCGAGAACTTCGCGGCCTATATCAATGAGGGCGAGCACGCTGCCGGAAATACCGATTTCGACTACGCCAAAATGTCGGACGCCGAGGCGGAGACTGCCCGTGAGGGACTGGTGCAGGAAAAGGGCTTTTTCATTCTGCCCTCGGAGCTGTTCTGCAATGTTCTCGCCCGTGCCGATAAGGATGACAACCTGAACGAGACGCTGGAGCGTGTGTTCAACCACATTGAGAGCAGCGCCGCCAGCGGAGATGCTGAGAATGATTTTGCAGGTCTGTTTGACGATTTCGATGTGAACAGCAAGGCCATCGGCGAGACGATTGCCAAGCGGAATAAAGTCCTGGTAGAGCTGCTGAACGGTGTGGCACAGATGCCGCTGTTCTCCACGGAGGGCAGCAACCCGGACCTGTTCGGCGATGCGTATGAGTATCTGATGGGAATGTACGCCGCCAATGCAGGTAAAAAAGGCGGTCAGTATTTCACTCCCGCCGATGTTTCGGAGCTGCTGGCCCGCCTCGGCACCATCGGCAAAACGAAAATCAATAAGGTCTATGACCCCGCCTGCGGCTCCGGTTCTCTGCTGCTGAAGGTGGAAAAAGTGCTGGGCAAGGATAATATCGAGCGAGGCTTCTACGGTCAGGAGATTGACCTGACCACTTACAACCTCTGCCGCATCAATATGTTCCTGCATAACATCGAGTTCGATAAGTTCAGCATTGTACGGGAGGACACCCTGCTCAGCCCGCAGCACTGGGATGACCAGCCCTTTGAGCTGATCGTCTCCAATCCGCCGTTTTCCGTGCCGTGGGAGGGTGACAAAAATGTGACGCTGATCAACGACCCCCGGTTTGCCCCTGCCGGTGTGCTGGCGCCTGCCTCTAAGGGGGATATGGCGTTTATTATGCACAGCCTTTCGTGGCTGGCGAATAACGGTGCAGCGGCCATCGTTTGCTTCCCCGGCATTATGTACCGTGGCGGGGCCGAACAGAAGATCCGCAAGTATCTGGTGGATAACAACTTTGTGGACGCTATCATTCAGCTGCCCTCCAACCTGTTCTTAAATGTTACAATCTCTGTGGATATTATGCTGCTGAAAAAGAACAAGACGGACAACGCCGTTCTGTTTGTGGATGCCTCCAAGGAGTTTGTGAAGGTTACGAAGAACAACCGGCTTTCCGAGGACAACATCCGGCGCATCGTGTCCGCCGTGGCAGAACGCAAGGATGAGCCGCATTTTGCCCGCCTTGTGCCAAACGACGAAGTTGGCAGCAAGCAGAATAATTACAATCTCTCCGTTTCCACCTATGTGGAGCAGGAGGACACCCGGGAAAAGATTGACATTGTGAAGTTGAATGCAGAAATTGCGGAAATCGTCGCACGGGAACAGAAATTGAGAGAGGAAATTGATAAAATCGTTGCTGAAATTAGCAATGAGCAATGAGCAATTAGTAATTGGAGGGATGATTATGGCTAAGATTGAAAAAGATCGTCCATTGCCTTCACATACGAAATTGGATTATGATGAATGTTACGCCAAAATTGTCTTAGAGAAATTCTTTCCTGATCAATACGAAAATTTGCAGATTTCGGATAAACCGGATTTGCGGGATATCTCTAACAATATTGGGATAGAAGTTACTTCGGCGATTCCGCAAAGTGAGCAAGAAGCGATGGCGCTTGCTTGTGAAATTCCGTACCTTGAAAAAGAAAAACAGGATAAACGAATTGCCTACTTGAAAAAGAAAGGATACAACTATACCCAATATGGAATGACCGGCCCGGGTATGGGCTATGCTTGGACGGGTTTAGACTATCCGGATATAAGAAACACATGGTGCAAATATTTTCTCTCGGCTGTTGAAACAAAAATGAAGAAACTTAATACTGGCGGATATGCATCGATGAAACGATATGATTTATTCGTAAATTCCGAATTGTTCATTGACGACTGGATGCCGGATGAATTGTTAAAAGTCTTAATCACATATAGTCAGCGACCTATTAACTACTCGTTTATCTATTTACTCTCATTAGATGGATTGTTTGTTTTTAATTTAGAAAAACAAACAGTGTCGCCTGTTGAGACAGGTGAAAAACTGTACGGATTGGGTATGCTGGCACGAAAAATGGTGGAAGAAGGTGAAGAAGATGACTAAACTTGATAAATTGATTCAGGAACTTTGCCCCGATGGGGTGAAATATCTACCAATCCCCGAACTGTTCATAACAAGAAATGGATACACACCCTCAAAAGCAAACAGTGAGTTTTGGGAAAACGGCACTATTCCTTGGTTTCGCATGGAGGACATCCGTGAAAACGGAAGAATTTTGACAACAGCGACCCAATATGTTTCTGAAAAAGCTGTCAAAGGAAAGTTATTTCCTGCAGATTCAATTATCATTGCCACTTCTGCCACAATAGGTGAGCACGCATTGATAAAAGTGCCATCTTTGGCAAATCAGAGGTTCACGTATCTGACGCTTAAAGACGAGTTCAAAGATTGCGTTGATATGATGTTTGTTTTCTATTATTGCTTTAGACTCGATGAATATTGCAAGTCGCACTTGAATCAAGGAAATTTTGCCTCTGTTGATATGAAACAGTTTGCAGCGTTTAAGTTCCCCGTCCCGCCCCTGCCGGTGCAGCGTGAAATTGTCCGTATACTGGACAATTTCACAGAACTTACCGAAGGCCTCAACAGGGAACTTGCCGCAGAGCTTACCGCACGGAAGAAACAGTATGCGTATTATAGGGATAAGTTGCTTCATAACGATGCAACCACAGTTTATAAACGATTGGGGGATTTTTGCGATTTGCTTTCTGGATTCCCTTTTGATAGTAGTAAATTCAAAGAAGATGGAATCAGGTTAATGCGTGGCATGAATATTAAGAGGGGCTATTTGGACTTTACGGAGGAGAATAATCGTTATTGGGAAAGCACAGATGGTGTTGAGAAATACCTGCTTAACGATCAGGATATTGTGATTTCTATGGACGGTTCTCTTGTTGGCAGCAGTTACGGAATGGTTTCTAAAAAAGATTTACCATTGCTTCTTGTACAACGTGTTACTCGAATCCGCACTAATCAGGCCAATATCCGATATGTATATCACTATATTGCGAGTGGCCGTTTTACGGAGTATGTGCACAAGAAGAAAACAGCTGGCGCAATTCCGCATATTAGTCTGAAAGATATATCTAATTTTGAAGTACCGCTTCCGTCGCTTGAAATCCAGAAGCGTCTTGTAGAAGTTCTCGACAACTTTGATGCCCTCTGCACCGACCTGAATATCGGTCTGCCTGCGGAGATTGAAGCACGGAAAAAACAGTATGAGTTTTACCGGGATCAACTCTTGACATTCGCCGCACAGGGCGAGACAATTTTGACAGACAGACAGACAGACAGACAGACGAGTATAGTGCCCTGATTCGCCTGTGTCAATATGTTTTTGGGTATGTTTCTATTGAACTTGGAAGCATTGGAAAAGTGTCCATGTGCAAGCGTATTATGAAAGCGGAAACCTCTCCCGACGGAGATGTCCCCTTTTATAAAATTGGAACATTCGGAAAGAAACCGGATGCATACATTTCTCGTGAAAAATTTGAGGAATACCGAAAAGCATATTCTTTCCCTAAAAAGGGGGATGTTCTTATTTCTGCTGCAGGAACGATAGGAAGAACTGTTATTTATGACGGTGAGGATGCTTATTATCAGGATTCAAATATTGTATGGATCGACAATGATGAAAGCGTTGTACTAAACCGCTATTTGTTCTACTGTTACCAGCTTCAACCGTGGGCAGTATCCGAAGGCGGCACGATCGCAAGGCTCTATAACGATAATATTAGCCGAGCTAAAATTAGCGTGCCGTCTATCGAAGAACAAAAGCGCATCATTGCTATACTTGACCGTTTTGACACCCTCTGCATCGACCTTTCATCAGGTTTGCCTGCCGAAATTGAAGCCCGGCAGAAACAATATGAATACTACAGGGACAAGTTGCTGACTTTTACACCGGCAGATTGACCCGGAAGGAGGTAGCCCGTGAGCTATTTCAACATCATTGCCCAGAGCAGTGAAAGCACCGTCGTCACCGAATACAAGCCGCAGTCGAAGCGCTCGGAGGCGTACCAGAGCGAAGCGGACTTGGAAAAGGAGTTTATCCGTCTGCTTTGCGAGCTGGGCTATGAGCGCCTGACCATCCATAAAGAGGCTGACCTGATTGCCAATCTGCGAACGCAGCTGGAAAAGCTGAATAACTATCGCTTTACGGACGGCGAATGGAAGCGTTTCTGGGACGAGGTGCTGGCAAACACAAACTCCGGCATTCTCGAAAAGACCCGCCTGATTCAGGAGGACTATGTGCAGGTGCTCCGCCGGGATAACGGGGAAAGCAAAAATATTCAGCTTATTGACAAGAAGTGCATCCATAATAACAGTTTGCAGGTCATCAACCAGTATGCCATCTCCACAGAGGAGGGGGCAGCTCATGACAATCGCTATGATGTGACGGTATTGGTCAACGGCTTGCCACTCATCCATATCGAGCTGAAGCGCCGGGGCGTTCCCATTCGGGAAGCGTTTAACCAAATCGATCGCTATCAACGAGACAGCTTCTGGGCATCCAGCGGACTGTATGAATTCGTGCAGATCTTCGTGATCTCCAACGGCACGAATACGAAATACTATTCCAATACCACCCGTTTCAATCACATCAAGGACGCCAAAGCGCAGAAAGCCAAGAAGTTCAAAACCAGCAATAGCTTTGAGTTCACTTCGTTCTGGGCAGATGCGAACAACCGCATTATCCCGGACCTTGTAGACTTCACCAAGACCTTTTTCTGCAAGCACACCATTCTGAATATTCTTACCCGTTACTGTGTATTTACGGCGGAAAATATGCTGCTGGTGATGCGGCCATATCAAATCGTCGCCACCGAGCGCATTTTGAACCGCATTGAGATCGCCAACAATTATAAGAAATACGGCACCGTAGCAGGCGGCGGGTACATCTGGCACACCACCGGCAGCGGCAAAACACTAACCTCTTTCAAGACGGCGCAGCTTGCCACGAAACTGGATTACATCGACAAGGTGCTTTTTGTCGTGGACCGCAAGGATCTGGACTATCAAACGATGAAGGAATATGACCGCTTTGAAAAGGGCGCTGCCAACAGCAACACCTCTACAGCGGTGCTGAAGCGTCAGTTGGAAGATGACAACGCCAAGATCATCATTACCACCATCCAGAAGCTGGCAACTTTCATCAAAAAGAACGCCGGACACAGCGTTTTTGATAAGCGAGTTGTTATCATTTTTGATGAGTGCCACCGGAGTCAGTTCGGGGATATGCATCAAGCCATTACGAAGTATTTCAAGAAGTACAACCTCTTTGGCTTTACCGGAACGCCGATCTTTGCGGTCAATGCAGGCGTGAGCAAGAATCCCACACTCCGCACGACAGAGCAGGCTTTTGGCGATCAGCTCCACACCTATACCATTGTGGACGCCATTAACGACAAAAATGTACTGCCCTTCCGGGTGGACTACATCAAAACGATGGATGCCGAGCCGGATATTGACGACAAGGAAGTTTGGGACATCAACCGGGAAAAGGCGTTTCTTGCCCCGGAACGCATCCGACTGGTCACGGATTACATTCTGACGCATTTTGACCAGAAGACCTACCGGGGTGATAAAACCTATACATACAGCGTATTGCAGAATATCGCCGAGGTTGCCTCTGCCGGCAGCAAGCAGCAGATCGAGGAAATCAAGCAGAAGCAGCGGGTCAGCGGGTTCAACTCCATCTTTGCCGTGTCCAGCGTGGATGCTGCAAAGCTCTACTACGCCGAGTTTCAGAGGCAAATGGCGGAAAATCCGCAGAAGCGGCTGAAAGTTGCCGTCATTTACAGCTATGGCGCAAACGAAGAAGAAACGGACGGTATCCTCGACGAGGAAAATCCGGAGGACACCTCTGCACTGGATCAGAACTCCCGTGATTATCTGGATGCTGCCATCTGTGACTATAACCAGATGTTCCACACCAACTATTCCACAGACGGGGACAAATTCCAGAATTACTATAAGGATGTTTCCCTGCGGATGAAGAACAAGGAACTTGACCTGCTGATCGTGGTCAATATGTTCCTGACCGGCTTCGACGCCACGACGCTGAATACGCTGTGGGTGGATAAAAACCTGAAAATGCACGGGCTGATTCAAGCATATTCCCGCACCAACCGGATTCTCAATTCCATCAAGGTGTTCGGCAACATCGTTTGCTTCCGCAATCTGCAAAAGCGTACCGACGATGCAATTTCTCTGTTTGGCGATAAGGAAGCGGGCGGTATCGTCCTGATGCGTGGCTATAAGGATTACTACTTTGGCTACGAGGATGCCGACGGAAAATATCACCCAGGCTACCAGGATATGATTGAGGAATTGACAACGAAATTCCCGCTGACAGAGGAACGCATTACCGGCGAACAGCGGCAGAAGGAGTTTATCGTTTTGTTCGGTGCGATTCTGCGTATGCGCAACCTGCTGACTTCGTTCGACGAGTTTGCCGGAAGCGAAATTTTGAGCGAGCGGGATTTTCAGGATTATCTTGGCCGCTATCAGGACTTACGGGATGAGTGGAAAAGCCGCAAGCCCGGTGGCGAAAAAGAGGACATCACCGATGACATCGTTTTTGAAATCGAGCTAATCAAGCAGATTGAGATCAATATTGACTACATCCTGCTTCTGGTACAGAAATACCACGATTCACACTGCGACGATAAAGAAATTCTCATTACGATCCAGAAGGCAGTAGATGCAAGCCCAGAACTACGTAGCAAGAAGGCACTGATCGAAACCTTCATTGCTGGAATCAACGATGTATCAGATGTGATGCTGGAATGGCGCACCTTTGTCGCCGAAGAAAAAGAACGGCAGCTTGTTGCAATCATTCAGGAGGAAAACCTGAAAGACGATGAGACTCGCCGCTTTATGGAGAGCTCTTTCCGTGACGGCTCTGTCAAAACGACAGGCACGGATATTGACCGGCTGATGCCGCCGATCTCCCGCTTCGGCGGTGGAAACCGTGCAGAGAAGAAGCAGACCATCATTGAAAAGTTGAAGGGTTTCTTCGACCGATTCTTCGGCATCGGGTAAGCAGGTCTTAGGGTGTCCCTAACGAGGCCTTTTGCGTAGCTCGACAGAACGGAGTAAAAAGGCACTGCTCGCTCAGATGGCGCAGTCATCGGGGCGACGCACTGTTTTGCTCCGGAGGAGTACAAACAGTCTGCTCGTTAAGATAATGCAGACGATTTCAGAGCAACGAAAAAGGGGCGCAGCCGGTGCTTACCTGCATCTGACTGCGCCTCTGATTTCTATCAAATTTTGTTGCTGCTCACACGAAAATGACCTCTGCATTTACGATTTCTGTAGCTCGATTGCGGATGTTATTGCTCCGCCTGACCCATTCCAGCGGGTCACTTGCCTTGAGTTTTTCGTTCAAGTTTTCTTTTTCGGACAGTTCCTTCACAAGCGTATCAAACATCGCCTGTGCCCGAGACTCCACCTCAGCAAGATAATCGTTCAGCATCCCGGTGGTCAACAGATTGTAATATCTCACCCGGTGGTGCTCCTTTAGATGTCGCCGGTGTCGCTGCCCCCAAATGCCGATTTGTACGTCGCTTTGATTATCAATCTCGAGATTCGGCAGAAAATAATTGCCCGCCTGTCGGTATGTGCCGCCCAGCTTTTCAAACTCCGTCATTGTGTTTCCCCCAATTCATTCCGTGTATACAACCTTGAACTTCTTGCGCTTTGCACCGATGATTTTCAGCAGCACTTCATCAACAGCGTCGATATATCTGCCCTCTGTGATGAGCCTGCTGCGCAGATCATTCAGGCTCCCAACGAGAAGCCGCCGCTCTGCATCATCCATTGCAAGATGATATTTTTGTTTCATATTCTGTCCTCCTTGTGCTATCATTGTAACGGAGAGACTAGTAAAAATCGAATGTGCGGATAAAAATGAATATGCGTGTAGGCTTTCTTGGTTATTTGCGAAATCCCTTATGAACATCCGCACCAATGAAAACCCGCATGAACACCGATGTTTTGCGGGTTTTTGATTTTCATAAGCAATATTGGTAACACCGAAAGCTATGTGCACAGCAAACAAAAAGCCGCAGTGCTTTCCTGAAAAAGAAGCACTGCGGCTTTTTCGTTTGCTGTTGCGTTTACGGGCTGCCGAGCCTGTATTTGAAATCTCTGTAGCCGAACGACGCTAACTTGCGGATATCGCCGCCCGCTGTGCGGGAATAAATGCCGGGCAGGGGCATGCCGTTAAAGGTATTGTTTTTGCAGGTGGTGTAGATTGCCATATCACCGAAGACGAGCAGGTCGCCGACCGCGGGCACGACGTTGAAGCTGTAATCGCCGATGACATCGCCTGCAAGGCAGGTTGGGCCGGCAAGGCGCACCGTGTACGGCTTCTCCCCCGGCTCACCGGCGCCGAGCAGCGGCGGGCGATACGGCATTTCGATGACATCCGGCATATGGCAGGCGGCGCTGGCATCGAGAATTGCGATGGTCGTCTCGCCGTTTCGCACGACATCGAGCACGCGGCTGAGGAGGTATCCGGCGTTTAACGCGCAGGCCTCTCCGGGCTCGAGATACACGGTGACATTCCAGTCCTGCTGCGCGCGGCGGATGCAACGCTCCAACGTTTCCATATCGTAGTCGGGACGCGTGATGTGGTGACCGCCGCCGAAGTTGAGCCACTGCATTTTGGGCAGCAAATCGCCGAACGTTGAAGCAACGGCGTTTAAGGTCGTTTCCAGTGCGTCGGCATCCTGCTCGCACAGCGTGTGAAAATGAAGTCCGTCGAGCAGTTCGGGCAAATGCGCGTCTTCTTGAACGGCTTTATCCCACTGCGCACGGGTGGTGCCGAGGCGGCTGCCGGGCGCACAGGGATCGTAAATTTCGTGTCCCTCCTGCGTAGAGCACTCCGGGTTGATGCGCAGACCGACGCTTTTGCCCGCAGCTTTTGCTTTGGGCGCGAACTTTTGCAGCTGTCGCGGCGAATTGAACACGATGTGATCCGCATAGCGCAGCAGCTCGTCCATTTCGTCCTCACGGTAGGCGGCGCAAAACACATGTACCTCGCCGCCCGGCATTTCTTCAGCGCCGAGCCGCGCTTCAAACAGGCCGCTCGCTTCCGTACCGATCAAATGCGGCGCGAAAATCGGATAAAGATTGTAATTGCTGAACGCCTTCTGTGCCAAAAGCACCTTGCAGCCCGTGCGCTTTTGCAGCGCGCCGAGCACCTCTGCGTTATGCTGCAGGACGGCCTCGTCCATGAGGTAGCACGGTGTGGACAGCGTTTTGAATTCCGGCGGAATTTCGCCGTTGATGCCCGCAAACGGTGGGCGTGTATCCAGTAAGTTCATCAGTCCACCAAAGCCGGATCGTGGTTTTCGCTGCGCGGCAGGCCGTATTTATCAAGGGCGTCGAGGAACGGATCCGGGTCAAACTCCTCGACGGTGTAGACACCGGGCTTTGTCCACTTGCCGGTGAGCATCATCATCGCGCCGCACATGGCCGGCACGCCGGTGGTGTAGCTGATGGCCTGACTGCCGACCTCGCGGTAGCATTCCTGGTGGTCGCAGACATTATAGATGTAGTAGGTCTTCTCTTTGCCATCCTTTTTACCGGTGAAGATGCAGCCGATGTTCGTCTTGCCCTTTGTGCGCGGGCCGAGGCTTGCGGGATCCGGCAAAAGTGCTTTGAGGAACTGGATTGGCACAATCTCCTGACCGTTGTAGTGAATCGGTGTGGTGGAAAGCATGCCGACGTCTTCGAGGCAGCGCATGTGGTCAAGGTAGCTCTGGCCGAACGTCATGAAGAAACGGATACGCTTGACTTCCGGCAGGTTTTTGCCGAGGGACTCGATCTCCTCGTGGTGCAGCAGATACATGTCCTTCTGGCCGACCTGATCGAAGGTATACGCGCGCTTAATGCTCATAGCCGGGATTTCGACCCAGTGGCCGTTTTCCCAATAGCTGCCGGGCGCAGAAACCTCGCGCAGGTTGATCTCCGGATTGAAGTTTGTCGCGAACGCATAACCATGATCGCCGCCGTTGCAGTCCAGAATATCGATGGTATCGATGGTATCGAACTCGTGCTTTTTAGCGTAGGCGCAGTACGCCTGCGTGACGCCCGGGTCAAAGCCGCAGCCGAGCAGTGCGGTGAGGCCGGCCTCTTCAAACTTCTTTTTGTATGCCCACTGCCAGCTGTAATCAAAATAGGCGGAGAAGCCCGCTTCCTTGCAGCGCTTTTCGTAAATGGCGCGCCATTCGGGGTCATCGGTGTTCTCCGGCTCGTAGTTTGCGGTATCCATGTAGTTAACGCCGCAGGCGAGGCAGGCATCCATAATGGTGAGATCCTGATACGGCAGGGCAATGTTCATGACGAGATCCGGCTTGTAGCTTTGGATAAGGTCACAAAGCTGCTGCACGTCGTCTGCATCGACCTGTGCCGTGGTGATTTTTGTTTTGGTGATGGGCGCAAGCTTTGCGGCAAGTGCATCGCACTTGTTCTTTGTGCGGCTTGCAATGCACAGCTCGGTGAAAACTTCGCTGACCTGGCAGCATTTGGAAATGGCGACACCGGCTACGCCGCCGCAGCCGATAACAAGAACTTTGCTCATGATGATGCTCCTTTTATATTTTTAGTTTGATAATTTATACGTTTAAGGCCAATAAGAGCTCGCGCAGGACTTTGCAGGCCATGGCGGTGGAAACGCCGCTTGCATCCAGCATGGGGGCTAACTCGTTGACATCTGCGCCGATGATGTTCGTTTTTGACACGGTGAGAATGGCGTTTAAAAGCTGCATGAACGTCACGCCGCCCGCCTCCGGTGTGCCGGTGCCGGGAAAGCACGAGGGGTCAAGGCAATCGAGATCGATGGTGAGGTAAACCGGCACCTGCGTGCGGCACAGTTCTGCGGTGAGCGCTTCAAGGCCCGAGAAATCGAACTTATGCATTTCGGTGTGCGTCTTCGCAAACGTGAACTCTTCCCTGTCGCCGCTGCGGATGCAGAACTGGTGAATGCGGCCGTCGCCGAGAATGTCGTGGCAGCGGCGCAGCACGCAGGCGTGGCTTAATTCGGCGCCGAGGTAATCCTGACGCAGGTCGGCGTGGGCATCAAAGTGAATGATGTGCATAGCGGGATATTTATGCGCCGCCGCACGAACAGCGCCGAGCGTGACAAGATGCTCGCCGCCGAGCAAAAGTGGGAATTTGCCGTCTTGCAGGATCGTTTCCGCGCGCGCCTCGATGTCTTTGAGGGCGCTTTCGCTGGAACCGAAGCACAGCTCCATATCACCGCTGTCAAACACCTTTATGTCGGTTAAATCTTTATCCTGATACGGGCTGTATGTCTCGAGGCCGTAGCTTTCGTGACGCATGGCGGCGGGGCCGAACCGTGCGCCGGGGCGGTAGCTTGTGGTAGAATCGAACGGCGCGCCGTACAAAACGATATCGGCATCCGCGTAGCTGCTTTCGCAGCCGATGAAAGTTTCAATATTCTGGTGCAGCATTATTTCTCCTCCACTTCCCGCAGCATTTCTTCCAAAAATGCCGGCAGATAAAATGCGCCGACATGCAGACGAGTGGTGTAATAACGCGTGCGCATATTGAGCGCGTTCCACTGGTTGGAGTCAAGGTCGTTGATTGGGTGATATTTCTTGCTGGCAAAGCCGAAAAGCCAGTAGCCTGCGGCGAAGGTGGGAATATGCGCCTGATAAACCTTGCTGATGGGGAACGTCGTTGCGATGCGCTGATGGCTGCGCTGCATGGCAGTGGCATCCTCCGCATAGAACGGGCTGCCCTGCTGGTTGACCATGATGCCGTCCTCACGCAGAGCATTATAGCAGCTTCCGTAAAATTCGCGGGTGAAAAGCCCCTCGGACGGGCCGAACGGGTCGGAGGAATCGACGATGATGAGGTCGTACTCATCTTCACACTTGCGAATGAACTTCAGCGCGTTTTCGTAGTAGATATGTACACGGCGGTCGTCCATGCGGCAGGCGTTGCTCGGCAGGTAGGCGCGGCAGGCCTCGATGACCTGCGGGTCCATCTCGACGAGGTCGATGCGCTCTACGCGGTCGTAGCGGGTCAGCTCGCGCACAACGCCGCCGTCGCCTGCGCCGATGACGAGAATGTCCTTTGCATTGCGGTGCACGGACATCGGCACATGGGTGATCATTTCGTCGTAGATAAACTCATCGCGCTCCGTGAGCATGACATTGCCGTCCAGCGTCAGCACGCGGCCGAACTCCGGCGTTTCAAAAATATCGATGCGCTGATAGGCGCTTTGCTTTGAATATAACTGGCGGTCCACACGGATGCTGTGCTTGACATCCGGCGTGTGAAATTCCGAAAACCACATTTCCATTTTTGTTCCTCCTTATGCAAGCACGTTCAGGCGGAGGATATCGGGATCCTCCGGGCCGGTCATGCTGCAGCCTTTGGCTTTGGCGTATTCGATGTAATCGAGGATCTCCGCCGTGATGCGTTCGCCCGGCGCCAAGATCGGAATGCCCGGCGGGTAGCACATGACGAACTCGCTGCACACCATACCCTCCGTCTCGCGGAGCGGCAGGCTCTTTTTCGGTGCGTAGAACGCCTCCTGCGGACTGGCGGCAACCTCGGGGTCGATGTACTCCTGGCTCAAAAGGCCGGTGCCGTCCGTGCTGTACCGGCGCTTAATTTCGGCCAAAGCACTGACAAGGCGCTCCACCTCCTGCGGGCGGTCGCCGATGGAAAGGTATGCAAGGATATTGCCGATGTCGCCGAACTCGATCTGAATATCGTATTCGTCGCGCAGAATGTCGTAGACCTCGATGCCGGCAAGGCCGATGTCGAGCGTGTGGACGCTGAGCTTTGTCGTATCGAAATCGAACACGGAGTTGCCGTTGCAGAGTTCTTTGCCAAACGCGTAGTAGCCGCCGACGGCGTTGATCTCCTCGCGGGCGTATTCTGCCATATCGGCGACCTGATGGAACACTTTGCGGCCGCGCAGTGCCAGATTGCGGCGGGAGATGTCCAGACTGGACATGAGCAGATAGCTGCCCGAGGTCGTTTGGGTGAGGTTGATGATCTGCCGCACATAACCGGCGTGGACATTGGGGCCGATGAGCAATAAGCTCGACTGTGTTAAGCTGCCGCCGCTTTTGTGCATGGAAACGGCCGCCATATCCGCACCCGCCGCCATAGCGGAGACCGGCAGGCCGCCGCCGAAATAAAAGTGCGTGCCGTGTGCTTCGTCCGCGAGGCACAGCATACCGGCATCGTGCGCCATTTGTACGATTGCGCGCAGGTCGCTGCAAATGCCGTAGTATGTGGGGTTATTGACGAGCACCGCCACGGCGTTCGGGTGTTCGCGGATGGCTTTTGCCACCTGCTCGCGCTTCATACCGAGCGAAATACCGAGGCGATGATCCACCTCCGGGTTGACGTAGACCGGCACCGCGCCGCAGAGCACCAAAGCATTCAAAACGCTGCGGTGGACGTTGCGGGGCAGAATAATCTCATCGCCGCGCTTACATGCGGTGAGAACCATGCTCTGTACGGAGCTTGTGGTGCCGCCCACCATTAAAAATGCGTGTGCCGCGCCGAACGCATCGGCGGCAAGCTCCTCCGCCTCCCGAATGACCGACACCGGGTGGCAGAGATTATCGAGCGGCTTCATACTGTTGACATCCAACCCGACGCACTGCTGCCCCAGGAAGGCGGCCAGCTCCGGGTTGCCGCGGCCGCGCTTATGACCCGGCACATCAAACGGCACCACGCGCATGTTGCGGAATTTTTCGAGCGCTTCATGGATTGGTGCGCGGCGCTGGTCGAGCTTTGCGCGTTTTACATTTTCGTTCATCTTTTCCCTCCGTTCAAAGCCCTTTGCAAAACAAAAAACGCAAGCCCGGCACGTAAGTGCAGAACTTGCGTTTGAATCGCTTATTTTTTGGGGCGCATGTTCTCGGAACATAAAAACATGGTATCCCGGAAAGCGGAGCGTTTCAGAGTCTATATAGCAATTAAACTTTTACTACTCTTATTGACGTTTCACAAGTCTGCGTTTTAGCGCAATTTCATGGTTGCAAAGGAACCATCTTATAAAATCTGAGCTTTTTAACTCAGTCAATAAGGCAGCCGAAGCTGCCGGTCGGCAGTGGACCCGGCTGTCCGTATGGCCTTAGCCCAAAAGGGCGGTCCAAAAGTAAAAATTGCTTTGAAAAACTCTTACATCTCACTTCGTCTTTCAAAATCGATATGAGTATATCATAAACGACAAATTGTGTCAACAAAAAATTTGGGGCCGCATTATTTCCAACCGCGGGCGGTGGGGTCAAGCATTTCGGCTGCGGAATATATGAGCGCATTGCAGACGGCGGCGGCTATGGTGCTGCCGCCCTTGCGCCCAAATGCGACGATGGCGGGGACATGGTGCTTTTCACACACGGCGAAAATATTTTCTTTGCTCTCGATGACGTTCACAAAGCCGACCGGCACACCGATGACGAGCGCGGGGCGCAGACCGTTTTCGATCTCCTCGGCAATGGCGAACAGCGCGGTGGGCGCGTTGCCGACCGCCAAAATCGCGCCGGGGTATTCTTTTGCAGCCTTGTGCATGGCGGCGACGGCGCGCGTGGTGCCGCTTTCTTTTGCGCTTTGGGCGACTGCGGGGTCTGCCATAAAGCACAGGGCTTCCCCATTCAGCTTTTTGAGACCCGGCTTGGAAACACCTGCGAGCGCCATATTCGTATCGGTGATAATCGTGGCGCCGTTATGCAGCGCTTCTATGGCTTTTTGCACGGCATCTTCGGTAAAATGCAGCGTTTCGGCGTACTCGAAATCCGCCGTGGTGTGAATAACACGCTTGACGACGGCAAGATTTTCCCTTGGTATCCGGATATGCCTTTCTTCAAGCTCTTTTGCGATAATCTGCATGCTGGTGCGCTCAATATCGGCGGGCAGATGATGTTGCGGGATCATGCTTTGCACCTCCTCGGGTTTTCCATGCCCATGGCGCGGTACACGGCATCCATATCGAGGCTGTTCCGCACGCCGTCGGCTAAAATGTCGAGCTGCTCGCGGCGGTATTCCTCCATGGAAACAGGCACGGCGGCCGCGGGGTCTATCCCCTTGCGGGCGCAGAGGTATTCCGCAAGCTTTTCGGTCAGCTCGCCGCTGTCAAAGAGGCCGTGCAGATACGTGCCGAAGACGTTTTGATTTGTGCAGCCCTCTTTTGTGCCGTCCGCATGCGTACAGAACGGCTCACCGCGGACGATCGTATTGCCTGTGTGAATTTCGTAACCGGTGAGCATCGCCCCTGTAAACGGCGCGGCGATGACTTCGCCTGTGACCTGCGCGCGATGCTTTTCAGCGCAGAATGTCGTTTCGGTCGGCAGTAAATTCAAGCCGCGAAGCGTTTGCGGGCGACCGCTTTCGGAGCCATCCGGGTCGTGCAACGTCTCACCAAGCATCTGGTAACCGCCGCAGACGCCAAGCACCGGCGTCTCTTTCGCGGCGAGCTTTAAGATGACGGCTTCGAGTCCCGACTGGCGCAGCCAGAGGAGATCCTCAACCGTGTTTTTCGTGCCGGGCAGAATCACAAGGTCGGGCGCACCGAGCTCGCGGGTGTTTTGCACGTAGCGCACATCCATTAAAGGGTGCTGCTCGAGCACCATGAAATCCGTGAAATTTGAGATGTGCGGCAGGCGAATGACGGCGATATCCAGCGGACGCACGGCGTCTTTTTTTTCAAGGCGCTCGGAAAGGGAGTCTTCGTCCTCGATATCGACGCGCAGATACGGCACGACGCCCAGAACGGACAGGTGCGTTTTGTCTTCGAGCATGGAGAGGCCGGGGCGGAGAATTTCGACGTCACCGCGGAATTTATTGATGACAAGCCCCTTGATGCGGTCGCGCTCGTCCGTCTCCAGCAGCTCTACGGTGCCGAAAAGCTGCGCGAACACACCGCCGCGGTCGATGTCGCCGACGAGCAGAACGGGCGCATCGACAAGCTTTGCGAGCCCCATGTTCACGATGTCATCGGCTTTCAGGTTGATCTCCGCCGGGCTGCCCGCGCCCTCGATGACGATAACGTCAAAATCTTCTGCAAGGCTGTTGTAGGCGCGCAGAATATCGGGAATGAGTGATTTTTTCATCTTGAAATACTGCGAAGCTTTCATCTGGCCGCGCACTTCGCCGTTCACGATGACCTGACTGCCGACATCGCTGCTCGGCTTCAACAAAATGGGGTTCATGCGCACGTCCGGCTCCACACCCGCCGCCTGCGCCTGTACGACCTGTGCGCGGCCCATCTCTAAGCCGTCACGGGTAACGAAGCTGTTCAGCGCCATATTTTGACTTTTGAACGGTGCGGTGTGCAGACCGTCCTGCGCGAAAATGCGGCACAGCGCCGCGCATAATAAACTTTTGCCCGCGCCGCTCATCGTGCCCTGCACCATGATGCACTTGGCTTTTTTATTTTCGCTCATTTCAGCACCTCCCGCATGATTTTCAGTAGCTTTTCGTTTTCCTCCGGCGTGCGCACGGCGGTGCGGTACCAGGTGTTATCGAGCCCCGGGTAGTTTGCACAGCCGCGCACGACCGCGCCTTTTTCTTTTAGTCGCTCGCCGAAATCTTCCGGCGCTTTGAATAACAGGAAATTTGCCTGCCCGTCCAAGACGCGCAAGCCGAGCGAGCGCAGGGACGCGATCATTCTGGGCCGCTCCCGTGCGATTAAGCTTCGCACGCGGTCGGCGTATTCGGTTTCATCTAACGCCGCGACGCCTGCCGCCTGTGCGAGTGACGAGACTGCCCACGGCTGCCCCGCTTCGCGCATATTTTCTAATAATTTTTCATCTCCGCTGAGTACATAACCGAGCCGCACGCCCGCCATGGCGTATAATTTTGTGAAAGCTTTCAGAATAACAAGCTCGGGGAACTGCGCTAAAAAGTGCTTTGCAGTCCGGCTTTCGTGCTCCGGGAGAAAATCGAGGAAACACTCGTCGATGACGGGCGTTGCATGACATGCCCTGCATTTTTTCAGGAGTTTTTCGAGAAAATCCGACGTAACGATCTGCCCGGTGGGGTTGTTTGGTTGACATAAGAACACCATATCGATGGTTTCGTGGAGAGCAGAGAGCAACTCTTCGGTGATTTCAAAATCGTTTTCCTCTTTTAAAAAGAAATATTCGACTTCACAGCCGACGGTTTTGAGTGCGGACGCGTACTCTGCGAAAGTCGGCGCGGGCAATAATGTGCGGCGCGGCTTTTTCGCGAGCACGAGCCGAAAAATGAGGTCTGCCGCGCCGTTGCCGCAAAGAATTTGGTTTTCGTGTACGTTTTCGCTTGCGGAGAGTTTTTGGCGCAGCTCTCTGCAAAGCGGGTCGGGGTAGCGGTCTGCGGTGGGCAGTGCGTTTACGATTGCCAGTGCAACGCCCTCCGGCAAACCGAGAGGGCTGACATTCGCGGAAAAATCGAGTGCATCGCGGCCGAATTTTGCGCGGTAGCCCGCCCAGTCGCCGCCGTGTGTGAGTTCCATATTCTCTCCCCCTTTACAGTAAGACGAATGCCGCGCGAACGAGCAGACCGAGCACGAGTGCCAAAATGCTTTCTGCGTACATCATGCGGTCGGCTTTCAAAATGTCCTCCGGCATGACCGGGCGCAGCGGGTCGCCGATCGTCGGCTTATCATAGTATTCACCGAAATAATATGCGGGCCCGGCGAGCTGCACGCCGAGCGCACCGGCGCAGGCACTTTCCGTCTGCGCGCTGTTGGGGCTTGCATGATTTCGGCGGTCGCGCCGCCAGATCTTCCACGCGCCCTTGACGCTGTTTCCCGTGAACCTCGCCGCGAGCACCCACAAAAGTGCCGCGATACGACTCGGAATGTAGTTTGCGGCATCGTCAAGCTTTGCGGGCACGCGCCCGAAGTTTATGTACTTTTCATTTTTGTAGCCGAGCATGCTGTCCATCGTGTTGATGGCTTTGTAGGTCAGCGCAAGTGGTGCGCCGCCGATGAGCATGCAAAGAAGCGGCGCGATCACGCCGTCACCGGCGTTTTCGGCAACGGTCTCCACAGCGGCTTTTGTCACGCCCTCCATGGAAAGCGCGTCGGTATCACGCCCGACAATGCGAGAGACGGCCTTGCGCGCGGCGGGGAGGTCGTTCTTTTTGAGCTCCTTGTAGACGTTGCGGCTCTCCTGCACAAGTCCCTTTGCGGCAAGTGACTGCGCGCACCAGAACATTTGAATCAAAAGTCCGAACACCCAGTGAATTTTATAAAAGAAGAAGCACACCGCGCCGGAAAGCAGGAATGTGCCGACAGGCAGGATGAATGCGGTGATTGCGCCGCCGATACGCTCGCCACGCGGTGTTTTCGGTAAAATTTTCCGCAAGCTTCGATCTAAAAAGGAGATAACCTTCCCCATATATACAACCGGGTGCGGCAGCCACAGGGGGTCGCCGAAGATTGCGTCTAAAATGAATCCACCGAGGACGGCGAAGAAAATCAGCATGTGGCCTCCTTTGTGTACTGCACGGTCCCGATGAGATGCAAAACGTGCTTTTCCTGCCAATCGCGGGCATCGAGCACATAGCCGCCGGCAGTCGGCGCACACCATTCATAATAATTTTTCTGCGGCACAGCGTACTTTTCCATGACGGCCATCTGCGTGCCGCCATGCGCAACGATAACGAGCATGTCTTCACTGTTTTGAATAGATTGATTTAGCAGGGATTCAAATGCTTTGCAAACACGCTCGCTGAAATCCGCTTTGCACTCGCCGCCGGGACAGGTGCTTTCGCAGTTAGAATCCACCCATGCGCGGTAGGCGGAATCGTGCTCCATCTCTTTATAGTTACGTCCCTCAAATACGCCGAAATTCATCTCGCCGAGGTCGTTTACGGGGATATACTCGGCAGTCGGAAATAAAATCTCCGCTGTCTGTTTTGTGCGCTTTAACGGCGTGACAAAAACGGTTTTGGGCGAAAAGTCCGCCTGCTTCAGTGCCGCAAGCCCGGCCGGTGAGAGTGGAATGTCCGTCACGCCCTGATAGCGGTAATCCACATTATAGGCGGTTTCACCGTGGCGCAAAAGGTAAATTTTCATTTGGGCAATTCCCCTTTCAAGACGGTCGGAATGCCGCAGAACATCTGCACAACACAATCGGCACGTGCGGCGAGCAGGCATGCCAAGCGGCCGGCTTTTTCGCGGTTTGCGCGCTCTGTGGCATCAACGGGCACAACACCGCCGCCGACTTCCGTTGCGGTGATAATATCGTATTTTTCAGAAAGTATTTTAGCAAGTGCTTCGAGGTCTTCCGTCGTTTCGGCCTGCTTTTGCACCTCAAAACAGCATGTACCGCCGAGCTTTTGCGCGAACGTGCGCTTGCCGCTGTAAAGCGGACCTGTGATGAACACCATTACAAAATTCCTCCCCACTGGCACACGGCGAGCGCTGCCAACATGGCGAGCTCTGCCCTTTGCAGGAACCACCCGGCAAGGTCGCCCGTGATGCCGCCGAATTGCTTTTTCGACACTGCGTAATACCGCCGAAAGACAAGTAAAACAGCCAAAACTGCCGCCCAGCCGCCGAGCACGATCATCGCAGCACCGAGCACGACAGTATAAATAATCAAGACGCGGCGCACCGTTATGCGGTTTGCGGCTTCCGAGAACGTATGCGCGAGACCGGTGTTTTTCGCCATGGGAAATGATGCCACGGCGAGACCGGAAAACGCACGTTCCAAGGTGAGTGCCAATATCCAGATCACACCGAAACGTACCGTAAATTTCACCGAAGCACAGAGCGCAAAATACAATATGAAATATGTGCATAATCGGATAACTGCAAATGCACCGCAGTGTGGATCTTTCAAAATTTCGAGCTTCTTTTCCGCATCACCGTAGCTTGAGAGCGCATCGCATGTGTCGGCGAAGCCATCCAGATGGATGCCGCCGGTGACGAGCACAGGCACAAGGCAAAAGCCTGCTGCGCGGACGAGCTCCGGCACAGGCAGGACGCCGGCTAAGCACCACAACCCGCCGCACACTGCACCGATGAGCGGGAATGCGCACAGCGCGTATCGCATGTTCTTTTGGCTCCATTCGAACTGTGGCATTGGAATCGCCGAAAACATAGCGAACGCCACGGCAATCGTCTGCAAAATCGTCATACCTTTCCCCCTCCTTTGTAATAAACCGGGATACCGCACACTACGCGGCAGACGTGATCCGCGCGGGCGGCGATGCCGTTTTGGATCTGCGCCAGCGCTTTGAGGTACAGATCTGTTTCGTCGGCATACTCTGCACCGCCGCTGAACACCTCGTTGCCGACAACAATCAGATGTTCGCATTGTTTATGTAGTATTTCAACGCCATACAGAACGGCTTCTGCGGTATTGACCCCCGCACCTTTCGGATCGTACAGCTCGTTTGCGGTCAGGTTGCCGAGGTCTTCTAGCAGAACTATTCCGCGATTTGGTATTCTGATTTTATCAATACTGATAGGTGATTCAATCGTTTCAAACTGTTTTTCTTTTCGCATGGCGCGGTGCTTTTCGACGCGTTTGGCGCACTCTTCATCCCATACCTGCATGGTGGCGACGTAGTAACGCGGTAGCGGGAGCTTTAAGGTCAAGCTTTCTGCATAGGCGCTTTTGCCGCTTGCTGCGCCGCCGATGACGAGCGTCAGCATTGCGGGGTGTACGGCGCGATGCCGCCCTCCGTGAACGAATAACAGTTGTCGTAGACCGCGAGTGCCATGTCCCACAGCGGCAGGCTTGCGACCGCGCCGGTGCCCTCGCCGAGGTGCATATTCGCCGTGACGAGCGGCTTTTTGCCGAGCGCTTCCAAAACGATACGCGCCGCGGGCTCCGCCGAAACGTGGCTTGCGAACATGGCCTTAGTCGCCGTCGGGCACAGCCGTGCCGCACACAGTGCCGCCACACTGCTGATGAAACCGTCGATAATGACAGGGATATTCTCCAGAGCACCGCCCAAAAACACGCCGCACAGCCCGGCGATATCTAAGCCGCCGAGCGCCGACAGCACGCCGATCACATCGGTTTTTTCGGGATGATTGATCGCGATGCCTTGATAGATGACCTCGATCTTGCGGCGCAGACCGTCATCGGAGAGTCCCGCTCCGCGGCCGGTCATTTCTTCGGGCGCACGGCCGAGCAAAACGCAGCTCACGGCGGCAGAGGTTGTCGTGTTGCCGATGCCCATTTCGCCGGTCGCGAGGAGCTTTATGCCCTGCGCTTTCTGCTCGCGGACGAGCTCGATGCCGGTCTCGATGGCTTGTAAAGCGTCCTCGCGGTTCATAGCAGGTCCGCCGGTAAAATCATTCGTACCCGCACGCACACGGCAATTTTTCACACCGTCCACGGGCGCTCCCGCGATGCCCATATCAACGGGAATCACACCGCAGTGCACCGTTTCCGCCATTTTGCAGACGCTTGTTTTGCGCTGCGCAAGATTCTGCAAAACGGCGCGCGTCACGTCGCTGCCGGACTGGCTGATGCCTTGTGCGATGACGCCGTTATCCGCGCACAGTACCAAGACCGCGCGCTTTGAAAAATCGAACTGCGGCACACCTGTAAGCGCAGCCACATCTTCTAATAATGGTTCGAGATCGCCAAGCCCGCCGAGTGGCTTTGCAAGCGACGCCCAATGCGCGTGGGCGGCTTTGCGCGCGGCTTCATCCGGCTGCGTGATTGTTTTGAGCCGGTTTTTAAGTTCTGTTTCCGTCATATTTTGTCCCTCATGTAGCGGCGGGCAGCGTCCGCAAAGCGCTGCGGCAGCGGCGTGCCCGCCCAGTATAAATGCGGAAAACCCGCATAAAAATGTTCGTTTGCAAAAGCACAGTCCCATGTACGGCCGTTCGGCTTTGTCGCTGTGCACGCTATGCCGTTTTCGGTGGAATCCCAGTGGTGAAATTCGTGCACAGGAAGCAACTCGTCTTTTTTTAGCAGCATGCTGTTCTCCTTCGCAGTAAGCGTCGCGTAACCGAAGCGCACGAGGTGGCCGACCTTGAAGCCTTCGCCGGGCAGAACGCCTGCCATACGGTATTTGTCGCCGTTTACATCTTCAAGTGTTTGACCTAAATACAAAAAGCCGCCGCATTCTGCCACAGTCGGCAAACTGTTTTTAATTGCGGTTTTGATGCGCAAAAGCATCTCGGTATTTTCGCTGAGTGCCTTTGCGCAAAGCTCCGGGTAACCGCCGGGCAGATACAGCCCGCCGATATTTTGAGGCAAGCTTTTATCGTGCAATGGGCTGAAAAAGACAGGTTCTGCGCCGGCTTCTTTGAACGCTTCAAGCGTTTCGGTATATGTAAAACAAAAGGCTTCATCCCTTGCAACGGCGATGCGCACATTAGGAACCGGAAATTCCTCTTTCGGTACTTTGGGTGCCGGACACGCAAAGACGCTAAAGAGTTTTTCAAAATCGACCGTCTTTTCCATCGTCACATGCAACAGTGTGATCTTCTTTTGCAGATTTTTAATCTCACCGGCGGTTTTAAGCCCCAGATGACGACTTTCGATCGCAGCTTTGGGCATTGGGGGCAGATAGCCGATAACAGGCACACCTGTCTCCTTTTCGAGCATCGGTGCTAAAATACGGTACAAATTTTCTTTACAGTCATTCAGTATAATACCGGCGATATGGTGCGGTGTGCGGAAGGACATTAAGCCGCGTACCTGCGCTGCAAGGGTTAAGCTTGCACCCTTCGGACGCAGGACAAGCAGGACGGGTAGATTCAACGTATCGGCTAAACGCCACGCACTTGCGATGTCGCTTGTGCCGCCGAGACCGTCATAGTACCCCATAGCACCTTCGCATATAGCAGCACCGTGATCGGCTGCGCTTTTGTTGTATAAATTTTGTACTATTTGCGGCTTTGAGAAAAATAAATCAAGATTGTGACTTTCAACGCCGAGCACACTGCGGTGAAACATGGGATCAATATAATCGGGCCCGGATTTAAACGCACAGGGATTGAGGCCGCGGGCTTTAAGCGCCGCAAGCAGCGCAATGGTGACGGTCGTTTTGCCGCTGCCGGAGTTCGGCGCGGCGATGAGCATTTGCAGCATGTCATTCCCTCACAATCAAAAAAACGGGATTATTCGCCTTCATCAGATGCAAATTACCGACTGAACTGCTGCGGCTTATGGAAATTTGTGTGATTTGCGCAGTCATGCCGTGGGTTGCAAAAGACGAAAGCGCCGTTTGCAGCGTTTCAAGCGCGATAGCGGAAACACACAGGCGAGCACTCGGATTTGCGGTCAATACAGCATCGATGATCTCGGGCAGATTGCCCTTACTGCCGCCGATAAACACGGCATCCGGTGCAGGAAGATCCGTTAATTTTTCCGGCGCTTTGCCCTCTGCAAGTGTCAAATTATGTACATGAAATTTGTCTCGGTTTTGTTTTATCAGCGAACAGGCGGCTGCGTCACACTCCACGGCATACACGTATCCGAGCGGCGCAGCAAGCGCCATTTCTATGCTGACACTGCCGGTCCCCGCGCCGATGTCCCAGAGAATATCGGTCGGTTTAATGGCAAGCTTTGCGAGTGCCGCAGCGCGAACCTCCTGCTTTGTCATGGGTGTTTTGCCGCGGATGAAGACTTTATCCGGCAAACCCGGCACACGCTGCACGGGTACTTCACACGACTCTACAAGAAGCACACATAGCGGTGCAAAAACACTTTCAGATATTTTTCGCACTGTATTCTTACTGATTTTTTGCTGTGGTGTACCGAGATTTTCACCGACAACCGCCTGCACGTCTCCCAGCCCGGCTTCGGTGAGTTTCGCGCAGATCACTGCGGGAGTTACTTCGCCGCCCGTTAAGAAAAATGTGGGCTTACCCATGCTGCACGCAGCAACAGGGTCACATGCACAGCCGTGCGCGGAGACGAGGTTCCAGTTCTGCCACGGTTCGTGGATGGAAGCAGAAAGCAACTGTACGCTGGAAACGCCCGGAATCACGGTGTATCCGATGTGGCGTTCATCGAGCACGCGGCACAGTGCAGAGGCGCCGGAATAAAACCCGGTGTCACCGCTGTATACAAGTGTGATATTTTGTTCTTTTGTTGTTTCAAGCACTGATAAAATCTCACCGATTTTATACATTGCGATACGATTTTGTGTACAGAAATCCGGCAAGTTTTCGAGTAAACGCTTTGCGCCGATGATGAGTGTGGCTTCATGCAAAGCTTCTGCTCCCTGCGTTGTTACGCTGTCGACTGTGCCGCCTCCCATGCCGACTAAAGTGATTTTCATAGCAATTCTCTACACCTTTCAAGGATACTTTCAACTGTCTCCCCGTTCTCCCGCGGGCGGCGCAGTACAAGGAGGCGTGCACCGCAGTATTCGCAGGCTTTTGCTTTTTCCATAAAGCCGCCTACTGCGCCGCCGTCTTTTGTAACGAGCCATTGAATGTTGAATTGTTCAAGGATCACGCGGTTGAGGTCAAGTGAAAACGGGCCTTGCATGGCGATGATGTTGCGGTGCGGAATGTCGAGGGCTTCGCATGCGCGAATACCGTCGAGTGTGGGCAACACACGTGGAAAAATCCGCTTTATATCTAGATTTTTAAAAGCAGACAACTCCTTTGCACCGGTCGTGAGCAAGACATTCCCGGCAGTACTTTCGAGATATTCTGCCGCTTCTGCTGCCGTTCCAAACACGATACTGTTCTTCGGCAATTCGCTTTCGGTACGGAGCAATCGATGGTACTCAACGCCTGTCGTTTCACACGCTTCACAAATGGTGCGCGTGGCTTCTGTTGCATAGGGGTGCGTTGCGTCCACACAGATTGACGCGCCGTGCAAAAGTTTCGTCATCTCTGCGGCAGTGCATCTACCTACATGAATTGTGATATTTTCATTCTCGTCTTGTTCTTCTGCACCGATCTCTGTTGCAACACTGACAAGAACTTCTACGCCGAGGTTTGCCAAAATTTTTGAAAACTGTCTGCCCTCTGTCGTTCCGCTGAACACCACAGCTTTCATACCGTGCGATACCCCCTTGGCGTTACCATTTTGCTTTCGATATTCTTTGTTGTTTTGTTGCCTATATATACAGTCGTGAACATATCGACCTGCTTGTTTTCAAGTTCGCGGAGCGTTATGATCTCACTTTGCTGCCTCTCTCTGCCAATGTTGCGTACGATGCCGCAGACGGTCTCCTCCGATTTGCCGTTCTGGAGCAAAATACGGACGGCACGCTGTAAATAATCGGGCCGACCTTTCGAGGACGGGTTGTAGATTGCCACGCAGAAATCGCCCATGGCGGCGCAGGCAAGGCGCTTTTCAATCATTTCCCATGGGGTGAGTCGGTCGGAAAGGGAAACTACGCAAAAATCATGCGCAAGCGGTGCGCCCAAAACCGCACCGCCGCTGAGCGCCGCCGTAAGTCCCGGAATGACCTCGATCTCGACGCTCGGGTAATTGGGTGCAAGTTCCAAAATCGGGCTCGCCATGCCGTATACGCCGGCATCTCCCGAACAGACAAGCGCCACGGTTTTGCCGCTTTGCGCGGTCTCAAGCGCCCAGCGGCAACGGTCGATCTCCTTTGTCATGCCCGTTGCGTGCACCTCTTTTTGGGGATAAAACGAGCGGATAAGATCGATGTAGACGGTGTAGCCGCATAGTACGTCGGCGTTTTCGAGCGCCGTTTTCGCCTGTGCGGTCAAAAACTGCGGGTCGCCGGGGCCAAGGCCCACGACATAAACGAGATTTCGCTTCATTTTACACGCTCCAATCCGGGGTAAAGGGTTTTGCGGCGACGGCGAACGTCACGCCGCTGTATATATGCTTTTCGATCACCAATTCGCCGCCC
Organism: Hominenteromicrobium sp.; assembly: GCF_046974225.1. Taxonomy (NCBI): domain Bacteria; kingdom Bacillati; phylum Bacillota; class Clostridia; order Eubacteriales; family Oscillospiraceae; genus Hominenteromicrobium; species Hominenteromicrobium sp. Next base: position 201,614 of record NZ_JBKWAE010000001.1, on the reverse strand, counting down.
GACGCCAGTACGGCCGCACGGGCGCAGACGTTGTCAACGCCCGTTATCTGCTGCACAAATGAAGATGATGTGAATTCACCGGACGTTTTTTTGAGCTCCTCGGCTGTATAAAAACGGATGTTAAAATCATGGTTTTGACAGAATTCCAAAAGTCCCGGTTCATCTTTTTTGAGGTCTATGCTCGCACACGCACAGATGCTTTGCGGTGCACAGCCTGTTTTTTTGCAAAATTGTTTAAATGTTGCTTCGATATGTTCAGCCGATGTGCCGCGTTTGCAGCCGACGCCAAGCACGCAGATTTTTGGAACGAGGTGCAGCGCATCACTCTGCGGGTAGAGTGTTACGGAAAAATCGGCTTGATGGTTCTCGTCTGCCGGGAAAACATTTTTAGGTTGAGTGCCTGTGATTTTCCACTGCGAATCATAATAAACCACTTTACCGGCGAGCAGTGTGCTGCTGACGGTTTTGATACGCCCAGGCTCGAGCACGTGGCAGTTCTGCGCTTTCGCCCACTCGTCTACGGCGAACACGCCTTCGATGTCGGTCGCGGTCGTGATGACCGGCACTGCGCCGCAGATGCTCGCGAGTTTCTTGGCAAGGTCATTTGCGCCGCCGAGGTGACCGGACAAAATCGGAATGGAAAACCGACCGCGCTCATCGAGCACAATCACAGCAGGATCGGTCGCCTTACTTTTGCAATGCGGCGCAATGGCGCGCACGGCGATGCCGACAGCGCCGATGAAGATGAGTGCATCGGATTTTTGAAAGTTTTCGGCCGTCCACTCGGATAATTTCACGCCGTTTTTACCGCCGCGACTGATGCTGCCCGGATGTGAAAAAGCCAGCCTTTCTGCGAGTTTTAGTCCGGTTTCGGTGAAAGCGATATATGCGCAGCTCATGCTTTGCTGCCTTTCCGATATTCCGTCGTGAATGTGGGATCGTAGAGCTTACTGCGGTCGTATCGTGTGCCGAGAAAATCTCCGACGACAATAAGCGTCGTTTTGGTGATGCCCGCTTTATGCACGCTTTCGGCCAAATTACCGACAGTGCAGCGCACGATTCTTTCCTCCGGCCACGTGGCTTTGTAGACGACTGCCACGGGAGTGGAAGCCGTATAAGCACCCTGCAAAAGCGCCTGCTGCACCTGATTGACCAAACCGATTGAAAGGAAAATCACCATGGTCGCGCCGTGTGCGGCGAGGCTTTGCAGCTTTTCTTTTTCCGGCACGGGCGTGCGGCCTTCCATGCGCGTGATGATAACCGTTTGACTGACAGACGGCAACGTATATTCTGCGTTTAAAGCTGCCGCCGCGCCGCAGAAGCTGGAGACACCGGGGGTGTCGTCATAGGGAAGGCTTTCTGCATCAAGCCTATCCATTTGCTCGCGGATTGCGCCGTAAAGGCACGGGTCACCTGTGTGCAGACGAACTGTTGTTTTGTTGTTCTTTTCGTTCTCGCGCATGACGGAGATCACATCTTCCAGCGTCATTTTGGCGCTGTTATAGATCGTGCAATCTGCTTTAGCGAGCCCCAAAAGTGCAGGGTTGACAAGGCTGCCGGCATAGATGATGCAGTCGGCAGTCTGTAAGAGCGCCGCGCCACGCTGCGTGATGAGATCCGGCGCGCCTGGGCCGGCACCGACAAAATGTACCATGTTTACGACTCCTTCCACTTTTGCAGCAATTTTTCTGCGGTTTCGGTCTGCCCAAGGGGGCCGGTTTGATTGGAAAACAGCACCGCGCCGACTTGAAATGCACCCGCTGCGCGGCGCTCGAGGTGCAGCTGTACAGCGTTTATCAGGCCGTGCATGACAGGCTCGCGCAGACCGTTTTGATCCAAAATATCAAGGCAGGCATCGGTTGTGGCCGCCTGCATCAGCGCTTCGCACACCTCTTTTTTCGCGCCCGCAAGCGCCGCATACGTGCAGAAAAGCTCCGTGCGACAGTCCGCCATGCGGGAGTGCGTGTTCATAATACCGCCCGCGACCTTCACGAGCTTACCGATGTGCCCGACGAGTAAAACTTCTTCAAAGTGCTCTGTTGCGGCGGCATCGAGCGCGTCACCGATAAAATTCGAGCACTTTATGATGGGAATATCCAAGAGCGTGAGGTTGGTTTCACGCAGATAATCGAGGCCGTAGTTGCCGGGCGTCAGAATCAGGCGGCGCGCACCGTTTTTGAGCGCAGCCTGATGAATTTCCAGCTGCATCGTATCGACGATTGCCTGCTGACTCATCGGTTCCACGATGCCGCTGGTGCCGAGCACCGAAAGTCCGCCGATAACGCCGATGTGTGGATTGAACGTCTTTTTCGCGGCCTCTTCCCCACCCTCGATGGAGACAAGCACGGAAAAACCGCCTTTATACTCAAATGTTTTGGCTTCTTTTAAGAGGGCTTCGGTGATCATCTCGCGCGGAACGTGGTTGATGGCCGCCGCGCCGACGGGCTGGTCAAGCCCGGGCTTGGTCACACGGCCAACACCCGTGCCGCCGTCGATTTTGACGATGCCGTGTTCATTGGGCAAAAGCGTCACATTTGCGATGACGGGCAGGCCGTCCGTGGCGTCAATATCGTCTCCTCCGTCTTTGCGAATGGCGCATACGGCGCCGGTTTCGGTCTTCTCACAGTAGATTGGCGCGACCTCAACAACGATGCCTTTCGGTGTACGCAGACCGACCGTTTCCAGGGCCTTGCCGGTGAAAAGCAGTCGCGCCGCACCGGCGGCACCGAGTGCCGCGCACGTGCCCGTTGTGTAGCCGCAGCGCAATAATTTTTGTCCGCTGCGAATGTAGTGCTCAAACTTTGGCGGCTCCTTTTTACCAAACAGAAACGTGTATTCTTCATCGGACATTTTATATAGCTTTTGTATGTTCTCTTTTTGAAACGCGTCTTTTACGGTCATGATGTCCGAGACACTGTCCAGCGAAACGCAGACAACGGCATCGGAGAGCTTCTGCGCGAGGTCAAGCTCGTGCAGGCTCAGGATAATTGCGGTGTTCTTCTCTTTTGCGAGGTGGCGCAGGATCGTCATGAGCTCCGCTTTACCTTTAACATCGAGAAACGACGTCGGTTCGTCCAAAAACAGAATTTCCGGCTTCTGACAGACTGCCCGTGCCAAAAGGACACGCTGGCGCTGACCGTCGCTGATCTTATCAAAATCGCGGTCGGCAATATCGGCTGCATTTACGAGATGCAGCGCGTCGAAAACCTGCTTTTTATCTTCTTCGGAAAGGATTCCGAGACGACCGGTATACGGGTAACGCCCGGCTGCGGCGACATCAAAGCAGGTCGTGAGCTCTGTGCGGTTCGTGTGCGGCACCATCAGCGCCATTTTGCGCGCGCGGGCATTCGGTGCGTATACCGAAAGGGACTGCCCATCGAGCAAAACGGTCCCACCCTGCGGCGCAAGCTGCGCGGCAAGCGTTTTCATCAGGGTCGATTTACCCGCGCCGTTCGGGCCGATAAGCGTCAAAATTTGTCCGCGCTCGGCGGCGAATTTTATATGCTCCAAAAGCGGCGAATTGTAGCCGACCGCAAGGTCGTTCGCTTCACAATAGCTCATGCTGCCGCCTCCCTTCTCTGTTTGCGCACAAGCAGCAAAATGACCACCGGTGCGCCGAAAATCGCCGTGACGGAGCTGACGGAAAGCTCCGTCGGCGCAAATATACTGCGCGCGATGAGGTCACACAAAAGGCAAAATGCTGCACCGCCTAAAACGCACCCCGGCAGCACGTGCAAAGGCTTTGCACTGCGGAGTGTGCGCTTTACGAGATGCGGCACCGCGATGCCGACAAAGGAGATCGGCCCCGCAAATGCCGTGACGCATGCCGCGAGCAGGCTGGATAACAACACAAGTGTAACTGAGAACGGACGCACGGAAACGCCGACACTCTGCGCATAGGCTTCACCCATTTGGTACGCCGCCATCGGTTTGGAAAGCATAAACGAAAGCGCAAGGCATGGCAGCACAATTAAAGCCGCCGTGAGGACATTCTCCCACGTCATGCCGGAAAAGCTGCCCATCGACCAGTTGTGTAGATTCACGATGTTGGAATCCTGCGCAAATGCAACAACAACGTCCGTGACAGCCGAACAGATATAGCTAATCATCACGCCACAGATAACGAGCACGCCTGCGCGCTTTACGCGCTGTGAAACGGCCAAGACGAAGCCCATAGCGACCATGGCACCGACAAATGAAGCTAAAATCAGCGTGAGTGAGCTTGTGAACAAACCGTGATTTAAAAGCACGACCATCGTGAGTGCAACGGCGAGCTTTGCGCCGCCGGAAACACCCATAACGAACGGCCCGGCGATAGGGTTTGCAAAAAAAGTCTGCAATAAATAACCCGCAACGGACAGCGCCGCACCGAGCAAAACGACCATGACGGCGCGCGGCAGGCGTAAACCAAATATGATCTTTTGCGCGAGTGCGTTATTCCCCGCGCTGAAAAGCGTGCTTAAAATGTCCTTCGGCGAAAGGGCCGTGCTGCCGCAGAAAATGTTCAGCATAAACAGCGCGAACAATGCAGCCGTGAGCGCAAGATATGAAATTGTCAGACGCTTTGTGCCGTTTAGTTTCATGGTTTCCTCAGCTTACATGTGTCAGAAATTTCAGTTCATCTTCGTTGACCGCATTCGGGCTTTCCGCCGTGAACACGCGGTTCATGTCCAAAATCAAATCGGGCAGCTCCATGCTTTCCTGAAACAGGCTTTGCGTGGTACACCAGACGTTGCCGTTCTGCACGGCTTTGAAATCTGCCAGCATGGGACATTTTGATAAGAGCTGCTCGGTTGTTTTAATCTCGCCCTCGATGGTACTGTTGTAGATTAAAACGTCAGCGTCTTTCGCGCCGGCGTAGAACTCCTCGAGCGAAAGATTAATCGTTGCGAGGTTATTGCCGTTATCGGAAAGATCGGAAAAAACGTATTTGCCGCCCGCCATGCCAATCATCTTCGCAACGTAATCGTTCGATTTACGCACCGTGACAAGGTTATTCGACGTCACAGAGAAAAATGCTGCCGTTTTGTCTGTGGTATCCTGCTCCAAAAGCGGCCGGATGCGCTGAACCTGCTCGTTGAAGAACGTTTCGGCTTCCGCCTCTTTATCAAACAAAATGCCATAGAGCTTCACCCACTCCATGCGTGCCAAGGGGTCGGATTCATAGCTGGAGCGCTCAACAAGCACGGGAATGCCAAACTTTTCAAGCTGCTCTTTCACTTCCGGCGTATGGTAGATCATTGTGTTTTCAATCGCGAGGCCGCAGTTTGCAGACACGATGCGCTCGTAATCCGGCGCGCTGTACTTACCCGCGTAGAAAATTTCACCGTTTTCCATGGCTTCTTTCGCTTCCGGCAGATACCAGTTTTCGGCACTCGTGCCGGAAAGCGTGACGGCGCTTCGTGCATCGAGCTTCAGGATCGGGTCCATCGCAGACGTGGAGACGAGATAGACATTTTCAAGCGGTTTCTGCAAAACGGTGATGTCTTCCGAAAGACCGTTCGGCACGGTACTGTTTTCCGGCACGACGAGGTAGCGGGCATTCTGAATGGTGATGAGCCTTGTACCGCCGGTGCACTCGTCCACGGTGAACTCTTTTGCGTATTCGAGCGGATAGGCGCTTTCGACTTGAAAATCTGCTTGCGTTTCATCGGCCTGCGCTGGGCTTGATGTACTCTCAGGCTGTGCCGGGTTTGCTGCGCAGCCCGTGAAAGCCAGAAGCAAAAGCGCCGCTAAAAGCGCTGTAAGCCGTCTCATGCGGTAAGAGACGCGCTGTCAAACGTCAGGGTGTATTCGATCTCGTGCGGAGTGCTCATGGCGGTGGTATCTGCCGTAACGGCGAGTGCGGTATCGAGTGCGGCGACGGGAATTTCAAACACGGAGTTGCCTTCGGTATTGACGGGCAGATACTTTTCGCCGTCCACGATCATATAATCGTAGTTTGGGCTGCTCCATGTGATCTCCGCGGTCATTTTGCCGTCCGCAACGGTGAGCTCCGTGGGGCTCTCGATTGTTGCACGGCCGGAACCGCCCTCAAGCGTGACGTTGCACGTATACGTGCCGTCCTCCGGCACTTCGGTCTCTGCGTCGCTTGCGGTGTCCTCAACGATCGGCTGCGGGTTACGCACGCTGACCTTGTGGTCGTACCACGTGCCCTTCGTGCCGATGAGCGCAAGTTCAAAATCTTTATCGACACTTTTCAGCGGGATGTCAAAGCCGTAGACTTCTTCCGATGTGCCGTCTTTATAGGTGACGGTATCGGTGGTCGGCTGAAGCCATTCGCTTTCGTTCTGCTTTGCGTCCTCTGCCGTACCGAGGTACAGATTTAAGATCTTCTTAGAACGCAGGCTGACGTGGAACGTCATCTCGCCGTTTTCAACTGTCAGCGTACCCATGCCCTCGCAAGTTTCGTTCGCCTGAAACATAGAACTGTCCGTTTTGAACTCTGCCGTGTACATGCCGTCTTCCGGCACAACGTCCGGCTCTTCGGTGGGGGTGGGCTCTGCGCTTGAAACGGAAGTTTCGGAAGACGCACTGCTTTCATTCGTATTGCCTGCGCACGCGCTGCACCCGAAGATCAGGAACACCGAGAGCAAAAGGGCTGTAATCTGCTTCTTTTTCATTTTGTTATACCTCTTCTTTATTTTAAAAACAATCTATAAACATAAGCGCCCGAAGAGCGATTCTCTCCGGGCGCTGTGTTTACGGATTAGCCATTCAGGGAATCGATCGCTGCCTGCGCGTGGTCGATGTAGATCTGCTGAATATCCCCAATCTCACCGAGACCCGCAATCTGCGTATCAACGCTGTCGAAGCAGTCCGCAGCCTTGAACCGGCTCAACCAGGAATCCTCATCGTCGCCAGCCATATCGTTGTTGGCATGGTCACCTGCAACGACCATCAGCGGACGGAGCACAACCTTCGTAAAGCCTGCTTCCTTTACCTTTTCGATAACGGCTTCGCAGGAGGTGTCTTCCGGCTCACCCTCAACGGTGCCGACAAATACGTTCGTGTAGCCGAGTGTTTCCATGGTGGTCTGCATCTGGCTGTAGCTGACCTTTGCAACATGCGCCGTACCGTGGCCCATAAAGACGAATGCGGTACCGTCTTCTGCAGCGGCAGCAACGTCATCATAACCGGCGGTTTTCACAGCTTCAGCTGTGATGGCCTTTGCAACAGCTTCCTTATCCTCATTGATAACAGTCGCATCGTCGCCCACTTCGCCGAGCAGCGGCTCTGCAACAGCGATGCTCTCAAACTTATCCTTATACCGGTCAAGCAACTCGTTCATCTCGTCGTACTCTGCGCCGTGCATGAGATGCGTCGGCTGCACAACGAGGTTCTTGACGCCGTTTGCGACAGCACGGTCAAGCGCCTGCTGCATGTTGTCAATCTTCTCATCGTCGCGCGCCTGCACGGGGTTGATGATAATCTGAGCGGTGAACGCGCGGCGGACAGACCAATCCGGGTAAGCTTCCTGCAGAGCGTCCTCAATGCCCTTGATATCCTTTACGCGACTGTCGTTGAAGGACGTACCGAAGCTGACAACGAGCAGCTCGTTTTCGCCGATTTCGTCTTCGTTGCGCGGGTCGTCTTTCGCGGCGTCACCCGTATCGCGGCCGAAATAATCCGGGTCGGCGTTATCGCCTTCCACAAGCTCCTTCTGCGCATCGGTCAGCGCGTCCCAAGCTTCTTTTGCTGCTTTGCATTCTTCATCGGTATTGTCATTGCGCTCCTGCACATAGATTGCGTCGATGAGATCCGCAACATTCTTCGCTGCCATTTCGTCTGTTTCCTCCTCGGTTGCGCTCGCCGCGCTGCTTTCCTCTGAGGAGCTCTCGCTGCTTTCAACTGTGGAAGAAGTGCTGCTCTCCTCAGAAGATGCGCTCGAAGACGCGTTATTACCGCAGCCTGCGGCAGCGGTCGTGAGCATTGTAACTGTCATTACCAGTGCAGCGGTCTTTTTCCATGTAAGCTTACTCATGGGTGTGCTTCCTTTCCGTGGTCAATATCAACCCTTATTGTATTTTCACTGAAAGAAGGGTACAGGAAACTAAGGTATATATGAATTTTCTTTCAAATACACCATAAAGCCCATGAGAAAAGCCGAGGTCCTTTGTGCTGCCGAAACGTACAAAGTGTATAGAACGGCAACACAAAAAGACCCCGGCATATAGTCAGAGCATTTTCGGTACAACCAATTCCTCGTGATTTGGAGTGTGACACTCCCGTACCAACACACAGGCAGGTTTCCCGGCTGAAAGATCGTCATCTGCCGCCGCCTTCCCAAGCTATGCTCAGTGACCGGCAAAACGCCATGGCGGCAAACTCCCTTATCACGGTGACGAGATCGTGCGGGATTTGCACCCGCTTCCCTTTTACCCTTTTCTATGTGCTTTTAAAAGCACACGAAAGGCACCTGTGTTTTCATTCAGTTTTCGCAGTACAGTATAGCACAGGAAATGCAAAAAAGCAAGATAATCCGCCGTTTTTTGCCTTGCATGCAAATTTGCCCGAAACTTAAGCAAAACGTCTTGCTATTTTATGCGAAACGTGTATAATATACATGAAAATGGACGCGTGAATTGCCGAGTGGCGGCGATTTACTTTTATCAGGGAGGAATTGAATTTGGTCAAAGTTGCAATGATCGGCGTCGGTGCCATCAGCGGCATTTACCTTAAAAACATCACGACGGTGTTTAAAGAGGTGGAGCTCGTCGGCGTATGCGACCTTATCCCGGAGCGCGCGGAAAAAGGCGTGCAGACGGTGAAGGAATATATTGAAGCAGGCGCAAAAGCCCCCGTGCCGAAAATTTATAAGGATATGTATGAAGCGTTCAACGATCCCGAAGTGGAGGTTGTTCTGAACCTCACCCGCCCGTATGAGCACTATGGCGTGACGAAAGCCGCGCTGGAGCACGGCAAGCATGTGTTCTCCGAAAAGCCGCTTGCGGCGGACATGGAAGAAGGCGACGAGCTTGTCGCCCTCGCTGAAGAAAAGGGCCTTTTGATGGGCGGCGCGCCGGATACGTTCATGGGCGCGGGCATTCAGACCGTGCGCAAGCTTGTCGATGACGGGTACATCGGCGACATTGTTGCGGCGAACTGCGCGATGATCTGCCATGGCCACGAGACATGGCACCCGGACCCGGAGTTCTATTATAAGCGCGCAGGCGGCCCGATGATGGACATGGGTCCGTATTACGTGACGGCGCTCGTGCAGCTCATCGGCGAAGCGAAGGGCGTCATCGGCATGACGAAAAAGACGTTCCCGGAGCGCATCATCACGTCCGAGCCGCACTACGGCGAGAAAATCGACGTCGATATCGACACGCATCTGACGGGCAGCATTGCGTTTGCAAACGGCGCGGTGGCGCAGATTTGCACAACATTTGATGTGCATTACGCACCCGGCGCACAGTGCCGCTTTGAGCTGTACGGCACAAGGGGCACCATCTGCGTGCCGGACCCGAACACGTTCGGCGGCCCGGTGCTCGTGTACCGCCCGGAGGATCAGGTAAACGGGCAGGCAATCGACCCCGGCTTGATAGCACACAACGCGCCGCAGTATTACACCGGCTACAAAGAAGTGCCGCTGCTGTTCGACTACAATGAAAACTCCCGTGCACTGGGTCTCAGCGACATGTGCAAGGCGTTGCGCACCGGCCGCGATTTCCGCGCGAACTACCAACAGCAGCACCATGTGCTGGAGATTTTGACGAGCTTTGAAAAATCCAGTCGCGAGGGCAGATATATCCCGCTGAAAACACACTACACGCGCACGGCACCGATGCAGAACAACCCGATGCACGGCATTCTGGATGAATAAAACGGAGGTACATATAGAATGAAAGCAGCCTATACCGGTTGGACTTGGCTGACCGCCAAGGACGCTGAGACCGCCAAAAAGCAATTGGAGCAGTCTTTTAAGGAATGCAAGTTCCTCGGCTATGACTATGTGGAAAACTTCGCCTTTATCGGCGATTATTTTGAAGACCCGAACGAGCTCATCGAGATGGAAAAGCGCTGCGGCGTGGAGCTTGTGAACCTGTACGGTCACTTTGGCACCGATGTGGAAGAAAACATTGCAGTCGGAAAAAAGCAAATCGATTTTCTCGCAGCCATCGGCGGCAAGTGGTACAACTGCCAGCACGGCGGGTATTTCGGTGACGGCGGTCCGCTGGAGCGCCCGACAAACCCCGAGGTGCTCGATAAAATCTGCGCCATTGCGGACACGCTCGGCGCTTACGCAAAGGAAAAGGGCGTGACGCTGTGTTTCCACCCGCACTACGGCACATGCGTGTTCTGGGAAAGCGACATTGATTATTTGATGGCACACACCGATCCGCGCTACGTTTCGTTCTGCATCGATACGGCACACACAACGCTTGCGGGCATGTCCCCCGTCGAGCTCATCAAGAAGGTCGGCCCACGCCTTGCGTATATGCACCTCAAAGACGTAGACACCTACGCTTTGAAGACCGCAGAGGGTGCAGACAAAATGGGCACATTCCGCGCGCTCGGCCATGGCACCATCGACTTCCCTGCTGTGAAAGCGGCGCTTGAGGAGATCGGCTACAACGGCATTTTGTGCGTGGAACTCGACCGCCCGGAGGTCGGCAACTTCCATTCGGCAGAGGTTTCCAGAATTTACATTCGAGACGTGCTGGACATTTAAGTTTATTTAGGAGTGAATTTTATGACAAACGCAAATCCCGTAAAGGTCGCGATGATCGGCGTCGGCAAGATCAGCGGCATTTACCTTAAAAACATCACGAACGTATTTAAAGAGGTGGAGCTCGTCGGCGTATGCGACCTCATCCCGGAGCGCGCGGAAAAAGGTGTGCAGACGGTGAAGGAATACATCGAAGCAGGCGCAAAAGCCCCCGTGCCGAAAATTTATAAGGATATGTATGAAGCGTTCAACGATCCCGAAGTGGAGGTTGTTCTGAACCTCACCCGCCCGTATGAGCACTATGGCGTGACGAAAGCCGCGCTGGAGCACGGCAAGCATGTGTTCTCCGAAAAGCCGCTTGCGGCAGACATGAAGGAAGGCACAGAGCTGATGGCGCTCGCAAAGGAGAAAAATCTCCTCATGGGCGGCGCACCGGATACGTTCATGGGCGCAGGCATCCAGACCGCGCGCAAGGTTATTGATGACGGGCTGATCGGCGATGTCATCGGTGCGACATGCGCAATGATTCAGCACGGTCCCGAGACATGGCACCCGGACCCGGATTTCCTCTATAAAAGAGGCGGCGGTCCAATGATGGACATGGGCCCGTATTACGTGACGGCGCTCGTGCAGCTCATCGGCGAGGCAGTCGGTGTAACGGCTGTGACGAAAAAGTCGTTTAAAGAGCGTCTGATCACCTCCGAGCCGCACTACGGCCAAAAAATCGACGTGGAGGCCGATACGTACCTCACCGGCAACATCACGTTCGCGAACGGCGCCATTGCGCAGGTGTTCACGACGTTTGATGTGTACTATCCCTCGCAGAACTACGCACGCTTTGAAATTTACGGCACGAAGGGCACGATGATCGTGCCGGATCCGAACACGTTCGGCGGCCCGGTACTTTTGATGCGCCCCGAAGACGTGGAAGCAACGCACTCCGATCCCGGCCTGCGCACAGGCAATCTGCCCGCTTACGCCGGCTACAAGGAGATTCCTCTGCTGTTCGACTACAACGTGAACTCCCGTGCGCTCGGTCTCAGCGACATGTGCAAGGCGCTGCGCACCGGCCGCGATTTCCGCGCGAACTGCCAGCAGCAGTATCATGTGCTGGAGATTTTGACGAGCTTTGAAAAATCCAGTCGCGAGGGCAAATTCATCCCGCTGACGACGCATTACACGCGCACCGCGCCGATGAAAAACAACCCGATGCACGGCATTTTGGACGACTAAAATCGCATAAAAGCACAGCCCGCAGCTTGGGTTTTCCTGCTGCGGGCTGTTTGCTGTTTATTTATAGTGTTTTCAGCTCGTCTGAAAATTGCCGAAAGGCGGTAGGCAATGCGAAATCACGCTCAAGTTCCGCAAGGCTTGCCCACGTAAACGCTTCGGACATCGCGTTGCAGCGGATCACATAGCCGGTCATCTCCCAGCGAATATGTGTGAAAATGTGCGTCTTGTGCGTTTCGAGCATCAGCTCCTTCGGGTCGGTGTGAAAGCTCTGCGCTGTTTGCACGGCGGTTTGGGCATCGAGCTTTTGAGGTACATTCGGGAACTGCCATAACCCGGCGAGCAAACCCGTCTCGCTTCGCTTTTCCACGGCGAATCTGCCGTTGCATTCGAGCAAAAGCACGGTACGCTCTTCTGTTTTCTTTGCGGCTTTCGGACGTTTTACGGGGTATTTTGTGACGTTTCCGGCTTTATATGCATGGCAAAAGCTCTGCGTGGGGCAGACTTCGCACTTGGGGCTTTTCGGCGTACAGACACACGCGCCAAGCTCCATGAGCGCCTGCGTGAACGCGCCGCAGTGCCCTTTCGGGTAGACCTTGCAAAGCGCCTCCCCTATCTCTTTTTTTACCTGCGGCAGGTCGATCGGGCGGTCGTCCGCCGTCATGCGCATGATTATGCGCAGCACGTTGCCATCCACAGCCGCCGCGGGCTGCTCAAAGCAAATGGACGCCACTGCGCCCGCCGTATACGCGCCGATGCCCGGCAGCTTTTCGAGCGCTTCGGCGGTATCGGGAAAAGCACCGTTTTGCGTTTCGGTGAGGAGCTTTGCCGTTTTCTGCAAATTTCGTGCGCGGGAGTAATAGCCGAGTCCTTCCCAAAGCTTTAACACGCGGGCTTCGTCGGCTTCTGCAAGTGCCTGTACTGTGGGAAACGCTTCCATAAAGCGCTCGTAATACCCGATGACGGCTTCCACACGCGTTTGCTGGAGCATGATCTCCGAAACCCACACGCGGTACGGCTCCTTCGTGTGCCGCCAAGGCAGGTCGCGCGCATTTTTCTCGTACCACGGCAGCAAAACTCCCGGCAGCGCAGCGTAAATTTCGTTTTGTTCCATACTATCCCCTTTTCCCACTCTTTTAATCTTGGGTTTACAGTATAGCACACCTGTTCTAAAAAAGGAAGCGGTATTGCATGGAAACGGCAGATGCGGTATAATCGGTATTATCTTGACTTTCCCGTTTAAGTTTTGTATACTTTACAAAGCATACTGAATTTATAGGCGATATAAAGACAAACGCTAAGGAGCGAAGAAATATGTTGAACCAATTTTCCAGAACGGAGCTGATCTATGGCCGTGACGCCATGGAGATGCTGAAGGATGCGCGCGTAGCCGTTTTCGGTATCGGCGGCGTGGGCGGCTACACGGTAGAGGCGCTTGCGCGCAGCGGTGTGGGCTCGCTCGACCTCATCGACGACGACAAGGTCTGCCTGACAAACATCAACCGCCAAATCTACGCGACGCGCAAGACGGTCGGTCAGTACAAGGTGGATGTTGCGGCCGAGCGCATTAAAGACATCAACCCGGACGCCGTGGTGCGCACATACAAGACATTCTACACGCCCGAAACGGCCGACCAGTTTGATTTTAAACACTACGATTATATTGTGGACGCCATTGACACGGTGACAGGCAAGATTGCGCTTGTGATGAACGCAAAAGCGGCGAAAACGCCGATCATCTGCTCCATGGGTGCCGGCAACAAGGTAGACCCGACCGCGTTTGAAGTGACAGACTTATACAAGACCTCCGTTTGTCCGCTGGCAAAGGTTATGCGCAACGAACTGAAAAAGCGCGGCGTGCGCAAGCTGAAAGTGGTTTACTCCAAAGAGCTGCCCATCACACCCGTGGACGACATGGCCATAAGCTGCCGCACGCACTGTATCTGCCCGCCGGGCACCGAGAGAAAGTGCACGCAGCGCCGTCAGGTGCCGGGCAGCAACGCTTTTGTGCCGTCCGTTGTGGGACTCATCATCGCGGGCGAAGTCATCAAAGATCTGACCGGCTTCAAAGGCCGCGGCATCGGCGCATAATCTACTTGGATTACGCCGCAAGTACGCCTGCTCCGTGGAGCCCCCCCTTCCGCGCGGTGTATGCCGCGAGCTGCGACCGTAAAATGCGCTGAACTCTTGGCGCATCCGTTTAAGCCATCCGATGACCGAGGATAAACTCGATGAATTTGAGAGAATCTTCAACAAGCTATATTTGGAGTTTACATAAAATGGAAAGAGAACTTGAACCCTACCAGCGCGTTGAGCGCAGTATACAAAAGAAATTCCGCAAGTCGATCTGGGTGCCGTTCATCGCTGCGGTAAAGCGTTACGAGCTCATTCAGGAAAACGACAAGATTGCGGTGTGCATCTCCGGCGGCAAGGATTCCATGCTGATGGCAAAGCTTTTGCAGGAGTTGCAAAAATACAGCGAAGTTCCGTTTGAGCTTGTGTACCTTGTGATGGACCCGGGCTACAATGAGCTGAACCGCAAGAAAATCGAAAGCAATGCGGCATTACTGCACATTCCGATCACGATTTTTGAGACCGATATTTTTTCCGTGGCAAACAACACCGAAAAGAACCCGTGCTATTTGTGTGCAAAAATGCGCCGCGGACATTTATACAGCAAAGCGAAGTCGCTCGGCTGCAACAAGATCGCACTTGGACATCATTTCAGTGACGTTGTGGAAACCACTGTGATGAGCATGTTTTACGGTGCGCAATTACAGGCGATGCCACCAAAGCTGCACAGCCAGAATTTTGAAGGTATGGAGCTCATTCGCCCCATGTATTGCATCCACGAAGACGACATTTTATCATGGAAAAGATACAACGATTTGGAGTTTATCCAGTGTGCATGCCGCTTTACGGAAAACTGCGCAACGTGTGACAATGACGTAAGCGTCTCTAAGCGGCAGGAAACAAAGCTTTTATTGCGCCGCTTAAAACGCGATAATCCGAATATAGAAAAGAATATTTTCAACAGCATCCATTCCGTTTGTCTCGACACAATGGTCGGATATAAATCACGCGGTGTGACGCACACGTTCACCGAGATCTACAACACCCGCACGGAAGAACTGAAAAAAGAATCAAAAGAAGACGAATAACACAAAGGGCGAACAGCGGAAATCTCCGGCTGCTCGCCTTTCGTTACAGCAAAAGAGTTAGGCATTACTAATCCTCAAGAAGTTTTGTTTACTTTATGTAGTTGACAGTGCGTTTTAGTTGTGCTATCCTCTATTTTAGTTGAACATACAACTAAACGCTTTTATCTGAAACGGAGGCACAGCTCTATGGACAACACAGAGCGCAAGATAACCAAGATCGCCCGTGAAGCCAATCGGTTTACGGTGCAGACGATGAAAGAAGACGGCATAGGCACAGCGGAAATGGATGTGATCCACTTTGTACGGCATAATCCCGGCACAACACAAAAAGAAATGTGGGAAGCGCTGAAGATCGACAAGGGCGCAACGGCGCGTCGCGTGGCGCGGCTGGAGGAAAAGGGCTACCTCACCCGCGAGCCGAATCCTCTGGACGGCAGAAGTCAGCTGCTCTACCCCACTGAAAAAGCCGAAGCGCTCCGCAACTCCAAGGCGGAAATTGAGGGTTTGTTTTACGAGTGGCTGCTCGACGGCCTGCCTGACGACGAAAAAGAGGTGTTCTGCAAAATACTGAACACCCTCTATTTAAAATCCAAGGAAGAACGCCGCGCAGGTTTTCTGCATGTCGCACAGCGCGTAAAAGAGAAAGAGGCTCAGAATGAAGACAAATAGGAAGTCTGCGGAGTTTCAACCGAATCGTGTCCTCTCTTACTTTAAGGCAGAGTGGAGAGCACTGCTGATTGTCACAGTCTCCGGCCTGATCTACAACATCGGACTTTTGACCGGACCGTGGTTTGAGGGCACGATGACCGGGTACCTTGTAGAGATTTTAAACGGCACCGGACAGTTTTCCGGCATGCTGATGCTCGTCATCCGCTTTGCGGTCGTCACGGCGGTCGTGCAGATCTCACGCTACGTGAAGCGCTTTTACGTACGCCGCTTTGCAAACAATGTGAATCGGCGCATGAAAGAAACTTTGTACGGCAGCCTTGTGAAAAAAAGCCGTGCAAGTTTGCGCGAAGAAGGCGAAGGCAATATCATGACGAAGGCCATTCTTGACGTAGACGACTGCGTGGAGGGCATGCGCAAATTCACGACCGAGATTTTCGACACCGGCGTGGCGCTGACAGCATACCTCTGCATGCTGCTGTGGTATGATTGGCGTTTGACTATTTTGTGCATGCTTTTCCCGCCGATCTCGTATGTTACAGCGGAAAAGATGAAAAAAGTCATTCAAAAAGCCGGCGCGGCGTACAAGGAGCAATCCGGCCGGCTGAGCACCGCCACTCTGGACCGTGCAGAAAATGCCATGACCTATCGCGTTTTCGGTCTTGAAAAAAAGCGTCAGGCCGTATACGAAGAAAACCTGACGAGCTATGAAAAAGCAGCCGTGAAAGCGAACATCTGGAACGCTGCCATGCCGCCGATCTACCGCATCATCTCTATGGCGGGCGTGTTCTTTATTTTGTATTTCGGCCAGAAGAATGTGCTTGGTACCGGCTGGCAAGCATGGAGTATTGCTTCGTTTACAACGTTCCTTGTATGCTTTGTAAAGCTTTCCGTAAAATCCTCCAGCGCCGCAAAGCTCTTTAACGCGGTGCACAAGGCGCAGGTCTCTTGGAACCGCATCAAGCCCCTGCTACCGCAGGAAGAGGAAAACGAGACCGATGAAGTCAAAGTAAAGAAAACGCCCGTTGAGGCGCTCAAGGTCAAGCACCTGAGCTTTACATACCCGGACGGCAAGAAAATTCTCGACGATATTTCGTTCTCGGCGAAAAAGGGCCAGATCATCGGCATCACCGGCGCAGTCGCATGCGGCAAATCAACGCTCGGCAAGGCGTTTTTGTGCGAATATCCGTACGAAGGCCACATCACGGTGGATGGCGCGGAGCTGCAAAACATGGAGCAAAGCGTGCGCACGGGCATCATCGGCTACCTTGGACACGACCCGGAGCTCTTTAACGACAGCGTGGAAAACAACGTTCTGCTCGGCGACAGCAAAAACAGCGATACGTATTTAAACTCTGCGTGCATGAAGCAGGAGGTCGCGGAAATGACCGACGGCAAAAATACGCTCATCGGCAGCGGCGGCGCGTACCTTTCCGGCGGTCAGGCAAAGCGCCTTGCGTTTGCCCGCACGCTGTGCCACGATAAGCCGATCCTCATTCTGGACGATCCGTTCTCCGCGCTCGATAAGAACACGGAAAAGCAGGCGTTCGTCAATTTGCAAGCGCTCGCAAAAGACAGCATCGTGCTTTTGATTTCGCACAGGTTATACCTTTTCCCGGAGATGGACGGCGTGATCTGGATGGAAAACGGCAAGGCCGTGACCGGCACACACGAAGAGCTGCTGAAAATCGTCCCCGAATACGAAAGCCTGTATACATCGCAAGTCCATACCACAGAGAACGGAGGTGCCGAACATGACGCGCAAAAAGCAAGTGAGAACGGTGATCTTTGACACCGTAAAAAAGCAAAAAGGCCTTTCCCTCGGCATTGTTTCGGCCGTTATCGGCGCTGTTGTGTTCGCACTTATCCCGCCGCTGATCTTGGCCGATATTGTGGACTCCATCACAGCCGGAACCGACGCCGCATTCGCACGTATCCTACTGTATTTCGCCATGCTGGCGCTCACCGGGTTCACAGAATCCGCGCGTGAAAGTCTGCTCGTGGTATTCGGCCAGAAAATCACCCACGCGCTGCGCAGCAGCTTAATGGACAAATTTACACACCTTACCGCCGACAACATGACAAAACAGGAGCCCGGCACGCTCGTTTCCCGCTTTGTCGGCGATGTCGATACCGTTGAAACCCTATTCTCCTCCGGCATCATCAGTATGTTCGCCGATGCGTGCAGAATCATCAGTATTCTGGTCGTTATCTGGTTCCAAAACCGCGGTCTGGCAATCGTATTGCCCGTTTTGCTGCCGTTCCTGTTCTGCTTCACGCGCCACGTGCAGAAAAATATGCTGGCAGCGCAGATTGAAAACCGCAAGGCCGTGGGCCGCGCTTCGGGCCATGTGCCGGAAACACTGCACAACATCCGCACCATTCACTGCCTCGGCAAAGAGAAGTACATGGAAAAGCGCTATGACACGTACATCAACGAGAGCTACCGTGCTATGGAAAAGACGAACTTCTATGATGCCGTCTACTCCCCCGTTATCCTCATTACGAACGCGGTGGTCGTCGCCGTCGTCATGCTGCTTTCCGCTTCCGGCAACACCACCGTGCTGACGTTGTTCGGTATGTCCGCCGGTACGGCTGTTGCCGTTATCAACTACATTTCGCAGATCTTCACGCCGGTTGAAAGCCTTGGCATGGAGATTCAAACCATCCAGTCCGCGTTGGCGGGCATCCACCGCATCAACGAGTTCTTCGCGCTGGAAGAAAATCCCGATACCGTACCGACACATGAGCCGAAGACCATCACCGCAAGAAGTGAAAGCGTGCCGTTTGTCGAGTTCCGCGATGTCACGTTCGGCTACGATAAGCGCGTGGTGCTGGATCACTTGAGCTTTAAAGTCATGGACGGCGACCAGGTCACGCTGACCGGCCGCACCGGCGCCGGCAAGAGTACCATCTTCAAGCTTCTGCTCGGTCTTTATAAGCCGCAGAGCGGCGAGGTGCTCATTCACGGCGTGCCGGCGGCCGATATCTGCGACGATGAACGCCGCCGTCTGTTCGGCTGCGTGGAGCAGACGTTCCACATGGTGCCGGGCACCGTGCGCGATCAGATCACGCTATATGACAGCACAATCAGCGATGAAGCCGTGCACACTGCGGCGGAGCTCACCGGGCTCAAGGATACGATTGAAAGCATGGAAAAAGGCTACGACACGCGTTGTACCGATGATCTGTTCTCGCAGGGTCAGTGGCAGCTTTTGTCCATCGCAAGAGCTGCAGCAGCCACACCGAGCATGCTGCTGTTCGATGAGATCACCGCAAACCTTGACGCCGAGACCGAACGCGCCGTGCTTTCCGCTTTGAAACGCGTAGCGGAAAACCGCACCGTCATTTCCATCTCGCACAGAACTTCTGCCGAACTTAGTCGCATCATCGCTCTGACAGATTAAACACAACACACAAAAGGCGAACCGCTCTTTACCAGAACGGCTCGCTTTTTAACTTACATAAATTTATTCAGTTTACATAATTCAATTCTGTGCTTGGCTGGATTACTGGGATCAATGCGCTGTTATGTATATACTTATTCAACGGAATACAATCCGCATACGTGAGCGTTTCGTTCCACGGGTCAAACTCAAAAAGCAGCAAGCTGTTCGCTTTATCCGTACTTGTGTATGCGACTGAAAAGTAAATTTTTGAGTTCACCACAATGACCTTATCAAATTGCAGCTGCGTAGTCGGACTCCACAGATAGTTCGTTGCGCCCACTGCTTCATTCACTGCTTTTTCTTTCTCAAGCTCCGCGGATAATTCTTCTTGATAGATCTCATACAGCTGCTTTGCGTATTCGTTATTCAGCTCGTCCAATCCGAAGCTCCAACGCCGGTCGGTTTTATAATTGCCGAGCGATAATGTCTCGCCGTTGTCGCGCACCTCTGCCCACACGTCGTTTTCGTAGAGGTGATATTCGTCCATGCGCACAGCCCGCACCTCGTCGATCATCATGTTATACTCGAACACATGGTCATAATCCGCCAGCGCAAGCTTTCGGTCGATCCAGAAAAAGCCGAGATAGTGGATATCCGGGATTTCCATGCAGGTGTTCGGGATTTGGTTCAACGAATCAGAAGCTCTATAATCATATTTTTTAAGGCCGGGTAAATTGATCAGCGAAGCAGAAAACAACAACTTGCGATCTTCTCTTTTGGGATAGGTTTCCGAAACCACGGAACAACGCCAAGTAGCTGTAGAACCCTTTGTTACACCCGTTTGATACCCCGAATTTACCGTTGTGGTCATGACAGTCGAGCTCGGCGCGACGTAATAGATTCGACCGTTGTATATCGCCGCGATCTCGGATTCCCATACAAGATCATTTTTGCCGCAGCTGAGCTGCTGCACTTCGCCTTTGCGTTTCAGATAGATGCCCTCGTCCACAACGGCAACCGGCGCGCTCACCTGCCGCTCCCAGTCTTTGAATTCGTCGTACAGCTTCATGTTGTTTTTGCCCGTTTCACCGATGAACCCGATTTTCGATTTAAATAATCCCGCTGTGACTGTTGCACCGCAGCCGGAAAGCAAAAGCACCACTGTTAAAACACCGGAAAGAAGCCGTTTGTAAGCTTTCATTCTCTCCCCCTCCAAAACAATCCAATTTACATAACATTTTATAATCATATTCTTTTATATCCGTACATGGAACACCGCTGTTTCGTATCTTATAATCCAATCATACCATGTTGCTCGCGAAATGTCCACTTTTTTTAATTTAGAGCAATTTTTTCTATGCGAAAATCATACAAAACTGATTAAAGCTGATTATACCGCTTAAAACCGCCCATACTCCTGTTTGCAAGCGCCGCAAAATTTGCAAATTGTGGAGGTGCTTTTATGTATGCGTATGCGCAGAGCAAAGTGGAGATTTGCGGAGTGAACACGGCAAAGCTGCAAACCCTGAAAAATGACGAGATGCGCGAGCTTTTAGACCGCAGCCATCACGGCGATAAAGATGCGCGCGATAAGCTGATTTGCGGCAATTTACGTTTGGTGCTCAGTGTCATCCAGCGCTTTACAAGCCGCGGCGAAAACCCGGATGACCTCTTTCAGGTGGGCTGCATCGGGCTCATCAAGGCCATCGATAATTTCGATCCAAGCCACGAGGTAATGTTCTCCACCTACGGCGTGCCGATGATCTCCGGCGAAGTGAAACGCTTTCTGCGCGACAACAACGCCGTGCGCGTCAGCCGTTCCATGCGCGACACGGCGTACCGCGCCATGCAGATCAAAGAGCAGCTGACGAACGAAAACGGCAAAGAGCCGAACATCACGGAAATCGCAAAGCGCATGGAGTTGCCGCCCGAAGACATCGTCATCGCGCTCGAATCCATCGTGGAGCCGGTGTCTCTTTACGAGCCGGTGTTTTCCGACGGCGGCGACACCATTTATATTATGGATCAGGTGAAAGGCGGCACGACGGACGGCGACTGGCTGGAGGAAATTGCCATGCGCGAGGCGATTCGCGATCTGACCGACCGCGAGCGAAAAATTCTTTCCATGCGGTTCATCGACGGCAAAACACAGACCGAAGTCGCCGGGGAGATTGGCATCTCGCAGGCACAGGTCTCACGCTTGGAAAAAGGCGCGATGAGCCGCATTAAAGCAGAGCTTTGAGCCAGAACGGCAAGGGAATTCCCCTGCCGCGTACATAAAAACGCAGGCTTATGGAAAGTCTGCGTTTTATCTGTTTTAATTCAAGTTTTGTAGCGGTTCGGATAAAATCTCGCGAAGTTTTTGCTCTGTCTCAGCTGTTTTGGGGCAGGAGCCTTGCGATGTCACGGGGCTGCCACCGCCTTTTGCGCCGAGCAAAGCGTTGATTTTCTGTGCGGCGGCGCGGCAGTCGAGCGCGCCGTTTTTGCCGCGCGCGCAAATATAGCGCAAACGGTCACTTTCATTGCAGAACAGCACAGCAGAGAATTTATCGTCCGCGCAAAGCGTTTCTGCAATCGTTTTGCATGCGTCAAAATCGACCGGCAGGTATGCCGCAATGAAATTCTCCTGTGCTTCGGCATGCAGCTTTTCGCTGTACAATTTTGCAAGCTGCGCGTTTTTCTCGCGGAGCTTCTGGTTCAGGCCCTGCACCTGTTCTTCCTTGCGGGCGAGCGCGTCGAACACGCCGTCCGGCTTTACGGAAAGCGCAGCGGCGGTGCGGCGCAGCTCGGCGTTTTCTTTTGTGAAGTGCTCCAGCGCCAGCACGCCGCAGGCGAACGTGATGCGGCAGCCGGATTTATACCGCATATGCTCTAAAACCTTGATTAGGCCGACCGGTGCGGTGCTCATGAAGTGCGTGCCACAGCAGGTGCACATTTCGGTGTGATCACCGTCTTCCACCTCCACGATGCGTACTTCGCCGTGCAGCTTCTCATTTTTCTTGCGCAGCGGCAGATTCGGAAGCTCGGAAGCGTCCACATTAAAAATACGCACGGGCGCGTTTTTCCAAACGAGTTCATTGGCGTATTTTTCGCCGGCTTCGATCTCCTCATCCGATAAATCATGGTCAAGGTCGATGGTCACGACATCTCCCGCCATGTGAAAGCCGACGTTTTCCGCGCCGAACAGCACGTCATAGGCATGCGAAAGCAGGTGTTCGCCCGTGTGCTGCTGGGTGTATTTCAAACGCTTTGCGGCATCCACTTTGAGCGTGACGATTTCGCCCACCGCAAACGGCTTTCCTGTGCGGTGCAGCACCGTGCCGTTCGCTTCAAAGCAGTGCGTGACCGGCACAAAGCCCTGCATAGGGTCGTAAACCGTGCCGATGTCGCTCAGCTGCCCGCCGCCCTCCGGAAAAAACGGTGTGCGGTCAGTCTCAAGGTCATAGCCGTCGTTTTTGTTCGGCGTACAGCTCACAACACGCGCGGTGCATTCGAGCATCTCCGGCGCGGTGAGATACAATTTTTCGCAGCTCATTTATGTACTCCTTTTGTAAAACGAGGTGCCGCCGCAGCCGCACCCCGCCTATTCTATGTTTAATTCAGTTTAATTCAAAATGTTCCGCAAGCTTTTGAAGCACTTCTTCGCGCGTATCGCGCTCTGTGTTTTCCCGTATCAGCGTGAAAAATCCGCTGTGCAGATAAGCTTCATACACCTCCGGGCTGTTCACCGACGCAATACACGCTTTGAAATTTTCAAACGCCGCTTCCGGGTTCGAGCACTTTTCGATCTCTTTCAGCAAAAACTGCTTTTCCGGATCGCCGCGGTTGAAAAACAATGCAACAGACATACTTTGCGGTGAGAGCATCACCGCCACGTGGTTCGGCTCTGCGATTTTATGCAAGGTATCAAGCGGGATATTGGTATCGACTATGACTTTTCTGTCGCCCGAAAGTCGAATCAGCTCGGCGACTTCAAATTCCGCTACTTCTTCCGAGACGCCGTTATACCAATCATAAAATTCCTTCGGCGTGCGGGAAACGTAGTGCTGCCAACTCGGCATCGTGTTGAAATAATTCAAGTTTGGCTGATTCTGTTCGTCAACGGCGGACAAGATCGTGTCCATGTTGTAATTTTCTTCGCAGTGCAGCATGTTGTACTTTTTTGATAACATGCTGCACATGGTCGATTTTCCGGCATATGCCGTGCCGGTGATAAAATAGCAGTTTTTAAGATAGAATTTTAAAATATTATCTTGAATTTTCATGTATATAGCTCCTTTTTGACATAACAAACTTAGGGTCTCTTAACCCAATTTCAAACGACTGATTTCTCAGCGGATGCGGTTGTTGTTATACAAAAAGCTGCAATACATAAAGTGTTCTCCTTTGCTAAAGCTGAATTTCGCTTCGGTATTTTCAGTATAGCATAGAAAACTCTAAAAGGCTACCGAAAAATGAAAAAATGCGCCGGACGCCCGACGCATCTTGAATTTTCAGCTTATCTGCCGCAGCACTTCTTGTACTTTTTGCCGCTGCCGCAGGGGCACGGATCGTTGCGGCCGACCTTCGGACCCTTTACGATCGTGGTGGAAGCCTTCTGTGCCTTGTAGAGCTCCTTGCGCTTCTCTTCGGTGAGAATGGAATCCCACTGCGGGAGCTTATACAGCCACTCGGCCTTTGCGCCGAC
Organism: Hominenteromicrobium sp.; assembly: GCF_046974225.1. Classification (NCBI taxonomy): domain Bacteria; kingdom Bacillati; phylum Bacillota; class Clostridia; order Eubacteriales; family Oscillospiraceae; genus Hominenteromicrobium; species Hominenteromicrobium sp. The sequence continues at coordinate 177,806 of NZ_JBKWAE010000001.1, read as the reverse complement.
CATGTTGTAATAGAGCTTCTCTGGCTCGTAATCAAGGGAAACCTCCGTCTCGGCGGTCATGTTCTCCAGGTCGTTTTCCGCCTTGAGACTCTCGTTGATGCCGTCAAGGTAACCGGTCATTTCGATGATATCCACGCCGAAGTGGTCAGCGAGTGCCTGTACGGTGCCGCTCTTCGGAGCTTCGCCCTTGAGGAGCTTCTCGTAAAAATCCCTTTCTCTAAGGAAATATTGTGTCCAGTACTGTTCTGCGCCGGGTTCTGCGGACTTCTTGTCTGCAAAATCCTGCCAATCCTTAAAAAGTGCCATGATGCTTCATCCTTTTCGTATCTTTTAAGCGGCTTTCGGTTATCCCCTGAAAGTCTATTTTTGATTATAACCGAATCCGCTGCTTTTTTCAAGCAGAAACTACCCTAATATATTGAAAAATAGTGTCAAACGTGCTATTCTTATAAAGAAATCCCGATTATATTTCGATTTTTTAGTTGAATTTCTATTTTTTGAGCACAAGGAGACAAAAATGGAACCGAACAACGAGCGCAAAACGCCCGCGGGCGAACAAAATGAACTCTTTAAAAAGCAGGTCTTCAGCGATGAGACGCTGCGCACCGCAGATCCCGATGAAGAAGAAACCGGTGAGCAGCATTTTGAAACGCTCACTTTCGATAAACCCGCCGTGCTCGACGAACGCTTTGCCGCGCGCAAAGCGGAACGCGAAACCGCACAGCCGCCGCAGGCAAAACCGGCGGCTCCTCGTCCCGCCGCAAAGCCGGTAAAGCGCCAAGTGCCCGCCGCACAGAAAAACAAATCCGTTTCTCATGAGCGCAGATTGTACAGCGGCGAAACACCGTCCGACGCAGCATTGCGCATCACGCGGCAGATTGCGGCGCTTGTGCTGTGCCTGCTGCTTGTGTGCGGCGGCTTCTGGGCAAAGGGCACCGTGTGGGACATTTGGACCGACCGCAATATTGAAGACGTGCAGAAAAGCACGTATTACAGTGCTGCCGCAAACAGTGCACAACTTCGCTTAGATCAGAATCTCCCCATCGGTTACGACGCCGCGCAGGCTGTATGTATTTCTTTGGGACAGCCCATTTCGTCTTCCGCTATCCCCGCAAAAGCAGATGACAAAGACACGCTCATCTTCCCCGCAGACCTTACGGGCAGTATGGAAACGGCGCTCGGCAGCCAAAAGCTGCAGCTTGAAACCGGCCTTACGAACACCGATCTTTTCAAAGAAATCTACAAAAGCCTCAAGAAAAAGAAGCCCGTCATCGCGCTGATGCTCGTCGCTGACGCAGAATCGGCCAAGCTGCAATACGGTGTTGTGACCGGTCTTGATGTCCGCAACAACCGCGTGACCGTGGCGCTCAGCGAAGGCGTGGACACGTACACGCTGGCGGAGTTCGTCGCTGCCACACGCTTTGAAAACACGAAGAACATCCCGCTTCGTTTGCGGTTTTCGCTGCTTTTCGGTACACTTTCCCGCAACACGGCGATCTTTTTAAAATGAGCGGGCTGAAGATTACTCTCCCCGCGCCGTGCGCGTTCATCCTCTCCCGCCTACACGAAAACGGTTTTGAGGCCTACGCCGTCGGCGGGTGCGTGCGCGACAGCTTACTGCACAAAACGCCGCACGATTGGGACATCACGACCGCGGCAAAGCCGGAAAAAATCATCGAGCTTTTTTCCGACATTCCCGTTTTAGAGACCGGCCTTAAGCACGGTACGGTGACACTGCTCATCGACCACGAACCGTACGAGGTAACGACGTTTCGCGTAGACGGCGATTACACAGACGGCCGCCACCCGGACAGCGTTGCATTCACGACCGATATTCGGGATGACCTTGCGCGGCGCGACCTGACGATCAACGCCATGGCCTACAGCCCCGCAACCGGAATCATTGACCCGTTCGGCGGGCAGGAAGACCTGAAAAATGAAATCATTCGTTGCGTGGGCGACCCGCACAAGCGCTTTTCGGAAGATGCGCTGCGCCTGATGCGCACGATTCGTTTCGCGGCTGTACTCGGATTTACGGTCGAGCCCGAAACGCTGCGCGCCGTGCACGACCTGCATGAAACGATCGGGCGCGTCGCAAAAGAGCGTATTTTCACGGAGCTTTTAAAGACCGTCTGCGCACCGTATGCCGTCGAGGCGCTGCGTGCCGCGCCGGAGTTGTTTTTTTGCGCCGTGCCGCAGCTCAAAAATCTCCAGGATGTGCCGCAAAACAGCAAATATCACATGTACGACGTATGGGAGCACACGCTGCACGCGCTCGAAAGTATCGGCACAGATGACCCCATCGCCTGCCTTGCGATTTTATTTCACGATGTCGGCAAAAAAGCCGTCCGCACGACGGGTGAAGACGGTTATGACCACTTTTTCGGGCACGCGGAGAAAAGCGCCGCGTTCACCGATGAAGCTCTGCGCGCGCTGCACTGCGACAACAAAACGCGCGAAAACGTCGTGGAGCTTGTTTTGCTGCACGATACCGCTTTTCCGAAGCGCACGGCAAAGTTCCGCCGCCTGCTCGCAAAGCTCGGCTATGAGCAGTTCTACCGCTTGCTCGCCGTAAGCCGTGCTGACAGCTTAGCGCACGCGCCGTGGTGCATCGAAGGCCGTTGCAAAGCGCTTGCGGATGCCAAAAGCGAAGCCGAAGCGCTGCAAAAAGCGGATTTCTGCTTATCTCTGCGCCAACTCAAAATCACCGGCAAAGACCTGCAAGCGTTTGGATTTCAGGGCAAAGCAATCGGCGAAGCCCTAAACAAACTCTTAGACGCTGTGCTGTGCGGCCAGCTTCCGAATGACCGCGAAGTCTTGCTTTTGCACCTTGAACGGTACACACAAAAACACAAATAAAGTGCAAACCGCGCCGCTCGGAGCTTTTCCGAAACGGCGCGGTTTTTTCGGCCTTTACTTATATGTATCGTAAAGGCCGAAGCTGATACCGATGGCTTCGTTGACGCGCTGCATGGCGTCGTCATCGAGCTTGCCCATTTTTTCTTTTAAACGGTGCTTATCAATGGTACGGACCTGCTCCAAAAGCACAATGGAATCCTTTTGCAGGCCGGTGCGCTCAGCATGGAGCGCAATGTGCGTGGGCAGGTTTGTTTTGTCGCGCTGGCTCGTGATGGCCGCCGCGATCACCGTGGGACTGAACCGGTTGCCCACATCGTTCTGCACAATAAGCACGGGGCGCACGCCGCCCTGCTCGCTGCCCACCACGGGGCTTAAATCTGCGTAGTAAATATCGCCTCTGTGTACATTCACGGTTTTCACACTCCGAACAGAATTTGCATCAACGCCCGCGGCGCTACTTATATTCTTGCCCGTTTTTTCGGCGCTTAAACACGCCTGTTCCATTCTATTACAAAGTTGTGTGTTCCGTGCAAAATGCGCAGGATTTATTTGCCCTCAATCTGCAAAAAGACCTGCGGCAATTTTTCGATGAGGTCTGTCGGCAACATACCATGCTGCGAAAGCGCTTCGGCGCAAAGGTCACCCGCCGCACCGTGAATGCACACGGCGGAATATGCCGCTTCAAACGGCTGCATATTCTGCGCGCACAACGCACCTGTGATGCCGGCCAAAACATCGCCGCTGCCGCCCTTTGCCATGCCGGGGTTGCCCGTTGTGTTCACACGCGTTTCACCGCTCGGCGCTGCGATAATTGTGCCCGCACCCTTTAGCACGGTGATAACGCGGTACGTCTGCGCAAAGACACGTGCAGTCTGCAAACGGTCGGCACGCAGCTCTGCCATGGTGCGGCCGTTTAGACGGCACATTTCCCCCGGGTGCGGCGTGATGATGACCGGGGCTTGCGGCACAAGTAGTTTTTCCGGCGTTTTGGCAAGGATATTCAGCGCGTCCGCATCCAGAACGACCGTCCCGTGCGCATTTTCAAGTACGGCATCCACAAGCTTTGCCGCATACGGCGCCGTGCCGAGCCCGCAGCCCACAAGGCACGCACTCGCCTTATCGATAGCATCAAGCACCGCTTCACCCGGCGCTTCCGTGGGGTCATACAGCGTGAAGATTGCCTCCGGCACGGCGGGAGCCAAGATTGGGTACAGCGCATGCGGAATGGCGATGTTCAAAAGTCCCACACCGCTGCGCAGCGCCGCACGCGCAGCCATGATGCACGCACCTGCCATGCCCACGCTGCCGCAGATCATTAAAAGCCGCCCGTATGTGCCCTTGTGCCCCTCCGGGTCGCGCTTCGGGAACAGCGGGCAAATGTTGCCGAGCAAAACGGATTCCGTGTCACACGGCAGCATCTCAAGGTGCTCCTCCTTGATGCCCACCTGACGCACAACGGTCATGCCGCCGAAGCCCGCTGCCGGGTACACAACGCCCGCCGGCTTCATCGCCGTAAACGTCACCGTAAGGTCTGCCTTAAAGCACGCGCCCTCCACCGCGCCGGTATCACACACCGCGCCGCTTGGAATATCCACGGAAATGTGAAACGCTTTTTTATTTTCCGCTGCACGCGCAAGCAAAGGCTCCATCACGCTCGGCAGACGGCCGTGAAAGCTGAAGCCGAACACCGCATCGATGATGACGTCCGCCGCGTCTACCGCGCCGCCTGCCGTGCGGTACATGATGATCTCAATGCCGCGGCCCATTTTGTCATACGCCTGCTTTGCAAGGTCGGAGGCCGGTGCGCCCTGCATCAAAACGACCGTCACCTTTGCGCCCTCGGCCGCCAATAAGCGCGCCGCCACAAAGCCGTCGCCGCCGTTGTTGCCTTTGCCGCACAAAATGACCGTTTTCTTGCCTGTGACGTCCATTTTCTCTGTCACTGCTGCCGCCACCTCGGCGCCCGCGTTCTCCATAAGCGTTTCCATGGAAACGCCGGATTCCACCGCGCACGACTCCAGCCCTCTGATCTCTGCCGCTGTCAATACCCGCATATACCTGCCTCTTTTCCGTAGCATTCTATGCTTTAATGGTATCATTTTCCCGTGCGGTTTTCAACTATGGAAGCGGTGAAAATTAAAATCATTTTCGCGCCGCACGGAAAAGCGCCCCGTCACCGGAAAATCTCCGATAACGGGGCGCTTCACATTTTGAAATTTAGTTTCTGCCGAAGATTTCAAACTTTAATCTTCTGTCCATAAACGGCTTGATGGCATCGATGCAGCGCTCGTCCGGCGAGAACACAAGAAGCGTCAAGCCGGTCTTGCGGCTCTTTGCAATGATGTACCACGCGTCCTTGCCGTCGTCCGTCTCCGCCGCGAAGATGGTCTTGTCCACACGCTTACCTTTTAACTTCTGCGCATTCTCCGTGTACTTACCCATCTCTTCAATCGCCTTGGCATCGAAAGACGTGAGACGTTTACGGCTTCTGCGGTTGATGATCTTATCTACCGCAATGTCGCCGTTCGTGATGCTGTACTCAAACTCCAGACTGCGCGAGGAGATGACGTAGTACACGCCATAAATCACGCCGCAGATCACGAGGAACGGGATCATCGGCGAAACCGGCGTCAGGAAAATGCTGACAAAAATCAAGATCGCGCCGAGGATCGACACGCCGAGCGACATCAAAACATCCTTGCTGCCGGTCTTCTTTTTCACCATGTATTCCACAAACACATCTGTCATCATACTGTAAATTACCTTCCGTTTCCATAATTCAATATTGTCATTGTACCATAACCCACACGGAAGTTCAACTGCGTAATTTGTGAATTTTTATCGAATATTACGAATACCGTGCGATAACCTCAAAACTCTGTCCATAAAATCCCGCGAAAGGCTTGAAAACCGAAAATTTCTATGCTAAAATAACAGTGTTGCGTCGCGAGGATACAAACGACGCCGAACAGTGAAACGCGATGAAAAAGAAAAGTAGCCTGTTTTTCGTGGGCAGAGAGGGTGCGCCGTCGGCTGAAAACGCACCTGCATTGAGTATAGGTGAAGTTCTCTTTGGAGCGGTGCGGCTGAAATTAAAGTAGGCTGCAACGGGTAGCTGCGTTAAAGGCTTTCAGAGGGCGCAATGCGCCGAAATTGGGTGGTACCGCGAGCGTTCCGGCTCGCCCCATGTTTTGTGCATGGGGCGGGCTTTTTTCATGCTCACCGTTCGGTACAAAACGGAAATCATTTATGAAAGGATATATTGATATGGGAATCAAAGAAAGCATTTCCGAGCTGCGCCAGAAGTTTGACGCAGACCTTTCCGAAGTGCGCGACAGCGAATCCATCGAAAAGCTGCGCGTTTCGTATCTCGGCAAAAAAGGCTCTGTCACCGAGCTTTTAAAGGGCCTTAAAGACCTTTCCGGCGCGGAGAAAAAAGAATTCGGCCAGACCATCAACACGCTCAAGCGCGAGGTCGACGAACGCATCACAGCACACGTGGAGCGCATCCGGCAGGAGGAGGAAGACCGCCTTGTCAACAGCGCAGAGCAATATGATGTCACGCTGCCGATGGATACCGACTGCGGCTCCTATCACCCCATCACGCTCGTGCAGCGCGAGCTGGAAGAAATTTTCGCTTCCATGGGCTTTACGATTGAAGACTACCGCGAGGTCGTAACGGATTACAACTGCTTTGAGGCATTGAACATTCCGAAGCATCACCCCGCCCGCGACATGCAGGACACCTACTATCTCGATAACGGTCAGCTGTTGAAGACCCACACCTCGGCCGCGCAGAACACCATCATGAAAAAGTACGGTGCACCGCTGCGTGCCATCTTCCCGGGTCGCTGCTTCCGCAACGAAAGCACAGACGCTTCCCACGAGAACACGTTTTTCCAGATGGAAGGCATCATGATTGATAAAGACATCTCCATTTCGAACCTCATCTACTTCATGAAGACCATGCTTTCTAAGGTCTTTAAGCAGGACGTACAGGTTCGCCTGCGCCCGGGCTTCTTCCCGTTCGTTGAGCCGGGCTTTGAGCTTGACATCAGCTGCCACATCTGCGGCGGCAAGGGCTGCTCCACCTGCCACGGTTCCGGCTGGATTGAGCTTTGCCCGTGCGGTATGATTCACCCGAACGTGTTGCGCGCCGGCGGCATCGACCCCGATGAATACACCGGCTTCGCGTTTGGTCTCGGCCTTACCCGCCTTGCCATGATGCGCTACGGCATCAAAGATATCCGCGACCTCAACAGCGGCAATCTGAAGGTGCTCTCGCAGTTCAACCACGAATAAGAAAAGGAGTCGTTATAATGCTGATTTCAATGAACTGGATCAACGACTTCGTTGATCTTTCCGGTCTGGACCTTGAAAAGCTGATTCACCAATTCACGCTTTCCACTGCAGAGGTCGAAGACATCTATTATATGGGCCGCGACATCAAAGATGTTGTTGTTGCGCGTATCGTTTTCATCGAAAACCACCCGGATTCCAAAAAACTGCACCTCTTGAAGGTTGATGCAGGCGACAAGGTTTATGACTGCGTATGCGGCGCACCAAACGTGCGCGAGGGCATGCTTGTTGCCTTTGCCCGCGAAGGCGGCTCCGTTTCCGGCATGGAGATCACCTGCGCAAAAATTGCAGGCTATGAATCGCACGGCATGTGCTGCTCCGAAAAAGAACTTGGCATCAGCGCCGACCACAGCGGACTGTGGGAGATCACGGATGACCTGCCGCTCGGCACACAGATTACGGACGCGTACGGCGTAAAGGACGTTGTGTTCGAGGTCGATAATAAGTCTCTGACGAACCGCCCGGACCTTTGGGGTCACTACGGCATCGCGCGCGAATTTGCAGCGCTGACCAATCGCGAATTAAAGCCGGTCAGCCGCATGGATCTCACCCCCTACGCTTCTCTGCCGGGCATCGATATCGATATCCGCGATAAAGAGCTCTGCTACCGCTACACGGGCCTCAAGGTGCGCAACATCACGAAGAAGGTCAGCCCGGTTGATATGCGCATTCGTCTCTTTTACTGCGGCATGCGTGCCATCAACCTGCTTGCCGACCTCACAAACTACCTCATGCTCGAGCTCGGCCAGCCGATGCACGCGTTCGACTGCGCAAAGGTCGATTCCATTCAGGTGCAGCGCTTCTCCGCTCCGTTCGAGTTTGAAACGCTGGACGGCACAAAGCGCCGCATCGACGAAAACACGCTGATGATCTGCTCCAAGGAAGAACCGGTCGCCATCGCGGGCATCATGGGCGGTCTCAACTCCGAGATTGAAGATAACACGGACAGTCTGCTGCTCGAATCCGCAAACTTTGACGCTGTAAGCGTGCGCAAGTCCTCCACGCGCATCGGTTTGCGCACGGATGCTTCCATGCGTTATGAGAAAACCCTTGACCCGGAAATGACCGACGTCGCCATCGAGCACTTCATGCAGCTGCTCACCGAGATCGACCCGGGTGTGGAGATCATCTCCTCCATGACGGACGTCTATGTCCGCCACTACGACAAAATCGACATCACGTTCGATAAGAAATTTGTAGACCGTTATACGGGCATCGATATTTCCGACGAACAGATTTTGAATACGCTTTCCGCGCTCGGCTTCGCACCGACGCTTGAAAACGAAGTCTTCACCGCGCACGTGCCGTCCTGGCGTGCAACGAAGGATGTCACCATCAAGGCCGACATCATCGAGGAGATCACCCGTGTTTACGGCTACGATAACTTCAAGATTACGACCACAAAGGCAGCTTTGGCGCCGGTCATGCGCACCGCGGGCAACAATGATGACCGCTGGACGAAAGACCTGCTCGTACAGCGCTACGGCATGCACGAAGTGCACTCCTACATCTGGTGCGACGCGAAGAAGTACAAGGACCTCAACATCGAGATTGAGGACAACGTGCGCGTCATCAACGCCATGACGCCGGACCACACCGTGCTGCGCCGCTCCATGGTGCCGACGATGATCACCTACGTCAACGAAAACAAAGCATACGCAAACGATTTCGGTGTGTTCGAGATTGCCCGCGTCATCAACGGCCTCGGCGAAGACGGTCTGTGCGATGAGCAGAAGCACCTCGGCATTGCGCTGTACAGCCGCACTAAGAGCGAAAAGGACCTCTACCTCGGCCTGCGCGACATCATGGCTTCCATCAGCAAAGAGCTGAAGCACCGTTACTTTGAGTTCCGCATCGCGGAAGCAAAACACAACTGGCAGCACCCGCGCAACACCGCAGAGATCTATCTCGACGGCATATACGTCGGCTTTATCACGGTCGTACATCCGTCCGTACAGTCGAAGATCGATAAGAAAGCCGTCATCGTTGCCGGTGAACTGAACATGGATACGCTCTCCTCCATGACAGCATCCGTTATTCACTATGAGGAGCCGTCCAAGTTCCCGGGCATCGATATCGACCTCTCTCTCGTCATCGGCGCAGACCAGACGTACAGCACGCTTTCCGCCGCATGGCAGAACGTCACCCCTCTGCTCAAGAACGTTGCGCTTATCGATTCCTACAACGGCGTCGTCAAGAGCATCACGCTGCGCTTTACGTTCTCCTCGAACGAGAAAACGCTCGCGAAGAACGAGGTGCAAAGCTATGTTGACACCATCATCGAGAACCTCGCGAAGATTGGCGTTGTGCTGAGATAATTTGTTAAAAATTTTCGTACCGCTTGCTTTTTTTGTTGTTTTGCGGTATGCTGTATACAGTGTTTATTCCACTGTGCTTTTATACGCGAATAAAACACCGGGCCCGGCATACAATGAAATGTAGACTGTATTTTTGCAGCCTTTACACGATCGGAAAACGAGGAGGTGTTCCACATGGCAGAAGATTTCAGCGACCGCACCCAGACATTCAGCATTGAGACGCCGCAGAAGCTCGATATGCAGCAGGTGCTCGTACAGGTTTACGATGCACTCAAAGAAAAAGGCTATAACCCCATCAGCCAGATCGTGGGATATATTCTCTCGGAAGATCCCACATACATCACCACGCACAACAACGCACGCAGCCTCATCCGCAAGATTGACCGCGATGAGCTGCTGAAAGCAATGGTGCGTACCTATTTGGGCGAATAAGCCTGTTTTCTGATGCGCCGTCGCTTTATGCACGGCATTGCCTGAAACCGAAATTGCCGCTTGGCGGATTTTTCCGTCGGCGGCAATTTTTATTTTCAAATGTGCAAATACAAGTTGTCTTTTTTCTTAATCTATGCTATACTAATTAAAAGTGTATTGAATGCTTTGCACCGGTGCTTAGAAAGTTCCGGCATTTTCCCCAACGAGACTTTATGAAAGGATTTGCATACTATGAGCGAAAAGCAGAAGAGCCCGTTTCCCATGTATCGCGGCAAGCCCCTTGTGCGTAGCGGCGATACCATTTACTACGGAAACATGACCGATAAATACGTCATCAAGATCGACATCAAAACGAAGAAGACCGTGGAGGACATGGAGGTTGCCGATAAGTGCACTGTGCAGCTCATGCTCACCGACCCGGAGATTCGCTCCAGAAAACAGATCGTAAAGACCAGCGAGAAAAACGGCCTTTATCTTGCTTTGGACATCGCCGATGCCTGGCTTACCCGGCATTGACAGAATAAGCAGTTCATTCCGCAAAAAAATCACCGAGGAAACCGTTTGTCCGGTTTATCTCGGTGATTTTTTGCTTTATTCTTTCCTTCTCGGCTGCTTGCCGTGCTTTTCTTTGCGCTGACGTTTGTTTTGGTACATGGCAATATCCGCTTTTTCGAGCATTTCGTCATACGGCGCGGCAACTTCATCTATGAAGCAGCAGCCCATGGAGAACCGCAGCGGTACATGCTGTCCATCGTGCAGCACGGCTTCGGAGCTGTCCTGCGCCTGCTCAAGCTGCGTGAGCTTCTCCCGCAGCGCTTCTTCGCTTTTTTCTTCGAGGAACAGGACAAATTCATCGCCGCCGTGACGTGCAGTAAGGCCGCTTTCGCCCACGATCTTTTTTAAGATTTCTGCTGCGGAAATGATATATTGGTCGCCGCTCTCGTGCCCGTAGGTGTCGTTGACCTCTTTCAAGTCGTCAAGGTCGATCATCACCACGGCGTAAGTATCGCCTGTACCCGCTTCCAAAATGCGCTCCACACGGCGGCTCAGGCCGCGGCGGTTATAAAGTCGGGTCAACGGATCGGTGTCACGCTCAGATTCGATCTGTATGCGGCGCTGCATCTCCTCCGTCACGTCGTTCACCACGCCGAAAACACTGCTCTCCTCGTGCGTTTCCTCCAGCTTTATGTAGCGGTCCGGCTCGCCCGGAATGCGGTATACGTTGCGCTCGCCGACCACGCGGCTGCGGCGCAGCTCCTCGATGAATGTATACAGATGCACGCGGTCACCGGTGTAGTACGCCGTCTCCTCATCCGTCCATCCAAAAATCTGTGGGATACGCTCCGTGCAATACACCTGCTGCACGCCGTCACGGTACTCGTACACGCCGATGTTCATTTCCGTGCGGCTCAAAACGTATGACATTTTGCGGTCGTTGTTGACAAGGCTGCCGACCATCTCGTTGATGTATCGGCTGAGCGCAGAAAACTCCCGGCTGCTCTGCACGTTGACTTTTTCCTCCAAATTGCCTTGCGTGATGCGATTGAGCTTGCCGTTTATGCGGTGAATGTCATGAATAACGTACCGATTCACGCAGTTCGCGACGAAAACCGTCAACGTACCGCAGATTAAAACCAGACATAGCACCAGATTCAAAAGATCAAGCGGAATACGTTCGTACAATACGTCCATCGGAATGATGAAACCCATGTAACGGGTTTCTATCTTCTTAAAAATGCAGTAGTAGTATTTTCCCTCAATATTTGCGTGAAAGCCGTGCTCCTCATTTTGCATGCTCTCGGCAGAAATACCGAGGTTTGCCACGGTCTTCCCCACCATATCCGCATTCGTTGCGCCGATGACCGACAGCGTTTCACTGTCTACGGCACAGTAATCGATCGCCGGGCTGATATTGAGCTGATGAAAAATATACGAAATCTCGTTTTTCTCCATAGCCTCCGTTACAAGCTGCGGGTCTTTGCCCACCTGCACGATGAATGTGCCGTCTGCGCTCCACACGGCGGAATACTGCATGTTTTTGCCCTCAGCGGTGTTCGGGCCGGCATCCTGCACAAGCTGCAAGGATTTATCCGTGAGCATCGGCGCAAAAAACGCCATCTGCTCACCGGATGAAAACGAATAGCCGTAATACTCCGGATTTGTGCCGGAAACAATCGTGCCGGTCTCATCAAAAATATGAATTTCATCAAGCTCCAGCAGATTCGCATATTTTTTCAGCTTTAAGGTATCGTTTGTTGCCTCCGGGTCTTTTTGCAGCAGAAAGGCAATGGCTTCGGCATCATGCAAACAGGTCTTATCGTATTTTTCCTTGACCTGCTTCAGTTCATTCTCATTTTCTTCGATAATCTGCTCCAGACGCACAAATGTACCGGCAGCGGTGTCTTCCACGCGGCCCTGTTCAATCAGAATTTCCGCAAAGGCGATTACCACAAGGATCACTAAAGCCATCACGATTGCCGCAGAACGAATATAGCGATTGATAATTTGCTTCAGAGATTTCATAGGTTCACCGCCGTTTCGTTTAAGTTTGAATAAAACCAAATTGGTTTTGAGTACTGTATTTGAAATCAAGTATATCACATATATCGTATTTTGTCCAGAAATACAAAGCGAAACAACAAATTTCACTTGTTTTTTGCATGAATTGACGTGTTTCGCAAGGATATCGCAAAAGCGTCAGCCATCGTTTTAAGGATCTCCCGCCCATTTTACAAATAACGCTTGAATTTTTGTAAAAAGCGCACCGCCCACCCGTAAAGTACGGACAAGCGGTGCGCCAAAAATTGATATTTAGCTTTCTGTACGCTTCAAATTGCTCTCGCCAAAATGCAGCAGTTTTTCTTTATGAATGAAGTAATACACCACGCCTGTAACATCCGCGAGGAACCAACCGATCGGCACCGACCACCAGATGCCTGTAACACCGATGATAGCGGATAAAAGATATGCCAGCACCACGCGCGTACCGAGCGAGATGACCGTCAGCACCACGCTCATACCGGGCTTTGCGACCGCGCGGTACAGCCCGTAGAGCAGGAATAAGCAGCCAATGCCGCAGTAGAACGCGCTCTCAATGTGCAGGTAGCGCACACCCTCGGCGATAATCTCCGTTTCGCCCGCTTCCACAAACAGCAGCATAAGCGGCTTTGCGAACACGAACACCAAAGCGGACACAATCACACAAAACACAACGGATACAAGAACCGCACCTTTCAATCCCTTGCGGATGCGTTCCTGCTTGCCCGCACCGTAATTCTGCGCGATGAATGTGGAGAACGCGTTGCCGAAGTCCTGCACAGGCATGTACGCGAATGCGTCAATCTTCACCGCCGCCGCAAACGCCGCCATTACCGCCGCGCCGAAGCTGTTCACAAGCCCCTGCACCATCAAAATGCCGAGATTCATCACGGACTGCTGCACGCAAGTCAAAATGGAATACCCGGCAATCTCCCTGATACGGCTCGCGTGGATGGGCGAACGGCTGCACAGCGCGCGCAGCTGCGGACATTTGATGAGCGCGCAGATCATGATGCCGATGCCGGAAACATACTGCGCGATGACCGTGGCCCCCGCCGCACCCGCAACGCCAAAGTTGAGGCCGATGACGAACCACAAGTCGAGCGCAATATTCAAAACCGCCGAGACCGCCAAAAACACGAGCGGCACGACAGAATTACCCACCGCGCGCAGATAAGACGCGAAGTAATTATATAAAAACGTTGCGAAAATGCCCGCGAATACGATTGCGATATACGCACGCATATCGCCCCAAACGTCGTCCGGCACCTGCAAAAAGCTCTTAATGAGGTCAAGACACGCAAATGCGAGGCCGTTTAAAAGCAGCGTCACGCCTAAAATGAGCACGAACGAAGCCCGTACACTTTCTTTTAAGGCAGTTTCATCGCGCTGCCCGAAGCGGATGGAAAACAGCGCACCGCTGCCCATGCACAGCCCAAGCAAGATCGATGTTAAAAATGTCATCAGCGAAAACGAAGAGCCGACCGCCGCCAGCGCCGTTTTGCCGAGGAAGCGTCCTACAATGAGCGTGTCCGCAATGTTGTAGCACTGCTGCAATAAATTGCCGAGGATCATCGGCAGCGCAAACCACAGCATAGACCGCATCACCGGCCCCCGGGTCAGATCTTTGTTCATATTAAAACCTCCGCAGCGAGTTTTATACATCAAAAAAGCCCGACACAAAAGTGTCAGGCTTTTGGTGCCGGCGACCGGATTTGAACCGGTACGATGTTTCCATCGAGGGATTTTAAGTCCCTTGCGTCTGCCGATTTCGCCACGCCGGCTTAAATTATCTTAATTATAATAGCACATCCCGGCTATAAAATCAAGCCATTTTATTCCGGCATTTCATATTTTTCTGTTCAGCCGCGTAAAAAGGCATCCCCCCGGCTAAGCCGGGTACTCGGAAATCCTAAAAAGGCATATTACAGACAACGCGGTCTGCTTGGCCATTTCCTTTGCTCCATTCATAACGTCGTTATGAAATATATATCCGTAAAATCAAATGTCAACAGGCGAATTGAAAAACGTACACGCAAGCCCGAATTCTGCGCTTTCACTCACATTCTATTGCCCACAAAATGCTGTTTTCGCAAAAATCGCAAATTTTTCAACTTTTTGCATTTACAAACATGCGCTTTATATTGTATACTATAGATAAAAGACCGGGCGCAAGGCGTGCCGGAATATTCCATCTATAAGGAGTTCGTATTATGTACTATCTTGGTGTTGACGTAGGCGGCACAAACATTGCCGTCGGTATCGTAGACGAAAACAACGCGATCATCGCAAAGGCTTCCCATCCGACGCCCGTTCCGTGCTCGGAAGACGCATTCTGCGATGCGATTCTCGCTGTATGCAACGATGCACTGGCAAAGGCCGGCCTGACCCTCGACGATGTACCGTGGATCGGCATCGGCTGCCCGGGCACCGTTAACCGTGCTACCGGCATCATTGAATTTGCTAACAACCTCTATTTCAAGAACTTCAAGCTCCGCGACATGATGGCAGAGCGCACAAACGGCAAGCTCGTCATTCTGGAGAATGACGCTAACGCTGCAGCTTACGGCGAATATCAGGCAGGCGCACTTGCAGGCGCAGACAATGCACTGGCTATCACACTTGGCACAGGCGTCGGCGGCGGCATTATCATCAACGGCAAGGTCTACTCCGGCAGCAACTTTGCCGGCGGCGAGCTCGGCCACACCGTCATCGTTGTTGACGGTCGTCCCTGCACTTGCGGCAGACACGGTTGCTGGGAAACCTATGCTTCCGCAACGGGTCTCATCAAAACCACAAAAGAGCACATGAAAGATGCCCCGAAGGACTCTCCGATCTGGACAATTGTTGACGGCGACGAGTCCAAGGTTAACGGCAGAACCGCATTTGACGCTATGCGCGCAGGCGACCCGGTCGGCAAGGCTGTTGTTGACGAGTACATCAAGTACCTCTCCGTCGGCCTCACCGATATGATCAACATCTTCCAGCCGGCTATCCTCTGCATCGGCGGCGGTATCTGCAACGAGGGTGAAACGCTTCTCGCTCCGGTCAGAGCATTCATCGACAGAGAGCAGTATGCTATGAACTCTACGAAGAAGACGAAGGTCTGCAAGGCGCAGCTCGGCAACGACGCCGGTATCATCGGCGCTGCACTGCTCGGTAAGCAGGAGGACTGATTTTCCCATGTCTCTTACAAAATCCGTGTTCGGCACGTTCCCCTGCGGGAAAACGGCTGACGCTTATACGCTGAAAAACGCGTCAGGCGTGACGCTTGTGCTCACAAATTACGGTTGCCGCATTTTACAGCTTTTAACACCAGACAAATCCGGTAAGCTCGGCGATGTCGTGCTTGGCCACGCCACGCTCGAGGAATACCTCGGCTCCGACTTTCAGGGTACGTTCGTCGGCCGCTACGCAAACCGCATCGGCGGCGCAACGCTCACCATTGACGGCGTAACATATGCACTCGATCAAAACGACGGTGCAAACACGCTGCACGGCGGCACAAAGGGCTACCATCAAGTACTGTTTGATGTGAAAGAGTCGAACGACGGCGACGAACCGTCTGTCACGTTCACACATGTCAGCCCGGACGGCGACGAAAATTACCCCGGAACACTGACCGTTGAAGTGCAGTACTCTTTGACGGCCGACAACGCCGTGGAGATTACCTACCGCGGCAAGACCGACCGTAAGACAGTGTTCAACCCGACGAACCACTCGTTCTTCAACCTGAAAGCCGACGGCTCCAAGGACGTGCTTTCCACGCTTGTGACGATCCACGCGTCTGAGGTAACGGCGGTCACAGACGACCTCATTCCCACCGGCGAGTTGCTGCCCGTAAAAGGCACGCCGCTCGAGTTCACGGCTGCAAAGCCGCTCGGGCAGGATATGTTCGCGGATGACCACCTCATCCAGCTCTGCGGCGGTTTCGACCACAACTTCTGTGTGGACGGCGAGGGCATGCGCGAGATTGCAGTAGCCTACGAGCCGGAGACCGGCCGCGAAATGACCGTCTATTCCGATATGCCCGGCGTGCAGCTGTATACGTTCAATGGCACTTCCGGCCTGAAGAACAAAGACGGCAGCGACATGATTTCCCACGGGGCACTGTGCCTTGAGACACAGTTCTACCCGGATTCCGTGCATCACGAGAACTTCCCGTTCCGCTATGTCACGCCGGAGAAACCGTTCGAGTCCAAAACAATCTATAAATTCACTGTGAAATAATGTGGGAGGGCTGCCGCAGGGCGGCCCTTTCCGATTTCATCGCCTGCGGTTTTCCGCGGCAAATTGCAAGGAGGTCATTTTTTGAAAAGAGAAATTTCCTGCGGCGCGGTCATTGCGCGGCAAACCGAAAACGGACGTGAAATTCTGCTCATCCGCCATGTAAACGGCGGTCATTGGGCATTTCCGAAAGGCCATATGGAGGGTAATGAGACCGAAAGCGAGACCGCCTTGCGCGAGATCCGCGAGGAGACCGGCCTTACAGTCACGCTTGATACCGGCTTTCGCGCTGTCGTCACCTACTCCCCGAAGCCGGACGTCATGAAAGATGTCATCTACTTTGCAGCCGAATACATCGGCGGCGAAGCGCACCGGCAGGTAGAGGAAGTCACCGAGCTCTGCTGGGTACCGGCAGAAGAAGCTGCAGCGCACATTACGTTTGAAAACGATAAAGATGTGCTGAGGAAGTACAGAGAATATTGCAAAGCATAACAAAAAGAGCGTGCAAACTTTCATCTGCACGCTCTTTTCTTATGCTCATATAGCTTTAAGCGAAATTACTTAAGGATCTCGCCCTCAACGGTGCCGCCGAGTGCCGCTGCGTTGGACTCATCGGTGTCGATGTGCATAGCAGCCGCATACTTCGGGCTGACACGCACAACAACGTCGCCGAAAATCACGCTGCGCTCGCCTTCCTTGCCGACCTTAACGGAGACGATCTGCTTGTCTTCCACACCGGCTGCCGCTGCCTCTTCCACGTTGAAGTGGATGTGGCGCTTTGCTGCGATGACGCCCTTTTCAATGACGACTTCGCCTGCCGGGCCCTTCAGCGTACATCCCGGGGTGCCCTCAAGGTCGCCGGACTCACGGATCGGTGCTGCAATACCGAGCTTGCGTGCGTCGGTCAGTGCAACTTCAACCTGCGTCTCCGGGCGCGTCGGGCCAAGGATGGACATAACAAGGGAACCCTTCGGGCCGATGACCTCTACCTTCTCGTTGGAAGCGTACTGGCCGGGCTGAGAGAGTTCTTTCTTAACGGTAAGCTTTGCGTCTGCGCCAAAAAGCGTCTTCAGATCCGCTTCGGACACGTGAACGTGACGTGCGGAGGTTTCAACCATAACTTTCATTTGAAAATACCTGTCCTTTCCGGATTTTGTATTTCTATTTTACTACGAACCGACAGAAAATACAAGTTTTGGGCTATGTTTTTTCTCCGATTTATGATAAACTTAATGCAGAAAAGACCGTAATTTGGAAAAACGAGAAAAGCCGGTGTGAAATATGTTTGAAAACTGGGAAGAATTGAAAGAAAACTGCCTGAACTGCCGCAAGTGCAGCCTGTGCGAAGCGCGCTCTAATGTCGTGTTCGGCGTGGGTAACCCGTGCGCGAAGGTCATGTTCATCGGTGAAGGCCCGGGCCGAAACGAAGATTTGCAGGGCGAGCCGTTCGTCGGTGCTGGCGGTCAGCTGCTCGATAAATACCTCGCCGCCGTCGACCTCGACCGCCGCACGAATATCTACATTGCAAATATCGTCAAATGCCGTCCGCCGCAAAACCGCGATCCCTTGCAGGAGGAACAGGAAGCCTGCATGGACTGGCTGCGCAATCAAACCGCCCTGCTGCGTCCGAAGATCATCGTATGCCTCGGCCGCATCGCCGCCATGCGCATCATCAAACCCGATTTCAAGATCACACGCGAGCACGGACAGTTTTTCAAAAAAGGCAACATCTACATGACGGCAACCCTCCACCCTGCCGCCCTGCTGCGCAATCCCGCACAAAAGCCCGCCGCGTTCGACGACTTTTTAAAGCTCCGCGATAAGATCGACGAGCTTCAGGCAGATATCTCCAAAACATATTAAACATACAAAAGCTGCTCCGTTTTTATGCGGAACAGCTTTTTTCGTTTTAATTATAAACTTGCATGAACCTTACAGCAGCTTTGCGCGGAGCGCTTCGCCGCTTTCCGGGTGGAGATACGCCGGAGCAACGTCAAAGACGGTCTTGCAGCCCACCTGACCTTCACTGTGCATGCGGTATGCCGCGCGGGCAAACGCTACGAGCACACTGGAAGTGAACTCCGGGTTGGAATCAAGCGTCAGCTTATACTCGATGATGTGCTTGTTTTCGCCATTCAGGCCCGTCACACCGGTGCGGAACACCATACCGCCGTGCGGAATGCCTGAATGGTCGCGGTCAAGCTCTTCCTGGCTGATGAAGTGTACGGTCGTGTCGTAATCGGAGAAATAGTTCGGCATCGTGACGATGGCTTCCTCAATGGCAGCCTTGTCCGCACCCTCTTTGGCAACGACAAAGCACTCTCGGGTGTGCTTCTCGCGCGTCGTCAGCTCCGGGTTCTCGCCGCGGCGCACGCTTTCAAGCGCGCTCTCCACCGGGATAGTATACTGGCGGGCATCCTGTACGCCGGGAATGCGGCGAATCGCATCGGAGTGACCCTGGCTGACACCCTTGCCCCAGAACGTGTAGTCTTTGCCGTTCGGCAAAATCGCCTGACCATAGAGGCGGTTCAGAGAGAACATACCCGGGTCCCAACCGACGGAAATCATGCCGAGGTGGCCGCTCTTCTTGCAGGCCGCGTCTACGTCCGCAAAATGCTCCGGGATCTTCGCGTGCGTGTCAAAGCTGTCGATGACATTAAAATACTGTGCAAGCTCTGCGGTTTGCTTCGGCAGGTCGTTCGCGCTGCCGCCGCACAGGATCATGACGTCAATCTTATCCGTCATGTTTTTTGCCTGCTCCATAGAATAAACCGGCACGCCGGTCTTCGTCTTCACACTGTCCGGGCTGCGGCGTGTGAAAACGCCCACAAGCTCCATATCTTCCGTGTGGGAAAGCGCACTTTCCACGCCGCGGCCAAGATTTCCGTATCCGGCAATGCCGATTCTAATCATTTTTATCGCTCCTTCATGTATCTTTCAAAATCATAACAGCGCAAGTTAGTTTACACTACGATTTCAATTTCTTTATCTATTATACGCAAACGCACGATATTTTGCAAGAGAAAATGCAGGAAAACTTGAAAAAGCCGTCACAAAGCAGCTGTTTTCTGTCTTGTAACGGCTTTTGTCTTTTTAGTTTTAACGCAAAATCAGCGAATGTTATACACGCTGCGCATATGAATACCGTTCGCGTCGCCGCTCACAATGCGGATGCGGCGCTCTTTATCGGCTTCGAGGTCGAAGTAGTTGTCTTCAAGCACCCAGTCCTCGTTCTCGTTCAGTACTTCCACGCTCTTCGCGTATGCCTTTGCGGAAACGATAATCTCATCGCCCTCCACACGGCAGGAAAGCTGCGGGTCGATGTAATCGTAATACTTCGGCACGGAGAACAGCACGGTGGATTCGGAGATCATCTCGCCGTTCTGGTAGCACGCATAGTGCACGTGGTCGGTGAACATGTTCGCTTCCGGCAGTTCTACGGTATCGAGCCACACGGTGTCCATTGCGGGCACGGTGATTTCCACCTCGCCGCCGTCGCGCAGAACCTCGGAGCGGTTATTGCGCAGTTCCCACTTCACGGTGACCGTCTGCTTCACGTATGTGCTGATGATGCGGCCGCCGTTCCGCCGCAAAGCATAATGTCGCGCCAATAGGGGTCTTCCATGCGACCCGCGTTCAGCAGGTCATTGTACACGGAGCCCGGCACGGTCGCGGGAATCGTGTCATTTTTTCCGACGGTCGTCAGCTGCCAGCCGGAATGTAAAAGCTGTTTTTTCATTTCTTTTATCCTCTCATTTTATCCGTCAAAACGCGCGAATTTCTTTCTTCACTTTCGTTTTAATCGGTCTATATGCAGTATAGCACCGGTTCCACAAATTGTAAAGCGACTGCTGCTCCTTTATTCCGGTAAAGCAAAAAATTCGCAAAATACCGAAAACTCCATCAATTTTTCGTGTAGTTTTCAGGTTAAAAAGTGCAATATCCTTATTCTAAATAAACCGATTTATAGAACTCCCCATCGCCCATGTGTCCGTCAATCGCACGCCAACGCAGCCTAGCTGCACATATGATCGTCCCGTCATAGTCCTCTATGTCATCTTCCGATACATTTTGTCCATCGCACCAATAGATGTCCCTATCCTTTATCAGTAGCGTTGAACCAAAAATCTCACAAGTATATTGCTCATCCACAGGAGATAAATTCAGATATTTCAGTCCTGCAAATTCCATCTCGATCATCGAAACATCTTCGAATTGGCGCTGAATAATTACATTCAATACCCGACGATCATTTAACGGATACATTCTCAAATCCGCATCTACAGATGCTCCGCTTACATAATGCATCTCTTTAATACAGCTATCGTGAAGCGCATAGACTTTATCCATAAAATCTCTAATATCCTGTTCACTGCGAATTTCATTCCACATAGATAACACCTTTCAACAGAATACAGCCATTACCTTGCCGTACCTAAATTCAACTATTTCAGTCTGCTCGCCGCTTCCGATATCTTTTTCCACCTTAAGTACTCACTTTTTATGCGGTCATGGGATTTATTAGCCGCCGGGCACAAGTTTATCGGATCTTTCAAATTAAATATATCCGCTAACTTTTTAAACGCGCTGCTATTAGCAACATCTTCCATACAGCTTTCACATTCGTTCAAAAGCTTTTCAGGGTATTTCTTTAAAATGACAGCCGCCGCCCCGTACCGATCATCTCTGTTTTTGCCATACAAGACGAGCTCCAGCAGCGTATCAAAACCCGGGAGCGGTTCTTTATAAAACCCGTTTTCTTTTCCCCAACCGAAGTCATACAGCTTGCATTTGCCCCATAAAGTATGATCTTTCGGGTTCGTCGCTCTTTTTGCATCCAATTGCTCCAAACCAAAATCCGAAGCTTCGCATTTATCAAGCCTCGTGCTCATAACAAAATGTTCGCCCATCGTCGTATCTCCACTGTCTGTTCATGCACTTTTCCAAAGCAAATTGAACTCTTTTTCAGTCTCATCATATCATATTCGCCTGCACTGCACAAGCAAAATATTCCCGGATATAACAAAAAAGCACCTACAAACGTAAGTGCTTTTTCTCTGGA
The DNA here is from genome assembly GCF_046974225.1 of Hominenteromicrobium sp. Lineage (NCBI taxonomy): Bacteria > Bacillati > Bacillota > Clostridia > Eubacteriales > Oscillospiraceae > Hominenteromicrobium > Hominenteromicrobium sp. Next base: position 156,011 of record NZ_JBKWAE010000001.1, on the reverse strand, counting down.
GGTGACACCCGGATTTGAACCGGGGAATCAGGGTTTTGCAGACCCACG
>NZ_JBKWAE010000001.1:0-155821 GCF_046974225.1 Hominenteromicrobium sp. | reverse complement strand
TGGTGCCTCCGATCGGAATCGAACCAATGACACGGGGATTTTCAGTCCCCTGCTCTACCGACTGAGCTACAGAGGCAAATGTGGCGACCCGGAACGGGCTCGAACCGTCGACCTCTAGCGTGACAGGCTAGCGTTCTAACCAGCTGAACTACCGGGCCACATTTGGTGGGGACAATAGGACTCGAACCTATGACCCCCTGCTTGTAAGGCAGGTGCTTCGTTTTGTGGGATTGCTGTTGTCGTTTTATAAATTTGAATAAAAGCAAGCAAGATACAAATAATATTGACAATTTGCTTGACAATGTATACCAAACAGTATATACCTTTCATTGAAAGGTAGTGATTATATGGCAACTGCACCTACTCAAATTCGTATTGATTCTGATGTAAAAAAACAAGCAAATGATTTATTTAGCCATCTGGGGCTTGATATGTCAAGTGCAGTAAACATTTTTCTCCATCAATGCATTCTTCGTGGCGGTCTTCCGTTTAGTGTTGAAATGCCACAATTCAATCAAAAAACACTGGATGCCATGGAAGAAGCTAAACGCATTTCTCAAAACCCCAACATTGAAGGGTACGAGACCATGGATGAATTGAGAAAGGCATTGGAAGATTAAGTGTATACAGTTAAATTTACCAATGCTTATAAAAAGAGTTATAAGCTTATGAAAAAGCGTGGTTTAGACTTATCGCTCCTTGATGAAGTTGTCGATACACTACGTCAAGGTAAGCAACTCGACTCAAAATATCGGGATCATGGATGTGGATACAGGTTCCCATTCCGATATTTTGAAAATTTAATCTCTCATCATTAAAGCAGAACTCCACATGAGCTCTGCTTTTTCCATTTAGCCAAAAACCGGAAGTACTTCCGGTTTTTTATATTTTACCCGTATAGCAATGCGGAGACTTTATTACAGGAGGACATTTACATGTCAATTAAAATTGCTATCACAAACGAAAAAGGCGGCTGCGGAAAAACCACAAGTGCCGTCAACATTTCGGCCATCCTCGCCGAACGCGGCTACCGTGTGTTGCTTGCGGACGTTGATCCGCAGAGCTACGCAACCATGTACTACGGTCTGTATAATACCGATGATCCGTCCTTATATGACGCTATCACCGGTATTTGGCCGGTGAATGATGCCATAGTAAAAACCGTTTTTGGTGTGGATGTATTGAAATCGAACACTAAATTGATGAAACTCGAAGAAATGCTCACAGAATATAAACTTCGCGGCAGAGCATACAACGATTTACTCTCTAAGCTCCTTACACCGATTGAGAGCGACTACGATTACATTATTATAGATTGTCCGCCGCAGGGCTATAAGCTTCTCGAAAACGTACAGCGCTATGCAGATTACATCTTGATCCCGATGATCCCGGACGAATTTGCACTGCACAGCTTACGCATCAAAGCCGAAAGTCTCATTGAAATTCGCAGAACGATCAATCCGCACCTCCGGTTACTTGGCGGCTTAATTATCATGGATGAAAAAAACGGAACAAAAGCCATTTACCGTGACGCCCTGCAATCGCAGGACGTCATTCCTTTTTTCAGCGCAACCGTGCGTAAGAACATCACCTTGAGCCGCGCCATCAACGCGCACGAGCCTATCAATACATATGCAAAGCACTGCAACGGTAATATCGATTACCAAGCGGTCGTAAACGAAATCATCGGGAGGGTCGAGAAATGAAAAAGCTAAATCTTGGAAACATCAATGCCGGTTTGAGCACCATTAAGGAACTGGCCAACGAAAATGCCGGTATTGCACGTGATGAGCTGATCGACGTCTCCTTGATCGACTTTGCAAACAAAAACACATACGCCGCAAACGACACGAATGACAGCATCCGCGACTTAGCAGACCAAATTGAAACCGTCGGTTTGCTGAATCCTCTCGGCGTGATCCAGTCCGGCAATCGTTACAAGCTGTTTTCCGGTGAACGCAGATACCGCGCCATCACACAGTACCTACACTGGGACAAAATCCCGTGCAGAATTTTTGAAGGCGTTTCGGCCGGACGTGCACAACTCATGCTGCACATCGCAAACGGCGGACGCGATTACACGGCCGAGCAAAAGCTAACACTTTATGAAGAATACCGAGAGTTGCTGAATGAGCTAAAGGCATCCGGTGAATTTAAAGGTGGCATACAAAAGGGTGTCGCCGAACTGATGCATGTCTCTGACCGGCAAGTCCGCACCTACCGCACAATGTCGGAACAGCTTACCGAGCCCGAAAAGGTTGATCTTGCTGCCGGAACGCTCAAATTCGGCGAAGCACAGAATATCGCAGTCGAGCGAGCCGCCAAAGCAACGCAGCCGACAGTAGCAAACGCTACAAAAAGCGGAAGTACTTCCGCTTTTTCGAGCAAGGCCGAAAGCACAAAGAGCTCTCTAAGCCCGGAAATGCGCGAAGACCTGCTCCGCAAAGTCATCATGAGTGGGTATATTTGGAACTGCGAAGATCTGTTAGATTATTATGTTGAGATGATGCCTACACCGCAGGAAGCCGTGAAAGATATATTAAAACCCAAATACGGCTATCATGGCGGCACTCTAATTATGAAGCATTTTAATGGCAGTTATGAATGCACATCCTCAAAGCTTATTTTACAAAACGGTGCAATGCAGACGATTGCAGCCTACACCTATAACGAGGCAGACACCATGATCCGCAAGCTGTACCGAGACGGAGAGCTTTGCCCAGAAAGGCAGGATGCAAAATGAGAGTTACAAAAGTCGATGTTACTATTCCGAGCAGTGGCTATTACCTTGGCTACGTCAGTTTGGTTCTGGATAATGCGTACACCTTAAACGGTGTGCGCATCACCAGACGAGCAGACGGTGGGTTACAAGTCTTATATCCGCATTTGGCCGAACGCGAAGGCAAGCGCCGCCAAATCTTTGCTTTTAAACCAATGAATCCTATAGCACACAAACGCATCGAACAAGCTGTGCTATCCGCATATAAAGAAGAACTGAGAAAAACCGGAAGTACTTCCGGTTTTTGAACTTTTGAAGAATTGTATATACTCTCTTGATAGATTTTCATAAAATACAGAAAAGTACTTAAAAACATATAGGATGAGGTCTCTAAATGAACACTAAGCGTTACACCCTATCTGATGCGCACAGCACGCAGTTTTATCAACTCCCGAAATGGCTTGTGGCGCTTCGCGTAGAGGCAGAAATCAGCAACGAAGCAATCCTACTGTATACTTACTTGCGAGATCGCGTACAGCTGAGCATTACAAATAAGTGGATCGACGATAACGGTGAAGCTTACCTCTACTTTAAGCGTGAGCAAATGGAAAAACTGCTTGGGTGCAAAAAGGATAAAGTGCAAAAAATTATTAAGGAGCTCAAATCCGTAAACCTGCTCGATGAAGTCCGGCAAGGGTTAAATCAGCCAAATCGCCTTTACCTGCGCTACCCCGATAATTCTGAACTCATAGAAATGAGTATCGATTTTGAAGATGAAGACGAAGAAAACGGTGAGCAAGAGCCTGAAAGTCCTGAAAAACCCAGTGATTATGCGGAGCGCGGAAAAACCGCACTCCGGAGTACTGAAATTCCGCAGTCCGGACTTCTGAAAAACCGCACTCCGGACTGCGGAAAATCCGAAGTCAAGAGTGCGGAAATATCGCAGTCAAGAGTACTGAAAAACCGCAGTCTTGACTTCTGTAAAACCGCACCTAATAAGACTGAGTATAATAAGACTGAGTATAATAAGACAGACAGTCAGAGCGACGGCAATTTTGATTTTTTGATGAATGCAGATGTTCCGGAGGATTTCGCGAAAGCATGTATCTCTTTGATCTGCGAAATCACTACTACTCCCTTATCGACTGTCCGCATCGGTAAGCAAGTGCTTCCGAGCACGCAAGTATGCCAAGCGTTGCACAGCTTAACGCCGGAGCATTTGCAGGCCGTCTACCGCATAACCAAATATTCTAACAATGTGCGGAAGCCTAAAGGGTATCTGCTTGCATTGCTGTACAACGCCGCCCAAGCTGCGCCTGAGAGTAATCTCTACGCGCAGTTTTTTGCTATGCCGCCGGAAGAACACAAGCCCTCGTTTGACATCAAACTCTACGAGAAATACGATATTTTCGATTACTTAAACGAAGAAAGGAGCCCGGAACATGGAACATGAACTCGACGCTTATCGCAAGCAATGCGCTGACATTTGTGCGGCAGTGCCCAAGAATCCGACAAATCTCAAGCTCGTCTTTGACCTTGAGACGACGGGCTTAAACCCCGCTGAAGATGAAATACTTGAAGCCGCAATTGTTACGACGGATGGGGACATTTTGTTTGAGTCCCGGTTTAAACCGGCATGCGTAACCGAATGGCCGAAAGCACAAAATGTCAACGGTATCTCACCGGAAATGGTAGCAGATGCACCGGGGATCATCGACAAAATCGGCGAAATGGCGGCGCTGCTGCAAAACGCCGAAACAATTATCGGTTACAACGGCAAGCACTTCGATATTCCGTTTCTCGAGTGCTACGGTATTCGATTCCGACCGGATGCCATGGTTTCCGACCCCATGCTTGATGGCGCTGTCGTGTACGGAGAGCTGCGCACGAACAATGGCGCACCATCAACCTATAAGTGGAAGAATTTAAAAACCATGGCTGATTTTTGCGGCTATACAGGCTCAAACTGGCACAATGCAGCTGCCGACTGCATTGCTACCGCCTATGTGTGGCAACGGTTACAAGAACCGGATATGCGAGAACGATACGAGCAAAACATGCAGGCTCTCAAAGAATTCAACGACTGGGAGCTTGGGGCTATTTCCGAATCGCCTATACCGGATTTCGATATATCTCAAGCTATTTCGTTGTAGAAAGCCTGATTAAACGCAATTCTTCGAAATATATCTTTAAGCCCTCTTATTAAATCTATAAAGGCGCTGTTGACTTTATTGCATGAAATGGATATAATATAGATAGAATATTACTATCGTCATAGTTTAAGGAGGTATCATTATGAATATTCGTCCATCCGCAGCAATTCGCCAGAACTACAATGAAATTGCCGATATGTGCAGAAAGACCGCAGAGCCGGTTTTTCTAACCAAGAACGGCGAGGGAGATTTGGTGGTTATGGACATCGAAACCTATAACAGACGGGAAAAGATGTTAAAGCTCCGTGAGGAGCTGCTTGCCGTCGAGGAGGACAGGATGCGTGGAAGCAAAGGCTACTCTGTCGATGAAGTCACTGCGATGATGCGTAGTGCAATCAAGGAGGCGGCAGGTCATGGAACAGCAGAATAAACACCGTATGATTGTATCGGAACGGGCAACGCAGATGCTCGTTTCCCACGCCGCATTTCTGGCACAGGTCAGCCCAGAAGCGGCAGAACAGCTCACGATCGAGTTTGAAAAGACCGCAAATTTCTTAGAGCTGATGCCGCAGAGATGCCCGTGGCTCACAGGGGAATATATTCCCAGAAATGCCTACCGTTTTATTCCGTTTGAAAAACGCTATATGATAATCTTCCAGATAGTAGACGATATAGTTTACGCCGATTATGTGGTGGATTGCAGGCAGGATTACAATTGGCTTATCCGGTAACAAGAAAATAAACCGAGCATAATCGTCACTTTCATGGACTTGCACTCGGTTAAGCACATTGGCTTAGGAGAAGTGAAACGATGAGTATAATAACACTATATCACGGTACACCTAATGAATTTGTTACACCGCAATATGGTTACGGTGAAGATAAGCACGACTATGGAAAAGGCTTTTACCTTACTGAAAACATAGAACTCGCCAAAGAATGGGCAGTTTGTAGACCAACCGAAACGAATGGCTGGGTTCATAAATACGAATTAGACATTTCTGATTTGAAAATACTGGATTTTCAAAAATATGATGTTCTCTCTTGGCTTGCTGAGTTGATGAAGCACAGAGACGCAGCGGATACAAAGCGCTATAAAGTTCTTTCTAAAAAATTCATAGAGAAGTTCGGAATCGATACAAGCACATACGATGTTATAAAGGGTTGGAGAGCTAACGCTTCATACTTTTATATTGCCAAAGAATTTGTGCGCGACAATGTAGATACGGACATACTCGAAGAATTGCTATCATTAGGTGGGCTCGGCATCCAATATTGTATCAAATCCGAACTTGCTTATTCCAAACTCACGGAGAATAAAAAAGGCTTGATCCGAGTCGAGTACAGCGTGTTTAACGATAAATACAATCAACGCGATGTACGTGCCCGAGAAAACATGCACGATCTCATCGAGTCAGATGCAAATAAAGTAACAAATGTATTCAGCACATTATTTTAGAGGTGATATGATGCGAGCTTATCCAGAGGTATACTTACATGATATTGTTGAAAGCCAAGGAAAACTGTTCGATTTTGTATCGCAGAATTATCCTGAGAAAGATACATCGGATTTCATCAATACTTATATGACAAGTAAAACAAGAGAAAGTATCGATCAAGGTAAAGCCTATGTTAGCACCATGAATGCTTCCGAATTGTGGGATTACTTTCAGCAAACAGAACACTATCATCTCAAAAACGGCAAAGCACTCAAAGGGTTTATTCCTGATTGGATAGGTGAATTTTACGCCTATTATCAATGGTTCTACAACGTCTCAAGCAAGGAGATTATTAAAAAAGTGCCATTGGATTTTTTAACAAAAGCCTACATGGGATTACACGATTTAGAACTTGATTTGGCCGTAAAAAAGGTTGGTGGAGCGCCATGAAAATCCTTTGCTTTCATAACCCTGACGAAGAAAACGGATATTTGAGCAATTGGTATTTATCCGAATTCAACGTATCCAATATCACCTTTTCCTCAATGGAGCAATTTATGATGTATCAAAAAGCCATGTGCTTTTGTGACCAAACTATTGCAAAAAAGATTTTAACCACTCATGATGTTGCTCAAATAAAAAAATTCGGGAGGCAAGTTTCTAACTATAACGAAAACCGTTGGAATGGCATCCGACAAATCGTTGTATATGAGGGACTGCTTGCAAAGTTTTCTCAAAACCTCAACTTAAAAGATCTCCTGAAAGCTACCGGCGACAATCTTCTCGCAGAATGTGCCGTCAAAGATAAGATTTGGGGCGTGGGCCTATCAATGGGTGATCCAGATCGACTGGACATAACTAAGTGGAAAGGTCAAAACTTATTAGGCTACTCCTTAATGATGGTACGCGAAAAGATATGAAAATAAAACAAAGCAGCAAAAAGGTTTGTTACCTGTACACACAGGCAGCAAACCTTTTTTCATACAGTTTTTTATGAAAGGAATGATTTATTTATGAGCTATAAGCCTTTAGAAAATGTCACCATCGTTTTTAGCACAGCGAATATTACCGTTTGTGCCGATGAGTGGGGCGATTTGTATTACACGACCGAAATTCCGGATGAATTTGTAAATCAGGGTGAGCCGTATCCCCGCTCCAAATGCAAGCCGATTATTGATCTGCCACCCGAACAATTTGATCATGTGTTGGCAATTTACAAGGAATTGCCGGATGACCTACTTGAGCACTTGATACGCGGAGAGGAGCAAGAAGATGCCTAAAAAAAGAACATTCTACTCCGAAGAAGAACGTAAAGCACATCACGAAAAGAAGCAAAGAGAAGCAGATTTGCAGATTCAGGAGCTCACAAAGCACTGGGAAAACGATCCCAAGGACGTCGCAGAATACCTCGCATTCAGCACTCAGTTTTACAAATATTCTTCACGAAACACAATGCTGATCTACCGGCAGCGTCCTGATTCCGTATTTATTGCCTCATACACACATTGGAAAGAACTTGGGTATTATGTGCAGGAAGGTGAGCATGGTGCTAATATTTATCGGCCGGAAACCACGCGCTATTTCAAGCCAAACGTGCCAAATCCAACATGGGTTCTTTTATCTAAAGCCTCGCCGGAACAACGCCATGAAGTTGAAATCGGCATGCTCGAAAGCCGTGATTTTACCTATTTCAAACCCTGCACGGTGTTCGATATTTCGCAGACAAATTGTCCGCCAGAAGACTACCCCAAGCTCTGCGGCGTAGGCTACAACAGTACGCAGCACAAAGATATTTACAACACTCTTTGCCTTTATTCTGAAGAAATCGGCGTGCCGGTATCCGAAGAAGATTTTGAAGGAATCGGCACACGCGGCGCTTATAACCCGCGCAACAAGCACATCCATATTAACCAATTACTCGGCGACACACAGAAGCTCGATACATTGTTGCACGAAATGTCACACCACCTTATGGGGCATAGTCCTAACATAGAAAAGCCTACCATGCAGCGTGAATTTGAAGCCGACGGTCTCTCTATTATGTTTGGAAAAACGTTCGGAATTGAGCCCAGTGACGCCCGAAAAAGCCACCTTGCAGCCTGCTACCAAGAGCTGCTTAAGGCACAGCCGGAAGTAAAAATCGATGCACTTTTGGCACCGGTTCGCGAAAAATTTCAGCAGCATATTGAGGCAATGGAACAGGAACTTTCTCTCGCAGGCGTAATACCGCAGCAAATCATTTCTTCCCAAAAAGCTGCTGAACTGAAGCGTGAACAGGCTATGAAAAAGGAGCCGACCGTAACCGTTATATGGACGGAAAGCAAGCGTCTGCACGACGGCCAGACCATGCGATTATCGCGTGCAAACGAACTCTTTAAAGCAATCGATAAGGCGCAGCAGAAGTACCCGAACTGCTACCACAAAGCAGCTTTTCGCATTGATTATATGCTGCACGGAGAACCGAGCAGCTATGAAGGCCGACAGAGTTTCGGCACCGGTGAAGGCAGTCTGATCGACCATATCAAGCGGCTAAATACGCTGTGCAACGAGAACCCGCAGTGGGAAAATTACTTGTTAGAAACAGGCGGCAGCGATGCACTTTTACAGGACAGACACGAAAAAGAATACATCTTAAACGAGTTCATTCCTTACTTAAATCTGCATGTTACGCTTTCCGAAATCGAACAGAGCGTTTCGGAAAAGCTCGGTGAAACCGATGAACTCACGCTCGAAAGAAGTGAGCAATTCGCCGCCTTGCAGCAAAATGTGCGTACTGTCCGTGCTATGCTGAACCAAGGTAATTACGATTTTTCCGTGGCACAAATCAATGAACTCTCTCCAAAATTCGCAGAATGGATGCGTCAAATCTCGAAAAAATCCATTCAGCAAAGCTCTGAAAATACGCTTACAAAAGAAGAAATCATACACGATTTTGAGCAAATCGCAACACAAAATCGTACAGAAATCAGGCAAGAACAGCATGAAGAATTCGAAATCACAATGCTATAAAACCGGAAGTACTTCCGGTTTTTCGGAGGAAAAATGGCAAACCCGGTTTTAATTGCGAAGCTCGCTTTGGTCGCAGCCGACCCCAAAACATGGCAAAAAATCATTATTGCCTGCATCTCTATTTTTATCATTTCCGCTGCACTGCTCGGCAGCTGCGGTGCAATGACTTTTACCGATTTAGGCTTCGACTGCTCGCAGCTTTTCTCTGCAAAACTGAACGAATACAGCGCTGTTTTTGACTCCGGTGCACGCATAAATGATAAGCTTCTCTATGCTGTGTACGCCAAAATCTTTGCGGATAACGACCGATTAAAGAACCAAACCGATGAGCTGATTGACTGCTTTGTTTCAGATGATAAGCTCTCCCCGCTAACCGATTCCGATGAAATTTTTGATAAAATCGAGCGCACGTTTGATCTCAAAATCAACGCATACATGCGCTCGCAACTGCTACGGCTTGCAGAGCAAATGCCCACCGGTTATGCCGACCGTTCTACGCTGATCCGTAACTTAAAAAGCAGCGATGGCAAAACAAATATCGGTCTCACCAACTTCGCAATAAACGCTCTGGATGCCGGTTCCGGCTACATCTATGGCGCTTACGGCCAAGACGTAACCATGGCATTTCTTAAGCAGCAGCAGTCCAGATTTTTCACGGATTCCGATGCAAATCTGACCAACAGCGAGGTCAATTTCATCTACGAAACCTACGGCGGAAAGCCTGCTTTTGACTGCATCGGGCTCATAAAAGCGTATGAATGGATTGATGAAGACACTGGCATTATCCGTTACCAATCCAATGGTTTCCGCGATGTCGGCGCAGACGGAATGTTCCGCAGCGCTGTCATTTTCGGTGAGATTTCCTCTATCCCCGATACACCCGGTTTGGCCGTTTGTATGAGCGGCCACATCGGTATTTATATAGGAAACGGTGAGGTAATTGAGGCCAAAAGCAACCACGACGGCGTAGTAAAAACGCAGCTCAGTGAGGGCAGTTGGACGTACTGGATGCAGTTGCCTGGCATTACATATTTGACCGGCGGAACACACCCATACGGCACTAAAAAGGTAACACTGGAGAACGGCAGAATTAAAGAAATCTCCGCCGGAATTGTAGCGGGAAAGGGTGAATTTGAGTGGCCTCTCCCCGCTCCTTACGGTAAAGATTACATCACTTCCGGCTCCGGTTCCCGGTACAATCCGGTCACCGGAATGTACGAAAATTCGCACGGTGCAATCGATATTGGTGCACCGGCAATGACCCCGATTTATGCAGCGGCCGACGGCACAGTTGTGATGAGCACTTGGCATGATTCCTACGGCAATTTCGTAAAAATCGACCACGGAAACGGGTGGTCTACCCTATATGCTCACCAAACAAAACGTGTTGCAAAAGTCGGCGAATCTGTATCTGCCGGTGATCTCATCGGCTACGTCGGAAGTACCGGGGATTCGACCGGAAATCATCTCCATTTCGAAATCAGATACAACGATAATAGGCTCGACCCTTTGCAATTCTTTGAGTGATCCACAATTTTGTGGGTATTCTTTCCTTACTAATAATCGGCACGCTTGGCGTGCCGACGACGAAAATTTTTGAAGAAAAAGAGGTCAAAAACAATGAAAAAACTCACCATAAAGCTCAATTTAGATGAGCGAAAATACGATGCACTGCACACCTTTTCAACACAAAAAGGCATCGATATTGACGCAGAATTCGTAGCGTATTTCGAGAAAATGTACAAGAAAATCGTTCCAAAAGCCGTGCGGGAATACATTGAAGGCACAACACTTTCAACCGTTTCTGATCCGGTTTCCGAAGAAAAGGTTATCAACAATGCCCCACAGCTTCAGCCGGAACCGGAGCCCGAAACCAAGTCAAATCCGATCTCAAACCCCGGTGGTTTCTGGTCGTAATATTTTTAAACTGTTTCGCATCTCGAAAACGCGCCAAAATCTCTCAAATCGGTGTCTTTTTAGAATGCAGGATAAAGCAGTAGTACCACTTCGTGTTTCTACTGCATCACAAACCCGCACAGTGTGCGGGTTTTCGGGTTTTAAAAAGTGGTACTACTTTTTGAACGGTAGTACCACCTTACCGCCTACTATTTCATAAAACAAACGAAATATTCAGATTTCAAGCCAAATTCCGGTGGTACTACTAGTGGTACTACTGAAATTTGAAGCAAAAGGAGATGCTATAAATTTAAAATGGCTACTGACAAAAAGAGGGTCTCAACGTACCTTGCAGATGATGAAGTCCGTATGTTAGATGCTATTGTTGATCTTTTGCACCTCAATCCACAAAACGGACGAAGCGAAGCAATTGAAGCAGCTTTGAAATTTTATTTCGCCTATTTGAGCAATCAAATGAACACAGACTACCTTTGCGGCATCTACGGCAGACAAGTCGAGGCGATTGTGCAGAGGGCAACAGACCGCATATCTTCGCAGCTCTTTAAACAAGCTGTTGAAACAAACATGCTAACACGTATCGTCGCATTCGAATACGAACTATCGAAAGATGAGTACGATAAAATGCGCAGCAAAGCTGTTGCAGCCGTAAAACGTTCCACCGGCCGCATTTCTCTGTTCGATACAATGCAGGGCAGTGAGGAATAAAGCCTTGAAATGATTTCACGAACACTGTATAATGGAGGTGAAAAATTAGAACATGGAAAAATTGACTCGAGTGTTGGAAGGTATTACGGCCACTTTGTGGGCAATAACCATTCTATATTCTATCTTTTTCTTTTCACTGGGAGGTTTTCTTTTGAACGATATTTTTCAAGAGATTCTAATTAGCTTAATAACTGGTGCTATTTCTTCTCTTGTTTTTACCTCGATTTCGTATTTTGCATTCTTACACAAAATTCCTGAAAAAACATATGAAAAAATTGAAAAGCTCTTAAATGATCGATTAGGCTACGAAACTACAAATCATAACGCTGTAATGGGTGCTCTTAATCCAAATAACGAAGTTTTGCTTAATTTAGTTTCAAAAGACCATCGAGAATTAAAAGTGCTTACGGGCGAGACCTTACAGCATCTACGTATGGAAAAAGCCGCTAAAGAAAATCGCGAGCATATATTGACCAACGCAGAAAAAGAAATCGATAAACATATTGAGAGTTTACGCGCTTTTTCCGACATCATGGTAAAGCAACAAGAAAGAATTGTGCATTTAGAGAAAGAAAATATGGAACTCAAAGAGCAAATTCAAAATTTAAATGCACAGCTAAATCAGCAGCATGAACAAAGCCAATATCACAAACACGAAAATGAACAAGATTTTGGAATGTATCTATAAGCAACGCTTTAGGAATAAGGAGGTGTCGCCATGCACTACACATTGATGCACAAAGAAATACCCGTAGTCGATATTGAACTGGACGATGCGTCCGGCGCGATTACTCGTGTGGATGACGTGCATAATGCTGCGCACATTCCAATCGGCATTGCGTACAAGAACGACATTCTCGACCGCAAGGCACTCAACAAATGGTGGTATGGGCGTTCCATTCCGGCAAGCCGTCAAGGCATCCAACAAGCGCTCGCTATTCTGCGTATCGGCAGCACGCAAGAGCTTATCGATAAAAGCTACGGACTTAGCCTTTCGGATCAGTATTGGATCAAGGAGAAAGGTTCCTCGTTGGAATGGGCTGAGATCAATTTTTTCACAAATGATTTTTCCCGTGACATCGGTGACATTCTTTTTGGCGGTCACAGCTCCAGTGCGAAAATCGATTTGATGTCCCCGGACAACACCTCCGATGGTTGGCTACGCAAAAAGTGGACAATCATCGACGGCAAGCGCTGCCTCATTAAAGGCGGCAGTGGCGTGACCCAACAGGAACCATACAATGAAGTTATTGCTTCTGAGCTGATGGAAAAGCTCAACATCCCTCATGTTCCCTATCGGATCATTATGCAGGGCGATTATCCTTACAGCGTTTGCGAAGACTTTATCGATGCGGACACAGAACTTATCTCTGCTGACTACATCATGAAGTCTCAAAAGAAAGCAAATCACCTCACGACATATCAGCATTACCTTAACTGCTGTGCCGCCTTTGGCATCTCTAATGCACAGCAAGCCGTAGATCAAATGATTGTCATCGATTATTTACTCGCCAATACTGACCGTCACTATAATAACTTCGGTGCGATTAGAAACGCCAACTCCTTAGAGTGGATCGGTTCTGCGCCGATCTACGACTCCGGTACATCTCTTTGGTGTAATACACCGACCAAACTCATCCGTCCGCTGGCCTCTGATTTGCCTTCAAAGCCGTTCAAAGAAACGCATGAGGAACAACTTAAACTCGTATCGTCTTTCGATTGGGTTAACTTTGAAGCGTTACAGCACTTTGGAAACCGTGTGTGCGAAATCTTCGCAGAGTCTCCCTACCTCGACTCCGAACGCTGTGTTTGTCTTTCGAGCGCATTAGACCAACGTATCGAACGTCTTGAAGGTTTGGCGCTAACCATGAACCATGAACAGCACCACAGTCCAAAAATTGAAGAAGAATTTGAAATCAAGCTGTAAAACCAGAAGTACTTCCGGTTTTTCCTTTTCTCATTGAAATCAAATTAAAAAGCTATTATAGTATTCTATATGAGGAGTGAACGACTATGAAGAAAAAGATCACAGCAATATTGATGGCGGCGGCGCTTACGGTATCGCTTGCGGCGTGTGCGGGCAGCAATACCGAAAGCGCCGTAACGGAAAGCTCCACATCCAGTGCGGTAAGCAGTACGGTATCGGAAAAGAACGATGCGAGCAGCAAACCGGCTGCAAGCTCGAGCACCGCGAGTGCAAAACCCACGGCGACACCGGGTGCAAAAACAGAAAGCAGCAAAACCGAGAGCTCAAAGGGAAGCAGCTCGTCTGCCTCGTCTAAAACGGAGAACAGCACAACGAGCAAGCCGTCGTCCTCGAGTTCTTCCGGCAGCACAGTATCGAAGCCGAGTGCAACCGCAAAACCGTCTGCCACAACGAAGCCCAGCTCCGGCAACAATGCTGTGAGCAAACCGTCTTCCGGCAGCAGCGCGACGGCCAAACCCTCGGCCACTGCAACGCCGAAGCCTACCGTAAAGCCGACCGCTGCACCGACAGCAAAGCCTACCTCTAAGCCGACTGCAACGACTAAACCTGCCACGAAACCCACAACCGCTCCGACGGCCAAGCCTACGGCAGCTCCTACAGCAAAGCCTACACCTGAACCGACTCCAGTGCCGACGCCAGAGCCGACTCCCGAAGAGCCTTACATTGTGACCGGAAGTATAATTGATGGATTATTTGACAGCGTTTCTGATGCCAGAGATTATGCTGAATCTGTATGGGGAGAAAAGACTCTCCCTGATGGTAGCTATGTTAACGGTTATGGATGGGAAGAAATTGTTTATTCTGATGGAACAGTGAAATATACGATTTATTGGTACTAAAAAAAGCCCACAGATTGACAAAATCTGTGGGCTTTCGTATAATAAGCCAGTAAGGCTTACTTTAAACGGTAGGCGGTTGCCCTCGAAAGTGCGCTTCGGCGTATAAAAGGAGGGTGAAATATTTCTTTTGCCCTCAATCCTATACTGGAAAGGGGGCGATGCAGATGTATTTAACAGTGAACGACTTTTGCCAGATTTGTCTGGTAATTATCGGCGCTTCGGGACTGATCGTTGCCTTGATTAGTCTGATACATGAGCTGAACAAAAAGAAATAAGCCGCCCCGTCCTGAGAAAACGAGCGGCTTGTTTCTGCTGTTATTCTGAGGGCTAACCGTCACCGGTAAGCCTTACACTTATATTATAGCAGGTTTCACAACATTGTCAACAGAGACCAACTCTACGCAAAAAATAGAACTGGAATTAGAGAATTGATTATATCAATTCTCTTTTTTTTTGGTGGAATTCAGGTCGCATACAAACGTTATGCTACCTTTTACATAAATATTTCTAGGAAAGGATTTGAGAGAGAATGAAAAGATTGAGGAAGCCGATCGCATGGATTCTATCGGTAATGATGATCCTCACAACTCTTCCGATCACAGCTCTTGCAGACGAAGTTACGCTAAGTGATAGTAGCTCATCTACTCTAACGGTAACATCTACACCAGAACTGGAAGTAACGCCGACTCCGGAACCGGAGGTAACGCCGACTCCGGAACCGGAAGCAACGCCGACTCCGGAACCGGAGGTAACGCCGACTCCGGAACCGGAAGCAACGCCGACTCCGGAACCGGAAGCAACGCCGACTCCGGAACCGGAAGCAACACCGTCTCCGAAGCCGGAACAAGTTCCTGGATATCAGGTGGCAGAAACCGACCGAAACGGTGATTTTCTGTGGCCGGTCCCCGGATACGGCACGGTGTCGCAAGGATATGACGCAACAAAACACACCGGAATAGACATCAGTGCAGAACAAGGTGTTGCAGTAATCGCAGCTGCGGATGGCACCGTAAGCCACATACAGACGTGGGATGGTAGTACAACCACAGGCGATCAGTCCTACGGGAACATGGTGCAGATTACCCACGCCGACGAGAGAACAACTCTATATGCGCATCTCTCCAAGGTTCTTGTATCTTCTGGTGACTCCGTTAGTGCCGGGGAAACAATTGGATATGTCGGCAATACCGGTAACGCAGACGGCGCACACCTGCACTTTGAAGTGCGGCAGAGCGGACAGACGGTTGATCCTCGTCCGTTCATAACCGGAGGGAACCCGGAGGATCCGCAGAAAAAATTCGAGGAACTGCTTGAAAAGTATGGTGGCTACATCGCAGAAGATGGGCAACTGCGTACGTTAGATGGCCGTGAAGCCATTGACAAACCTCTTGCGGAAATTGAGGCAGAAGCCGGAATGAATGTTCCCGTGTTCTATGCCTCAAATGTCACAGTATCCGAGTCTCGCTCCACCTACCTGATAAATATCGGGTATACGACGGATGTTGAGGGAACAACAAACGGATGGGGCGGAAAAAGGATTAACGGGAAAGTCGCCTACTGTGTAGAGCATGGCATCGCCATTGGCCTGGGGGACAACGATGGATATACTTCTCTGAACCTAACCAGAGAACAGATGAACCGACTCACATTAATTGATTATTGGGGCCGGTACAAAAACATTGCCAATATCAAAGGATGCAGCGCTGTAAACTACAACTGGGATACCATCGAAGTGTCCGCTGAATACTTGGCTGAATTTTACTGCCAGCTGCTGATTTGGGAGACAATCAACAGCTTCGGAGGCGACTTTGTGGGTGCTTCGAGCGTGTCGTTCCAGAGCACGATAGGTGGTATGGAGAACATTGCTTCTCAATCTACCTACAATGCCTTCAAAAAGGCTGTCCTTGCGAAAGTAGACCAGTTCTACACAACGCCAAGTATCTCGGGTCAAACCGTGACTCTTAAAGTCGGTGAGTCCAAGACTCTTACAGATACTACCGGTGCTCTTGCAAACTATAAAGATGCTCCAATTTTAAATACTACAGGAATTTCTGTTACTAAAACTGGTAATAAAGTTACTTTAACAGCAAAAGGTACACCAAACGCCTCTGGTGTAGTAAGATTTGGCTACAATATTGATCGTGCCTATGACGATCAAGGCCCCGGTTATTATTACCAGCATCCTGTCAGTCAAGACGTCACAACCTGCGGTTTCAATGGTGGTGACCCAGCTATTATGACCCTGAATGTAAAAGTCGAGCTTGACGGCTCTATGAAGATCGTCAAGACCTCAGAAGATGGCAAGGTTTCCGGTGTACGGTTTCGCGTGACGGGTAACGGCGTGGACACAACTGTGCAGACTGGTACAGCCGGCACAATCATTGTTCCAAACCTGAAGGCCGGCAGCTACACGGTGACCGAGCTTGATGTGCCCGATCAGTACGTGCAGCCAAAGTCTCAGACGGTCACGGTTAAAGCCAACGAAACAGCAACGGTAAGCTTCACGAACGTGCTCAAAAAGTGGAAAGCAACCATCACAAAGGTGGACGCGGAAACCGGAGCCGCACAGGGCGATGCCTCCCTTGCCGGTGCAGTGTACGGCGTGTATCATGGCAGCGATCTCATTGACCAGTACACCACAAACGCCAGCGGACAGTTCACGACGAAAGAGTACGTATGCGGGGATAACTGGTATATTCAGGAGATTTCGCCGTCCAGCGGATACCTCTTGGATACTACGAAATACCCGGTCGGCGCTGAACCGGACAAGTATACGCTGGAGCATAACCAGATTCCAATCGGCGTTAAAGAGCAAGCCATCAAAGGCAAGATCCAGATACACAAGCAGTACGAAACCCTAGAAGGTACGCCGAAAGATGAGGCTGCCGCAGAATTTCAGGTCTACTTGAAATCCGCAGGCAGCTATGACAAGGCTAAAGCTTCTGAACGCGATACGATCATAACATCGGCCAGCGGCTATGCCGTAACAAAAAACATGCCGTATGGCACGTACATCGTCCACCAGACCAAGGGTGGTGCTGGCCGCGAATTTGTCGATGATTTTGAGGTCATGATTTCAGCAAACAACCAGACTTACAGTTACGAGCTTCTAAATGAACTCAAGAACGGCCAGCTGAAGATCATCAAGACTTCCGACGATGGTAAGGTTGAGGGCATTCAGTTCCGCGTAACGCGCCTTGCAGACCACTACAGCAAGGTATACACGACGGATGCCAGCGGCCTGATTCTGACCGAAGCCCTCCCGATCTTCGAAGATAACGAAGGCAAAACCAAGTATCAGTACCGCGTGGAAGAACTCGATACAAAGGAAACCTTTGGCTATGCTCTCCCCGATCCGCAGATCGTCACACTGGAAGAAGGCGACATTGCCGAAGTCAACTTCCACAACGTCCCGCTGGAGATCGGCACGATGGCAAAGTTTGAGGATGGCACGAAAGATACGCAGAGTGCGCAGGACATTGTGCTGGTGGATACCGTGCGCTATACCGGCCTGCAAGTCGGCAAGGAATACAAGCTATCCGGCGTTCTCATGAATAAGGCAACTGCCAAGCCGTTCCTTGATTTTGATGGGAATGAAGTGACCGCCGAAGCGACCTTCACACCGACGGATGCAGACGGCACAGTAGATGTGACGTTTATGTTCAGCAGCTTGCACCTCAAGCAAGACACAGAGGTGGTCGTTTTCGAAACGCTCTATCGTGAAGACATCGAGCTGGCAACTCATGCACAGATTGATGACGAAGGACAGACCGTTAAAATCCGCGTGCCGGAGATTGGAACGACAGCGACCTCTGAGGATGGCCACCGCGTCGATCCGCTCGGTGAGGTAACGATTTTTGATGAAGTATCGTATACCAATCTCAAGCCTGAAAAGGAATACACCGTATCCGGTGTACTCATGGACAAGGCGACCGGCAAAGCGTTTCTGGATGCCGATGGCAAAGAGATCAAGGCCGAAACCACCTTTACGCCGACGCAGCCGACCGGCACAGTGACGGTTGAGTTTGTATTCAACGCAACCAGCTTGCATGGCAAGGAAGTCGTGGCCTTTGAGACTCTTTACTATGAGGGTATCGAACTAGCAACTCATGCGGAGATCAACGATGAAGGGCAGACGGTCGAGCTGAAGAATCCGCAGATCAGCACCGTGGCTGTCACGGAAGATGGCAGCAAGACCACCCTTACCGCAGATGATGTGCAGATCACGGACACGATCTCCTACAGCGATCTGACAGTCGGTGTAGAGTATCGGATGACTGGTATCCTCATGGACAAGGCAACCGGCAAGCCGTTCCTTGATTTCGATGGGAATGAAGTGACCGCCGAAGCGACCTTCACACCGGCGGATGCTGACGGCACAGTGGAGTTGACATTCACTTTTGACAGCCGCCAGTTAGATAAAGATACAAAATTGGTTGTCTTTGATGAGCTGTATCGTGCCGACACGCTGCTGGCTGTGCATAAGGACATCGATGCGGAAGATCAGACCGTCGAAATCCGCGTACCGAAGATCGGTACGACGGCAACATTTGAGGATGGTGAAAAAGAAATTATCGCGAATGAAGAAATCACCATCATAGACAGCGTAGCTTATTCCGATCTCAAACCCGGCAAGGAGTACACCGTATCCGGTGTCCTAATGGATAAGGAAACCGGAAAAGCGTTCCTGGATATCAACGGGGAAGAGGTTAGAGCCTCAACCACTTTCGTCCCAGAAGAACCTACAGGTACAGTTGACGTGTTGTTTAAGTTCAATGCAGTCTTTGTACAAGACAAGACAGACATTGTTGTCTTCGAGGATCTTTATCATAAGGGCATCCAGCTTGCAACCCATGCAGAGATCAACGATGAGGGACAAACTGTAACGGTCAACCCGCTGCATGGCTCCATTATGACCACCAAGGTAAACGCAGACGACCCGACAGATAAAATCTCCGGTGCGACGTTCGGCGTTTACTCTGATGCAGACGGTGACGGCATCTTCAACGCTAAGACCGATAAGCTCGTTGGCACGCTTCAGGAAGGCGACACCGGCGTTTATACGCTGGATTCCCTCCCTTACGGAAAATTCTTTCTACACGAGGACAAGGCTCCTGAGGGCTTCGTACAGGACAACATCTACTATCCGTTTGAGATTAAAGAAGACGGGCAAATCGTAAACTTTGAGACTGTTCCCGGCAAAGATTTCCCGAACAAGCCGATCAAAGGCACTGTCACCACCACAAAGGTGGATGCTACCAACCCGCAGCACAAGCTTTCCGATGCAGTGTTTGAAATCTACCGCGATGCAGACGGTGATGGCCGCTACACAGAGGGTGTAGATACGCTCATCGGCCGTATGGATGAAATAGAAACCGGCTTCTATTCCCTCTCCGACCTTGTTTACGGAAAATACCTGATTTACGAAGCACAGGCTCCGGCAAACTTCGTGCGCGATACGATCTACTATCCGTTCTCTATCACAGAAGACGGCCAGACCGTGACGTTTGAAACGATCCCGGGCAAGGACTTCCCCAATAGCCCTGTTCCTAACCGCCCGAAGACCGGCAGCAGCCGCAGTGTTCTTCCCTACATTGCTTTTGCCGGTTCTGCTTTAGGTTTGACTACCGTACTTCTGGTTCGCCGCAAAAAGAGCAAATAAATTTTGAATAGCATTGCAAAAAGCAAGAGCGCCCGGATTATCCCGAGCGCTCTATGTGCAATGCAAATCTAGTATTTACTTTTTTGTATTTTCTTTATTTTGCTGTTCCTTTTTATTCGCAATTCTTATCAGAAAGGAACTCTATTATGCACAAACTATTTATATACGCAAAGCTGTTCCATATTGGCCTATTTATTATAAATCTATCTTGCCTCATATTCAACATCTATAAAATCTTCACTCACACTTCAACCAGCAACAGTATTTTCATCTACTTATTAGGAGCTATAATCTGCGCGCTCGGAACACTCATAACTTTCATTTTAATGATTCGGGAATTACTAAAATAAATTCAAACAACGATGCACATAGAATACACAATCACCCCAAGTGCCCTATACCAGATTTAATTTGTCTTCAATTCAATTTTACCCATGCAGAGCGAAAAAACCTACTATCTCACTTCAGTCTCCCGGATAGCAGGTTTTTTTAATGCAGGAAGACCGGTCGCAACCCCGGCGGGGCCTGCTAATTTAGTTTTAAAGGAAGAAACCCCATGGTATCAAAAGAGTTCTTTGAATTTATATCGTCACACTGCGGGAACGTAGTTGCATGGCTACTGGTTTTACTGCCATTTTTTCATCTGACTTTTATAATTGGTCGATTTATTTGCTATTTATTTCGAGAGTATAAAATTGTATCACAGGTGATAGGGCATGATAGCGATACACCTCTTTGGATGGTAGCTTTTGAGCTATCCTGTATGGATATTTACCCAAGCATTATGCTATATGCTCTGCTTTCTATGTTTTACTTTGATGTTAAACTCGGTGCAATACTGACAATGGTTTCGGTAATTGTATTTTTAATTTTCCTACTTGATAAAGCCGTAACAGCGAAAAAGGATGTCGGGTTTTATGTGAGTTTCCTTATAATAGGAATGGTAGTCGCGACGGGAATTCTTTATCACTTTTTTGGTTCATAATTTTCATCAATGCGATTGAGTATATCCGCAACAGGTATAGTAGCTCTAAACGAACAATGAGGGCAAGTAAATTCCATGCCAAAGTTTTTGCCGTCTTTGATTTTTAGTGGAGTTCGAAAAGTTGTTTTGCAATGTGGGCATGGTAATGCCTTTATTTTATAGGATTTTTTTCGATCTCTATTGTAAATACATGCGCCTAGATGCCGTGCTTTATGTAACGTAATTACGTTCCGAAAAGCTGAAAAACTTACAGCTCCAAAACAAATTATAGCTATCAGTTCTGCGATTAAGAAGTAGTAGGGAGCTGTATTGTGCTCAATAAAAGCCTCATATAGTATTTTCCCAAGTTTTAAAACTGCGTTTTCACCTAATCGGTTAAAAAGAAAATCCACAATAGTGACACCAGAAGCTACTGCTCCCAAAACAGCAAAAATTTCCTCACGTTTCATAAAGTTAGTAGACTTCCCTTTTTCAATTACATCGCTTGCGCGATATTGTCGAGAACCATTGTCATTTGAAATAGCGGTATTTATAACGATTTGTCCTGAATTTTTAATGTTGTTTAAGTCGTTTTTAATTTGATTTTTCATGTTTTACCTCGACCCCTACAATCATAGTATTTTGAAGAATTATCATAGATATTGTAGCGTACTCGAGTTTATAAATCAATATATATTTAAGAAGCCCATGCAGAGCGAAAAAGCCTACTATCTCACTTCAATCTCCCGGATAGCAGGTTTTTTTAATGCAGGAAGACCGGTCGCAACCCCGGCGGGGCAACCTGTAAATTCAAAAGAAAGGATGAGCAAATGCAAAAAAGAAAAAAACTCGCCGTGATCGGCACACTGCTTATCGTGTTGGTCGCCGGTGGTATTGTATGGCAGGTCGTCGATGTCAATCGCACCGGGCGTTCGCCGGTATCAGCTCTATTTAAAAATGAAGGACAAGAAGCTTCTTCCAATGAACCGTCAGCTGATCCCGTTACAATCGTCTTGCGTGAGGAAGTGCCGACGCCAACACCATCCCCTACCCCATCGCCAACACCTACTTCGGCTCCAACACCGACGTCGACACCTACTTCTGCACCGGCAGAATCGTCAAAAACCGGAAGTACTTCCGGTTTTTCGACTGAAAGTCGGCCATCGGGTTCGCAAGCAGGCAATCAAAACACTGCTGAAGAACCCAAAACAACGCCAAAACCAACGCCAAAGGTCACGCCTACGCCTCGGCCGCAGGTCATTGAGGCAACGCCGGAACCCACTCCCGTCCCGGAGGTGCAAAACATCTCGCTTGATACATACAGCATCGATATTTTGCCCGGAGACAGCTGGCGCATCAACATTGCCGCAGCACCTAGTGATTTTTACAGCATGGGTGCGCAGTGGGTGTGCAGCAACTCCGCTGTTGTCTCTCTCTCAGGTTCCGATACTTCCGGCGTCACCATCACGGCCGTAAGCACAGGCTCGGCCACCGTCACCGTGTACAGCCGCAGCACCGGTCAATCCGCAAGCTGCACCGTCAACGTAAATTAAGAAAAGAGGTAACTTTATGAACATCTTAAATCAGCTCTATTTTCTCGCTATTTCACATTTACCGGCATCCACCGTCGCCACGATCTCCGGTGCACTCGAAAGTGCTTTTAACAACAATGTTAAGCCGGAAATGAAAGCTATTGGAAATATTATCATGTATATTATCTCCGGCGTGCTCATCATCGCGTTCGTCGTGAAAGGCGTTTTCGTGTGGAGAGACTATCGTCATAACGGCGGAGAAATTCAATGGAACGTACTGCTCGTTCTATTTATTTGCCTTGTGGTTGTTGTTTCCGCGCCCTCGTGGATGTGGAGCGTCATTGGGTGGTGATGACCTATGTTTGCAAGCTCATCGCTCGAGGAAATTTATCACTATGTGTACTATCAGCTCACCTCTGTTGCCCTCACTATGCTCGATGATGTAAACGGACTATCCATCAACTTCTTCAGCAACGAATTCATACAAGCTATTGTGAATTTCTTTACCCTGTTTGCTTGGGGGCTGGGATTGACCGGCGCAGCCATTGCTATAATGGACTTTGCCGTTTCCTATCAGACCGGTGGAGGCGGCAGCTTTACCGGAACCGGCATGAACATGCTGCGACTTTTAGTCGCCCTGCTCACCTTTTCGAGTATTCCTATATTGCTGTTTCAAACAAGCATGGATATTTACGGCACGGTGCGCAGCGTGGTCGTCGGATCAATGGACGGCGCAACCGTCAGCATAACCGATTTGGTCAAAGGCGCTGTGCAAAGTATGTTTAAATCTGTTTATGGCACACTGCCACCGGTTAAAATCGCAAACGGAATTTGGGAATTCCTCAAAAAGCTTACAGACGGCTTCCAAGCCACCGATCCCGCCGATGCCGCACTTTCCTCAAATGCCGACTGGTGGGCGCTTATTCAGCTTATCATTCTGGTGTGGGCAATCTTCAAGATTTTCTTTTCCAACCTCAAACGCGGCGGTATCCTTCTCGTGCAAATTTGTGTAGGATCAATGCACATGCTTGCGCTTGCACGCGGATATACCGACGGCTTCGGAAGTTGGTGCAACCAGGTTGCAGCTTTGTGCTTTACTGCTTTTGTGCAAAACCTGCTCTATCTGCTCGCCATTATCATGATGCAGGATGCAGCCTCCTCAAGCCTGTATTTTTCGCTCGGCCTGCTGCTTGTAGCTGCCGAAGTACCGCGCATTGCGCAAATGTTCGGTCTCGATACTTCCGCAAGGGTCTCACTCGGCAACGCTGCACACAACGTCTCCTCCGTGGTGTCGTTGGTCAAGCAATTCGTATAAGGAGAAAACATCATGAACGACGATCAAAACTATTTTTTCTACCCGGAAAATCTCAGTGAAAAGGCATTGTTTTTCGGTTGGACGGGTATAAACCTTGTTATCATCGCAGTGGGGCTTGTGCTCTCTACCCTTATCTTTTTCTTCTCTTTTGTCTGGGTTCCGCTGTTGATAACCCTGCTGTATATGGTGTTGACTTTTACAACCGACAATCAATCACTGCTTAAAGTCATACAGAGATATATCAACTATCTGTTTTTAGACCAGCTCGAGTACTTCTGGGGCGAGCCTAAATATTAAATTGGAGCAAAAAATGAAATCAAACAAGAAAAACGACAAAAAGGAATCGGCAACGCAACAACTGCTGAATCTGAAGCAATTTGTACCCCTCCAAATCGGAGATAACGGTGCGGTAGCCATTGAAGGTGAAGACGGTATGCTGTACACCTACATTATGCTGCGGCCGGACAACATCTCTGTTCTTGGTCGCAGTGAGGTACTTGCAAAAATCCGCAACCTTCAAAATATTCTTTCAGATGTTGCCGAGCTGCAAATGCTGTGCATGTCCTCGGCGCAAAATTACGAGGATAACAAGCGTTACTACCGACATCTCGCAGAAACCACCGAATCCCCCATGGTAAAGCAGCTCTGCTTGCAAGAAATCGCTTATCTGGATGAAATCAACATCGCGATGAGCACAAGCCGCGAGTTTGCAATGATCCTGCGTCACCGTGCAGATCGTCTGGATGACGCTCGGCGCAGCATTATGCAAACCCTTAATCTCATCCGCGAACACCAGTTTCACGCTCGCATCGCAACAAAAGACAGCTTCAAGCGTCTGCTTGCTATTTACTACGTTGGAGACATTTACACGGAGCATGTTCCCGATTTTGACGGAATGCAATATATGGAGGTCAACAATGCCACTGTTTAAGAAAAAGGCTGAAATGCCTACACCGGAGGAAATTGAAGCAGGCAAAGTCAAATCCTACAAAGATTTAATCGCGCCCTCTGTAGTCTCCTTCAGACGTTCGCCGGGGTATTACATTCTCGGCAATACGTATCGCTGCGTTTGGGCGATCCGTTCATACGCAGAAACCGTTGAAAAAGATTCACCGGAAATTGCTTTGCTGCGCGAGCTCGGTGAATCTGACGGTATAACGCTGCATATCTACACACGTCATATGCCGACCGTAGAGCGCGATGAAATCTTTCACCGTGCCCAAAACCGCACAAATATGCAAAAACGCTCATCCTACAAGCTGCATGAACAGATTGAAGCCGATGAGCAGCTTACCACGCTTTCCCGCATGATCCGCGAAACACAGCGTACGAAAGAAACTTTTGTGTACTGCGCCGTTTTCATTGAACTGATTGCAGACAGCCTCGAGCGTTTACAATCGAAGCAGATCGAAACGCAAAGCATTCTAACGCACCATAAAATTTTAGTGGATAAGCTATACCTACGGCAGCTTCAAGGCTTTGAAAGCGTTAAGCCCAACGGCAAAAACGCTTTCGGCACAGAATTTGAGCGTGTTTTCCCAGCAAGCAGCGTTGCAAACCTGTTTCCTTTCTCCTATTCCGGCAAGAATGACAAAAACGGATTTTACATCGGCCGTGACCAGAACGGCAGCAACATCATTGTAGATTTTGACCGACGCGCCGAAGACAAAACCAACGGGCATATCCTAATCCTCGGCAACTCCGGCGAGGGCAAATCCTACTTGATGAAGCTCATCATCACAAACGTCATCATGGCGGGCAAAAAGGTATATATCCTCGACCCGGACAACGAATATGGAGAGTTGGTTAAAAACCTCGGCGGTACGTATCTGGATATGATGGACAGCAAATACTACATCAACGTGCTCGAGCCGAAAACATGGATTGACCCGACGCAGGAAATCAATGAATTTGATGACTCTCCGGAAGCCTTTAAAAAGCAAAATCGCCTTTCACAGCACATCGCCTATCTGCGGGACTTCTTTTCCGTTTATCAGGACTTTTCCAGTGCGCAGCTCGACATCATCGAGATCATGTTAGAGGAAACCTATAAACGTCGCGGCATCACACCCCGCACGGACTTCACAAAGCTGACCTCTGAGGATTACCCGATTTTGAGCGACCTCTACCGCGTCATCGAAGAAAAGCTCGAAAGCTATGATGAAGAAGCCGCACTTGCCGCTAAAGCCGGTCATCCCGTTATGTA
The DNA here is from genome assembly GCF_046974225.1 of Hominenteromicrobium sp. Lineage (NCBI taxonomy): Bacteria > Bacillati > Bacillota > Clostridia > Eubacteriales > Oscillospiraceae > Hominenteromicrobium > Hominenteromicrobium sp. The sequence continues at coordinate 129,374 of NZ_JBKWAE010000001.1, read as the reverse complement.
CAGCCTCGAAATGCTCAAATCCGTCGGTCTCGGCCTGCGCGGTATTTGCATCGGCGCTATGTCTCGATACTTTAACGGGCACACCAACATACCGAATTCAAACTTTATCGATTTCTGCGTCAAAGATGCACTCACCACAAACGACAATCTGAAGAACGCTATGTTCTTGAATATCTTCTCCTATATGAGCCACAAATTCCTGACCGAAGGCAGCTGCGACCTCTTTGTCGATGAGCTTCACGAGTTCGTGAAAAACCGTCTGGCAATCACCTACATCAACAGCTTCATGAAGCGTGGCAGAAAGAAGGAATCCGGCGTTTGCATCGGTTCGCAAAACGTGGAAGATCTTCTGAACCCGAGCGTTATCACATACACAAAACCGCTCATGTCTATTCCGACCCACAGCTTTCTGTTTCACCCCGGTGCAAACTGCGATATTTCGGAGTTTCAGCGCACAATAAACGTGCAGCCGTGGGAATATGAGATCATCCAGACACCGAACCGAGGACATTGCCTCTATAAATGCGGTGCGGAGCGCTATCATCTCTCCGTCCGCGCCCCAGAGCACAAATCTGCACTGTTCGGTAACGCCGGTGGACGCTAAAAAGCGGAAGTACTTCCGCTTTTTATATTGAAATCTCGGTAAAATCGAGCAGTCATCTGACTGCTCTTTTTATTTCTATACAAGGAGATGAATGCCTATGGACGGAGCACGTCTTATTCTAAACGCAAGATACTTTCATATCGCCCAGACCGGTGAAAAAGCCACAAAGTACGCCTTTGTCGCCGAAGCCGCAGCCGGACTGGTGAACTACATTGCGACGCGTGAATCCGTCATTTATAACTACGATGAGCATTATAAGGAAGTGAGTGCCACAGAAGCACAGCGCGAAGCTATAAATCAATTTCTTGAGGTATCCCCTGACCTTGAGCTTTCGCGCGAATTCAAAGCCTACGACGAAGACCGCAGCGCCGCAAACGCCAGCGCTCTGATCTCACGTGCCGCACAATATGTCTACGGCATGACAGCAGAAGGTGACGTTAAGCCCTCGGCCCCGGCCACACGTGCTCAGCGAGAACGCATACAGGAGTTTGTAAACAAAGTACCGGCCATCCGTCAAACACCGGAATACAACGACTACAAGGCTTCCCCTACGCGTGAAAACGCAAGCGAAGTACTCTCTCATGCACTCGAAGTCGGTCTCGCTAATGCTGCCGACCCCGAAACGCTTGAAATCATGCTCAACTACATTGCAGAGCGTCCGGGCGTCGTCCATAACGAAGGCAAAGTGCACGGACTCTTTACCGTAAACGGTGCAGCTGACCTCGCTGCCGAAAAGGAGGCTATTGCCGCACATACCGGCAATATTTACAGCATGGTCTTCTCTTTACGGCGCGAAGATGCAGACCGCCTCGGGTATGACCGACAGGATGCCTGGTCTCAGTTGTTCGCCATTAAGGCGGACAAAATCGCCCAAGCGCTGCGTGTGCCGACCTCTAAGCTGCACTGGGTTGCTGCCGTGCACAACACAAAGCATCACCCGCACGCACACTTTATTGCGTACAGCACTGAACAAAAATCCCGCATATACCTTTCCGAAGATGCCATCGAGCAGCTGAAATCTGAATTTGTTTCGGAGATTTTCGCTGAAGAACGCCATCAGATTTTTGCCCCACGTGAAGAAGCACGTCAACAGCTTGAAGACCGATTGGAGACCTTGTTCACACAGCTCGAGCATAACAGCAATGCTGCCGTTACCGATCTACTCTTGCCGGAAAAGCTTGCAGCGTTACGCAAGTCCATTGAAAGTGCATCCGGTCGGCATGTGTATAAATATCTGCCAAAAGACACTAAAGCTATGGTAGATAAACTGCTCGATGAGATCAGTGAAGTTCCGGAAATTAAAGAGCTGCTTACAGAGTACAACAAGTATCAACAGCAGCTCGAAGCTTATTATAAGACTCCGGACGAGCCTAAGCCCTTATCTGCCGCGACCACGCGCAGCAACTTGTATCCTTTGAAAAATCTCGTCGTACAGTATGCCTTGCAGTTCGAACCTTCACCCCCATTGACTCCCAAAACTGAAAATTCATCTGCAAAAACCGGAAGTACTTCCGGTTTTTCTTATTCTGATGCGTTGGATGAGCCTGAAAATGCACAAATGAATGAACCGTTCAAAGCGACATGGAAAACCAATGACATACGCAGTTGGAGGGATAACATGAAAGTTCAAAGTTCTTCGCCGCCGTATGACGGAACAGCCGAAGAAAAATACCGGTATGCCCAGTACCTGCGTTACGATGAAAAATGTCCGCAAGACGCTATCCTGTGGTACAACCTTGCGGAGCAGCTCGGTCACACCGAAGCCGCCTATCAGTTAGCGCAATATTATTTAAAAAAGGGCGAAGATCAAGACGTTGAACTCGGTAACTATTATTTGCTAAAAGCCAAACTCGGGTTTGAAGATACCCTGTTAGATAGCGTCAACGCCATGCAGCTTCAAGCAATCTCGGCTGGCAACACCTATGCAGATGCCATTGCCGATTTTGGGCCACTGGAAGCTGAAGAAAAGAAGCAGCAGCGCGCCATTAGCAGAGCCGCTTATTTCCTCGGTCGCATTTACACAACCGGCATTGAAATCGCAAACATAGACGGCATAGAGTCGGAAGATCTTCCTGCACTGCAAGTCGCGACTGATCCGCATAAAGCAGCAGCTTATTTTGAGTTTGCTTATAGAAGTGGGTATAAGCACGCCGCCTATTATCTCGGCAATTTGTATTTCCACGGTAAGCTCTCCCCTGCCGACAAACCGGATTATGAACGTGCCGCCGGTTGGTATATGGCCAATACTGAAAACCCCTATTGCCAATTTGCACTCGCAAAAATGATTGAACACGGGCAAGGCTTTACGCCGAATGTCGAAACCGCCGAAATACTTTACCGTAAGTGCTTAAACGCAAATGATTATTTAACTGCCGAATCCTCTTACGCCATAGCGCAGATGCAGAATAACGAGCAGCTGCCTTTAACCGATATGCAAAAGCTCTACAAAACTGCCGCTGAAATCTGGCTAAAAGACGATCATCCCGAAAACCATATTCACTTGCGCCTTGCACGCATGTATGAATACGGTCTTGGCGTGCCCGAAGATCTTTCACTTGCAATAGACCACTACAAGGCCGCACTGAAAACACCGGAAACCGAATACAAGCTCGGTCAACTCATGCAGCGTATCGACGGAGATGCAACGGAGATTTACGCACACTATGCGGCAGCACGCGTCGGTATGCTATATGCTGAAGAACATCGTCCTACATCGGCAACAGCACAACAAGCCGTGCGCCTCGCAACTATGTATCGCTACGGACTCGGATGCGATGCAGACCATGAAACCGCCGTGCACTGGTATACGGTCGCGGCTGAACGCGGCAGCATTTATGCACAGCAACGCTTAGAAGTCATGGAGATGCAGCGTATCCGTCAAGAGCAGCGTGCAGCAGAATACGCCGAAAAGCAACAGCAGCAACAGAACCTCAGCTTTGCTGCTCGCCTACTCAATACGATAGGCAACGCTTTGTGCCGCCAAACGCTGCGAGATCAACAGTCTGCCACTGCCACTACCGACCGAAAGCAGAGACGTATGCAGCGTAGGCTTAAACGAGCGCTCGGTCAAAAAGAAGACTACGAACAAATTTTCCAGTAATATCTTTAAGGGATCCCTATGAAGAAAAAAAGCAACAAAATCAACTTTAAATCTAATAGTTCACGAGCTATATACAATTATGTTCTCGAAAACAATTACAAAATCACTGTCAAACAAGCTTGTGACGAGCTTGCCGTAACACCGAGTCAGGTTTATAGCTTAATCGGCCTACTGCGAAAAAAAGGCATGAATGTCCGTGTCATCCGAAAATCGGTCGAGAGGCAGATTTACCGAGAAGCACGACAGTACATAGAAGAACATAACTGTGAAATTTCTATCGCAAAGGCTTGTCGGGATCTTAATGTATCCAGAGAACAGCTCAACAATATGATTCATAAATTCCGTAAAAACGGTATGCAGATTTCCATTATCCAAGCGAGCGACATCATAAAATTGCCGCTGAACAAAAATACTGAAGAAGCCGTATATCAGTATATTGTCGACCATAACTACTCTATTTCATCCAGACAAATGCGCACAGATTTATCCTTGACAAAACAGCAAACAAAGTCCTTTCTCCAAAAATTCCGTCGTAAGGGCATAGAAATTACCGTCGTAGAAAGTAAAAAGAGGAATTCAGATGCGCAGCCACAGTGAATATATTCCTCTGACACAAGATCAGATCGCGCTTGCACAGCACACAGACATTGTAGAATATCTGCGCGAACGCGGTGAAAAGGTGCAAAAAGAAGGAAATCATTACATCTGGGAAAAGCATGATAGCTGCGTGATCCACGGCTATAAATGGTATCAAAACAGCACCGGCAAGCACGGCGCTGCCGTAGCTTTTGTGCAAAACTTCTTTCACAAAAGCTTCCCGCACGCTGTGCTTGAGCTCATCGGCAACCGACAGATCACTTTTGATCTCGCTGCCCCTCCTCCCACCAAACGAGAATCAAAACCCACAGACATGATCCCCGTTGCTTTCTGCCTGCCGCCAGCTGCACCGGATAACCGTCGTCTGTATGCGTATCTCACGCATACACGCAGCATCGCACACGAGATTGTCAATACTTTCATTGATGAGCATTTAATTTATCAAGATAAACAAGGCAACATCGTATTTGTATGCTATGATTGCTTCGGCCGCGTAAAATCAGCTCATAAGCGCGGCACGAATTCCGCGCAGCGTTACCGTAGCTTTGTGACCGGCGGCGAATTCAACTGCGGCTTTTCATACGCCAATGATAACGCCACGGTGCTGTATGTATTTGAAGCACCTATCGACTTGATGAGCTTTCTAACACTGCATCGGCATGAACCGTGGCACAGAGCAAGCTACTTATCGCTTGGCGGGCTTTCAGAAAATCCTTTACGTCGATTTCTCAAGGAGCACAAATCTATTCAACGTATCGCTTTCTGCTTTGATAACGATATAAATAAGCCCGAAAATCGAGGGCAAGAAGCCGCCAAACGCTTCATGCGGCAGTTTTCCGGCAAATACATAACCTCTATTCTGTGCCCGTGCAAGAAGGACTGGAACGATGTCTTGAGAGACAAAATTCAGAAAGGAGAGTTTCTATGACCCCACAGCAAATTATATTTTTATCCATCGTCGGTATTGCTTTGGTCGCTTTGATCTTTTTATCCGAGTCACAAAAGCGCTACAATTTGGACTCTATTAAGCGTAAAACCGTCGGCGACGGCCAATATGGCACTGCCCGTTGGGCAACACAAGAGGAGATACAGAGTTCGACTATCCAAGTTCCTTACGAGCCGGAAGCGTGGAGATACAACAAAGAAAGCCGCCCGACTACCGCAGGCATCGTCGTTAATTTGAAACAGAACAAAAAACAAATTCTCGCAACCATCGATCCTTCAGACAGCCACACTCTCATGGTTGCCGGAACCGGCGGCGGCAAAACCACCACCTTTATGATTCCGAATATCGAATACGCGCTCGCTTGCGGTACTTCCTTTATCTCAACGGATAGCAAAGGTGACCTGCTCCGTTTATACGGTAAGCTCTGCGAACAATACGGCTATACCTGTTTGAATATCAACTTCCGCACACCGATGAAAAGCGACAGCTACAATTACATGCAGCTCATCAATCTCTACATAGATATGTGGCGCGATGACCCTAAACGTGTAGACTACCACAGCCGCGCCGAGCGCTACGCAAAAGCTCTTGCAAACTCTATTGTCCACACAAAGGGCTTTGACGGCGGCGGTCAGAACTCGTATTTCTACGATTCCTCTGAAGGCTTGATCACCTCCATAATCCTGCTTGTTGCGCAATACTGCAAGCCGGAAGAACGTCATATCGTTTCCGTATTTAAAATACTTCTCGAATTCGTCCAAACCGTTAAATCCGCAAATGATGAGACCGATAGCCAAAGGAAAGTCAAGCAAACAAAGCTGAATGAAATTCTCAGTCTTCTACCTGAAGATGATAAAATCCGTTGGTTTGCAGGCTCCGTACCGGGCAGCGAGGGTATGCAGTATTTATCTGTTATCACAACCTCCATGTCCCGCCTGCTTGCCTTCATCGACTCAGAGTCAGAAAACATTCTCTGCAAGAATTCCAAAATCACAGTCGCAGACATCTACCAGAAAAAAGTTGCCGTATTCATCACATTCCCGGAAGAAGATGCCACAAAACACGTATTGGTCTCCCTTTTTCTTAGCCAGATCATCAATGAAGCCATCGTCTATGCAGATGAACGCACAAAAGAAAATAAGCTTACACGCCGCCTTTATATCTTCGCCGATGAATTCGGCATTTTTCCTTATATGGGCAACATTCTCGGCATGTTCGGCGCTTCGCGATCCCGTAACATTATTATCGTGCCCTGCATCCAGTCACCGGCACAGCTCAGACAGACCTACGGTGCAGACGGCGAAACTATTATTCGAGACTGCTGCCAGACCGTTATTTTCGGTGGCTTTTCTCCCATGTCCGATACCGCCGTTACCTTCAGCAAACTGCTTGGAAATCAGACGGTCGCTGCCGGTTCCGTTTCAACCAACAACCGGGAAGGCCGCAGCCTTTTTGGTAGTGGATCAAACAGCAGCCGCAGCGTCAACATGATTGCACGGCCATTGATGACACCGGACGAATTGCAGCTCCTGCCCTTTGGCAAATGGGTCGTCAACCGGCGAGGCAGTCACCCGTTTATCGCCAATATGCCGCGCTACGATAAATGGGGCATTCGCCTAGAAGCTCCTTATATCTCAGAAACACGAGAGTATGTTCCCACCGTCTACGCCAAGTTGGATGATGTTATACGAACTATAAAAGAAGGAAAATGGCGACAGACCGTACAGGAAAAGCGAGAGTCTGCTAATTCGTCAGAGTCCGTGGGCAGCACCGCAGACTATTAAAAACCGGAAGTACTTCCGGTTTTTAAATCTTTTTTCAAAAAAGTTGAAATATATTGATATTCATGTAATAATGGAGTGGTACAAATGTTTGAGATAATTATTCAATTCTTAATTGGAGTTCTGACACCTATAATTTTTATCGGAGGGATAATAGCTGTGCTTAACGAATTGATTCAATCTTTTGAAAAAAAAGAAGAATACAATCGGAAATTAGAGGAACTCGAAGAAGAAATCAAAGAGTTCTCTTCTCAAAACCAAACGCTTGTAGAAGATTGTAAAAGTACAATTCGCGAAATTGAACTTGAACATCAAAAAACTATACAGTCCTTGTCCAGATGTTCACAATCACTATACAATGAGGCAAACGCTGTTCTTAAAAACACACATGACCTAATGATTATCAACGGTTTATTGTCCGAGCGAATTCAGACTTTATTAAAATATGCTACTACTTCATTAGAACCAGAACAAGAATCCAAACTGATAGAAGAAATTACATCAGCCATTAATCACATTAAAATGGAAAATGAACAAATCGCTCATCATCGGCAAGAGCTCGAAAAGGCTATGAGAGATATAGAGCAACATGATTTAGAAGTGGCTCAAAAACAAGAACTCAAAGAAATACAAGGGCATCATTTTGGAGGATTAAGCATATAATATGACAAAAAAAGAAAAATCTCAACAAAGCAAAGAGCCTCCCAAGTATATCCGTGTATTGAAAATACTATCGATTTTTTCTTTGTGCCTTACTATGCTGTTATTAGGTGTGGTAAATGGAGCTACTTATGTTGTGAAAACCGATATTGGACAGGACATATTAAAAAAAGTAAGCATTGCTCTTCGGCCACACACTCCTACTATTATGTGGCTTTGCTTCGCTTTATTGACTATCTATATTTTTGCAAGATTGATAATTAAAAAATGGAACGCTAATGATAAAATAAGCGACATAGACAGAATTACTAACCGTGTAAAAAACGAACGCGATAAAGCTTCCAAAGCCAAAGAAGGAATTTTTAATTTACGAAACAGCATTCTTCTTGAAGACATTCAAACATCAGGTAAAGTAAAAGATGAGCTTTATAATTATAGCAAAGAGATAAGTCATACACGGATTGAACAAGAGCTTGAGTGTCGAAATGCGAAAAGGAATTACAATAAAATACTTAAAGAACTCTATCTTCTGACACTCAAAGCGTACAAAAATCCCTCTGAACAAATAAAACAACTGCACGATGAATTGAATAAGCTATAGCAATGCTGAAAAACCGGAAGTACTTCCGGTTTTTTATCTTTAAATATATCATTTGCCCTATAAAGCTTGCTTTTTCCTCAAATAGAATAATATAATACTTTAATAAGGAGTGTGATTTAAATGGCAAACACCTCTGCACTTTATGTTCGTATCGATACTGAAGTGAAAGAAAAAGCCGAAAGCATTCTCACACAGCTCGGCATTTCTCCAACAAGCGCCATTCGAATGTTTTACAGCCAGATTGTTCGTGAAAACGGTCTTCCTCTAAGCTTACAGCTATCTTCAGTAAGCCCCACAGTCACAGATGATACAAGTCTAGAAGAAATTGACGCTGAACCAACGAAAGAAAGTACTTAAAACAAAAGCCCTACGCATCGGATGAGGCAAGCTTTCCTCGTAAGCCTTAATTTGCCGCAGATTTAGCTCAAAAACCGGAAGTACTTCCGGTTTTTCTTTTATCAAAATCAAAACTCAGAAAGGAGACGCCAGTATGGCAAAGCAAAAGAAAACCGGCTTCGGCACGTACATTACGACACTTGTTGTCGATTCTGATCTCACAACCACCGAAGCCCGCCTGTTTGCATTCATGCAGCTTCATGTCGATTACCGTACCGGTGTTTTCGATCTGAAGCGCAAAACGACCTGCGCAAAGCTTGACATCAACCTCACCACATATACCCGCGCTCTGCGCACCCTTATCGAAAAAGAGCTCGTTTCTGTCAAGCACCGTACTCGCGGCGGGCAGCAGATTACCTCTCATATTCAGCCGCGCATGGAGGGATTCAAGCTGCGCTTCCCGCGTTACTTGATTTCCGAGCTCCGTGATACCGCCTTTTTGGTCTACGTCGAGCTCTTAAACCGCTGCGGTAAGGAGTCCTGGTCTCTGAGCCGTCGTGTGCTCGCCAAGAAATTCCACTGCTCGGCCCTCACAATCAGCCGCGCAATCCGGCAGCTCAAGGAACGCAACTTGATTGATGCTGTACCGGACTATGACCGTCAGGGCATCAATCGTTTCCGTGCCCTCTCCCTGCATGAGCGCGTAGCACGCTTAAAGCGCCAGCAGAGCCGCACCATGCTCTTTTTCTATCAGATGCACAAACTCGTGCTCGAACGCAAGAGACAGCGTACAGCTGCCCTGAAGCGCCGTTATGCGTATTCCCTTTTTGCAGCACCCTTATCATCTATGCACCTGCTCTTTCCTATACCCCGTTGTTTTATTAGTAAGGAAAGAAAAAATAAAAGTTTACCATTAGCTAAGAGTAATTCTCTAATGGGGCTTTTGCGCCGAAAAGTAATGGATCGTGCACGAAGTCCCATGGTGGAGTTTTCCGGATAGAAAAAAGAAAATGAGCTGTGACCGGGTGAAGGAATCAGCTCATTTTCTCAGGCAAGGTGACACTACAAGTGCCCCTTTTCTGCTTCCAGTATAGGTTATTTCTCTCCGTTTGTCAAGCAAAAAGCGGAAGTACTTCCGCTTTTTCGATTTCTATTTTCTTTTATAGCTTCTACATTTATCTTCTAGCAACGCATAATCATTACATCTCCGAGCTAACGAGGTTGAATCGCCATTGATCTGCTTGTGTTTATATAACGCAGCAGCATTCTTCTGAATCTTTTTCTGCACGGACTTTATGTAGCGATATTCAGCAAGAAGTAATGATTTGTAATTGGGATCTTTGATCGTTTCAAAATTCACATATACACGTTCACTGTACGGTACAGGGAACATGTTATTCAAATTTATCACTGCATATCTGAGAATTTTGATAAAATCCAATCCCTCTTTCATTTTCTCGTGTTTTGGTTTAAAAGAAGACAAAGGTGCAAAATACTCCATGTCGTTTATCTGAAAAACGATTCCGATATACTTTCTCTGATTGGCTTGTCCCTTTTTACTATTATGAAATAAATGCGGTGCATACGGAGCAAGATAGTCAACATATTTTGCATTGATTTCGTAAAATCTGATATTATCCATTTCCCCTCCAAGATAAAGAAATAGGGCGGACACAAAGCCCGCCCTGCTAGGTTACGTTCGCATTCCGAGTAGCGAAACACTCACTTGTAAATGTCTTGATATAGAGCCAAGAGAAGCTCACGTATTAAATGTCTCACTTATGGGCTGAGATACACCCTCTAAGCGGAGATGCAATATCTCCACTATTATTATATGCAAAACAACTTTCTTTGTCAACAGATTTGCTGTTAAAAAACCGGAAGTACTTCCGGTTTTTTTGCTTTTCATCTTCGCCTTTGTTAGAATTCAAGCACCCTATGTGGGGAATTTTAATAAAGGAAGTAGCAACATGTACGAAACAAACAAAAGGGATTACACACTCGGCGAATGGCTTGATATTTGGCTCGAAGAAATCGCGCCCACAAAGCGAAAGCCCAACACTATAAGCATTTACCGGGACGCCAGACGGCGGCTGCTGACCCATCACCCGGAGGCCGCCGGTATTCTTCTCGTTGAGCTCAATGCTTTACAGGTTGAAGGCTGGTTGGACTCCATGCGGCAGAAGTATGCAAAGTCAACGCTGCGCCATATCCGCGTTATGCTGAATCAAGCATACAAATCCGCAATAAAGGGACATAACTGTGACGATAATCCCGTTAAAGACGCAGTACTTCCCGCCGCGCGAGAAAAAGAAGTTAAAGCGCTTACACAACGAGAACAGGCCGCATTTGAAGGATGTTTTCACATACTGAAAAAACCGATAGATGAATACATTCTGCGCATGTATTTATTGACCGGTCTGCGCCGGGATGAGCTACGCCTGATGCAATGGCGGCAATACGATCCGCAAAACCGCACGCTCAAAATTCCCGAAAGCAAAATCGAGTCCGGTGTCCGTCTTCTCCCTGTTTTGCCCGAAGCCGCCGCTATACTCTACATGATCCGGTGCAATACCGAGTATAACAAGCCGCATGACTATATATTCAGCGTGGCTGATAACGAGAATAAACCGTTCAGCACATATCATTTGCGCTATATCTGTACGCGCGTTTCAAAGGCCGCCGGTATTTGCCATGTGACCCCTCACATGCTGCGGCACACCTTTGCTACACGGCTGATAGAAAAAGGCGCCGACCCGAAAAGCGTCTCTATGCTTCTGGGGCACAAAAACGTTGTTTTCACGCTGCAAAAGTACGTTTCGCCGGATATGGAGCACCTTGAAACCGAAATTATGCGTCTTTCTCAAATCAAAAAATCCTGAAAAATAAAAAAATTCGAGAAATTTTTCCCAAATTTTAAAAAAAGCTTGAAATTTACGGCTCATAGTAGTAAAATATATATTGCAAAATGAATAAAGCCCCACTAAATCAAAAATTTTTCAGGAAAAATTTTTGATTTATTCCGTTCAGATGCGCCAACATCTAAAGGAACTCGTGAAGCTTATACTCATATTGTGTCTAATACGTATGTATTATAACACATTATAAGTCTGTGTTCAAGAGCCTTTTGCTGTTACATCTGCGGAAGGCTCTCTTTTATTTTGCCCGCACCTTGAAAATTTCATACTCACACTCAGAGGACGGCCAACTGCGGCTGTCAAGATACGGAAACTGACCGTGCATTCTGCGCAGCTTTTATCCAGCACACTTGTCCCGACGCTATAACGGTGTAAAACACAATCTATTACTTTACGGGTCAAAGGAAAGGATCTCTGCACAATCTGCTTTGCAGATCAAGTGTGACATAGCACAAATGTAAACACGAGAAAGTTGTTTTCATGCAATTTTCTCTTAATCGATGAGCTCAGTCCAAACGAACTGAGCTCATACATTAGGAGAAAATCTCCTTACTCTGGAGGTGACACCCGGATTTGAACCGGGGAATCAGGGTTTTGCAGACCCACGCCTTACCACTTGGCTATGTCACCATTTTGAAAAAGACGCCTTAACTTCAGCGTCTTTTTCTTTTGGAGCGGACGACGAGGCTCGAACTCGCTACCTCCACCTTGGCAAGGTGGCGCTCTACCAGATGAGCTACGTCCGCATATGGTGCCTCCGATCGGAATCGAACCAATGACACGGGGATTTTCAGTCCCCTGCTCTACCGACTGAGCTACAGAGGCAAATGTGGCGACCCGGAACGGGCTCGAACCGTCGACCTCTAGCGTGACAGGCTAGCGTTCTAACCAGCTGAACTACCGGGCCACATTTGGTGGGGACAATAGGACTCGAACCTATGACCCCCTGCTTGTAAGGCAGGTGCTCTAACCAGCTGAGCTATACCCCCAAACAGCATCGCTTTTCAGAAATCTTTCAACAGAACTTGCGGTTCTTTTGAAGTCTTATGTCTTCCAGCGACGTTGTATATATTACCACATGATTATTAAAAAGTCAATACCTTTTCCGAAACTTTTTCAAAAAAGTTATTTCGAGACATTTTTACGCTTTTCGCGCACGCTTTCGGCAAGCTCGTGCAGCTCCTCTTTTGTGAAGTAATACTTGCGGCAACAGTACGGACACACCGCTTCCACCTTGCCGTCCACAGCCGGCAGCGTATCGATTTCATCCGGCTCCAAGGTCGCAAGGGCATTATAATACTTCTCACGGCTGCATGTGCAGGCGTAGTGCACGGGGATTTCCTCCAGCTTTTCGACTTCAAAGCCCGTGAGCGCCGTGTCGACCATCTGCTCCACGGTCATGCCCTTTGCAAGCATGGTGGTGACAGGCTCCAGCGTTGCGATATTCGCTTCCAGCTTTTCAATGTCCTGCGGCAGTGCGCCGGGCAGCACCTGAATAAGCAACCCGCCTGCAAGCAGCACGCCGTTCGTGTTCGGGTCTACAAGCACGCCGAGTGCGCACACCGTGGGGATCTGCTCACTCACGGCGTAATAATTCGTGATGTCCTCGGCGATCTCGCCGCTGACGAGCTCCACTTGGCCCATATACGGCTCGCCCGTACCGTAGCTGCGGATGACACCAAGGCGGCCGTCTGTACCGACTGCGGCGCTGACATCCAGCTTGCCGTTCGGCTTCAGGGGCACATCTACGTTCGGATCGTCCACACAGCCGCGCACATTGCCGTGGCTGTCGGAAATTGCCGTGACGGTGCCGATGGGACCGCCGCCGTTTATGCGCAACGTGAGCGTGGCATGCTCTTGCTTTTGCATAGCGCCCATGACGGACGCCGCGGTAAGCAGTCTGCCAAGCGCAGCGGAAGCCGTGGCGCTGAGGCCGTGCAGCCTCTGTGCGGTATATACCGTATCGCTTGAATCGATTGCGGAGGCCATAAGGGCACCGTCCGATGTGATGCAGCGAATAATCCTATCCAATGAAATTCTTCCTTTCGGAGCGTTTTACGGAGCAATATCGTCCTTAAAAACGCCGTTTTGTGAGTTTGTGATGTGTGCGGCGAAAATAATGCGCTGCTCATCCGGCTTCGGCGCGTCGAAAGAGAGGTCACCGAAGACCTCCACCCTATCAAAGCCGGACTTTTTCAGCATTTCCGTCAGCTTCTCCACGCTGTATGCGTGCTCAAAGAAATGCTCGCTGCTGCGCGTATAGACCTTGCCCTCTTTCTCAAAGAAATCGAGAGAGATCGCCACACTGTGATCCTGCGGATTATAACGGTTCTGCCATGCGCAGTAAATATCCGCAAGGTCGTAAATATAGGTGTTGTTGCCCAGCACCTTTTCGTGCTTATAGAGCGTGTTTACGTCGAAAATAAACCAGCTGTCGTTATCCATGAAAAACGCCACGCGGTCAAATGCCGCCTGCACCTGCGCTTCGCCGGAGAGGTGGTTGATGCTGTCCAGCGAACAGAACACCGTGTTGACCGTGCCGAACAGGTCGAGCGTCTGCATTTTCTGGCAGAGGAACATCACGTCGGCTTCCATGTCGTAAGCCTTGTCCTTCGCTTCGGACAGCATGGAAATGGAGCCGTCCACGCCGTACACATCCATGCCAAGCTTATAAAGCTCCAGCGTAAGGCTGCCGGTACCGCAGGCGAGATCCAAAACGATGCCGGATTCATGGTGAAGATGCTCGAGCAGCTTCTTTAAATATGCCGCGCGGCCCTTATAATCCACGTTTGCGGTCAACGCATCGTAATAGCGCGCAAAAACGTCGTAGCCGGCCATTAGTCCTCTTTTCCGCCGCCGGTCAACAGGCGCTCAAAAATCAGCGTGTAGCCGTCGCTGCCGTAATTCAAAGAGCGATTGACACGGCTGATGGTCGCAGTGGAAGCGCCGGTCTTATCGACGATGTCGCTGTACACGTGGCGCTCGCTGAGCATTTTGGCAACCGAAATGCGCTGCGACATGGCTTTCAGCTCCGGCACGGTGCAGAGATCTTCAAAAAATTTATAGCATTCCTCGCGGTTTTTCAGCGTGAGGATAGCATCAAAAAGGAAATCAACATTTTCGTCATGCAGTTTGGTGTTCATTGTTTCTGTGTTCCTTTCTTTATGAATTTGTATCCGAAAACGGCGCATTTATGCCATAAAGCACCAAATGCGCCGTCTTTTCGTCAACGAGGTTCTTTACTTTTTTATTTTAACATACAAAAGCACAAAAGTAAACACCGAAAATCAAGAAATTTTTGCACAGCAGTGTGCGAAATCACATGTCGTTGCGCACGAGGTCTTCATAGGTCTCCCCTTTGATGATGACACGGGATTCTCCGCCGCGCACCATGACGACCGGGGGACGCGTGTTGCGGTTGTAATTCGATGCCATAGAGTAGTTGTACGCGCCGGTGGAGAGCACCGCCAGAATATCGCCGACCTCGGGCTTTTGAATGAGCGTGTTCTCCTGAATGAGGTCGCCGCTTTCGCAGCACTTGCCGGCAATGGTCGCCGTAAAGTCTGCGGGCTCGTTCACCTTATTTGCGATGAGGCAAGTGTAATCCGACTGATAGAGCGCGTAACGCGGGTTTTCATACATGCCGCCGTCAATAGCCACATATGTACGCACATTCGGGATGGTCTTGATATCGCCGACGGTGTACAGCGTGAGGCCGGCCTCGCACACGATGGAGCGTCCCGGCTCAATGTAAATATACGGTACCTGAATACCGTACTCCTTGCAGGCAGCATGCACGGCTTCGGAAACGTCGCTCATGTAATCTTCATACGGCACGGCTGCATCGGCTTCCTTGTACTTTACGCCGAAGCCGCCGCCGAGGTTGAGGTGTGTCAGCGTTTTGCCGAGCTCTGTATGGATCTTGTTATAGAACTTCAGCATGACCTGCGCCGCCAGCACGAACGGGGCTTTGTCGAAAATCTGCGAGCCGATGTGGCAGTGCAGACCGATGAGTTCTACATTTTCGCACGCGACGGCTTCCTTTACGGCTTCAAACGCCTCGCCGTTTTCAAGCGCAAAGCCGAACTTGGAATCGATCTGACCCGTGCGGATAAACTCATGCGTGTGGGCGTCAATGCCGGGCTTGATGCGCATGGAAATGGACGTAACGACGCCTTTTTCCGCAGAGAGCTTTTCAATGCGGTGCAGCTCGTTTAAGTTATCAACGACAATGTCGCCTACGCCGCTTTCAAGCGCATAGCAGAGTTCCTGCATTGTTTTATTGTTGCCATGGAAATGAATGTGTTTTGCATCCACACCCGCTGCAAGGGCGGTATACAGCTCGCCGCCGGAGACGACGTCGAGGTCTAAGCCTTCTTCGGTCACGATACGGCAAATCTCTTTGCAGCAGAACGCCTTACTGGCATACAGCGCGGTGCCGTTTCCATTATAGTGGCGCTCAAACGAAGACTTATAGCGGCGGCAAACGCTGCGGATCTCATCTTCGCTCATCACATACAGCGCGGTGCCATACTTTTCGGCAAGCTCCACGGTGTCGCAGCCGCTGATCGTCAGGTGGCCTTTTTCATTGACATTGTAACAATCGGATACAAACATATTTTTCATTCCCTTCAAAAAGTGGTGGATCTATACTTCGCAGCTGCTCAGTTACCCAAAACGGCAGCTTCGATGTGCTGTTTCAGCGTCTCCAAACCGAAGCCGGTCTGGGAGGAATACGGGATGAACGGGATTTCATGCTCACGGAACAGGTCCTCAAAATACGCGTTCTGCGTGTTGAACTGCGTTTTGTTCAGCTTATCGCTTTTCGTACAGACGACGAGGAACGGCAGGTCACGCTCGATAAGGAAGTTAATCATATCGAAATCGTCCGCAGTCGGCTCATGGCGCATATCGAGAATTTGGATGACGAGCGCCACGTTGCGCTCTGCATCAAAATATCCCTGCATCAGCTTTGCCCAGCGCTGCTTTTCGTTTTGTGAAACCTTGGCGTAGCCGTAGCCCGGCAAGTCTACAAAGCGGCACTCCGGCAGACGGAAAAAGTTGATGGTCGCCGTTTTGCCGGGCGTGGCGCTGACGCGTGCAAGCGCCTTGCGGTTGACGAGCTTATTGATGAGCGAGGATTTGCCCACATTGGATTTACCGGAAAAAACGATCTCCGGCAAGTCCGACTTTTTGAGCTGATCCGCACGGCCGGCGGCAGCTTCAAATTCTACTGACTGAAAATTCACGGTGTTCCCCTTACTGTCTGAGTGTCTGTACGCCGTGCGCGGGCTCCGGGCAAGGCGTATTTGGCTTGGTTTCTCTGTTTAAAAGCCCGGGCATGGCGATGGGCAGCACCTCATCGATACGGCGCACCGGCACAAACCGCACGTTATCCTTGACGACCTGATCGACTTCGGCGAGATCCGCGATGTTCCCGTGCGGGATGATGACGGTCTTCATGCCGTTTTTATACGCCGCCATGGATTTTTCGCGCAGGCCGCCGATGGGCAGCACGCGCCCCTGCAGCGTGATCTCACCCGTCATGGCGATGTCGTGCGCGATGGGCTCTTCGCACAGCGCGGACGTGACGGCGGTTGCCATGGCGATACCGGCAGACGGACCGTCCTTCGGTACGGCGCCCTCCGGCGCGTGGATGTGGATATCCTTTTTCGCATAGAAATCCGGGCTGATGCCGAGCGTTTCCGCGCGGGTGCGAATGCAGGTGATCGCCGTTGTGGCGGATTCCTTCATCACATCGCCGAGCGAGCCGGTGAGCTGAATTTTGCCCGTGCCGTTCATCACGGCAACTTCGATGGGCAGCAGCTCGCCGCCGACGCTTGTCCACGCAAGACCGTTCACAAGGCCGATCTCATCGCGGCGCTCTTCTTTATCTTTCGCAAACTTTGCCGGGCCGAGCAGGTCTTCAAGGTCGGCGGGCTTCACGGAATAAGACTTGAAATCTTCCTCCGTGACGATGCGGCGCGCGACTTTGCGGCAAATGGTGCCGATGGTGCGCTCCAATGTGCGCACGCCGGCTTCGCGGGTGTAGTCTTCGATGATTGCGTGCAGTGCCTTCGGTGTGAAGTGCAGCTGCGCCGCCTTGATGCCGTGCTTTTTCAGCTGCTTGGGCACCAAATATTTCGAGGCGATGTGGAACTTTTCCTCCGCCGTGTAGCTGCCGAGCGTAATGACGTCCATGCGGTCGTACAGCGGGCCCGGAATGGCGGAAGCGTCGTTTGCCGTGGTGACAAACAGCACGTGGCTGAGGTCGAACGGCAGGTCGATGTAATGGTCCTGAAACGCGCTGTTCTGTTCGGGATCGAGCACCTCAAGCAGCGACGCGGACGGATCGCCCTTGAAGCTCTGACCGAGCTTATCGATCTCATCGAGCAGGATGAGGGGGTTATTCGTGCCCGCCTGCTTCACAGCCGCCATGATGCGGCCCGGCATGGAGCCGACGTAGGTACGGCGATGGCCCATGATGTCCGCTTCGTCGCGCACGCCGCCGAGGGAAACACGCACGTACTTGCGGCCGGTCGCCTCGGCGATAGAGCGCGCAATGGACGTTTTGCCAACGCCCGGCGGGCCAACAAGGCAAATGATCTGCCCCGTCGCCTGGTCAGAGAGCTTACGCACGGCGAGCGTCTCCAAAAATCTTGCTTTAACCTTTTCCATGCCGTAATGGTCGCGGTTGAGAATTTTCTCCGCGCGGTCTAGGTCCAAGCGCTCTTTGGAGCTCGTGTTCCACGGCAGCTCAAGGCACGTTTCGAGGTACACGCGCATGACGGAGCCCTCATGCGAGCCGTATGGCATTTTGGCGAGGCGATCGCACTCTTTTAAGAGCTTTTCGCGCGCGACCTGCGGCAGGTTTAATTTTTCTATTCTCTGGCGGAATTCGTCGGATTCCTCCTGCGGGTTATCCTCTTCGCCAAGCTCGTTTGCAATGGCGCGCATCTGCTCGCGCAGCATGTAAACGCGCTGATTTTCATCCATTTGCTCCTGCGCCTTTTGCGAAATCTCACGTTCGAGCGATAAGACTTTGATTTCATCACTCAAAATATCATTGAGTTTTGCAATACGCTTTTCCGGGTGGAGCTCGTCGAGAATGCACTGCTTCTGCTCGAAATCGAGCGAAATGTTCGCTGCGATAAAGTCGGCCAAATCACCGCAGTCCTTCTGCTGCATAACGCCGAGCAGAATATCCGGCGGCACCTGACGGAACCAGCGGATGTACTCTTCAAATCTCTCCTGTGCAATGCGGCTGAGCGCTTCCGTTCTTGCGGTGTGGCGTGCGGCAATCGGCTTGCACACGCACACGCTGCCCGTGAGGTACGGCTCATTTTGCACAACGGACATAATCTCCGCGCGCTCAATGCCTTCCACATGCAGCTTGATGCCGTTATCTGCGGTGTGTACCACCTGCTTGATGCGGGCGATGACACCGATTTTATAGAGGTCTTCCGCCATGGGCTCGCTTTCCGAAAGGTCAGTCTGCGTAACGATGAACAGCTCGCGGCTATCCGTATCCAGCGCCGCTTTGGCGGCCAGAACGGACTTTTTTCTGCCGATATCAAACTGCACGATCATGCCGGGGAACACGACGAGTCCGCGTACGGCGAGTACCGGCAGAACTCTCTCTTCCTCAAGTATGGTTTCTTTCATAAAATTATCAAATCCTTATAAATCAGACAAGGCTGCGCAGCAGGGATCGCTGCACAGCCTGTATGATGATCACTATGATGCCGAATCCTTGCGAGCGCGCCGTTTGGGTTGTGTCATTTTGATCTTTACCGGGACGCGGTCGGGATTGTGCACGATTTCAGGCGCAGCGCCGTTCTCTACCGAATCCTTGGTAACGGTGATCTTTTCGATCGTATAATCGCTCGGGACCTCAAACATCAGGTTCTTCAGCGTATCTTCCATAATGGAACGCAGGCCACGGGCGCCGGTCTTGCGGGCAATGGTCTTTTCCGCAATGGCGTCAAGCGCTTCGGGTGTGAACTCCAAATCGACCTTATCAAGGTCAAAGAGCTTCTTATACTGGCTGACAAGGCAGTTTTTCGGCTCTGTGAGGATGCGCACAAGTGCGGCTTTGTCGAGGTCGCTCAGCGCGGTGATGACCGGCAGACGACCGACAAGCTCCGGGATGAGGCCGAACTTGACGAGGTCGTGCGGGGTAACTTCTTTCATCCACTCCGTGTTATCAAGCTCGTCTTTGCTCTTGATGACCGAGTTAAAGCCCAGCGTCTGCGCTTCGGTGCGGCGCTGAATGACGCTTTTAAGGCCGTCGAACGCACCGCCGCAGATGAAGAGGATGTTCGAGGTATCGATGTTGATGACCTCCTGCTGCGGGTGCTTTCTGCCGCCCTTTGGCGGGACGCCGGCAATGGTGCCCTCCAGAATTTTGAGCAGTGCCTGCTGCACGCCCTCGCCGCTGACGTCACGCGTGATGGACGGGTTTTCGGACTTTCTGGAGATCTTATCGATCTCATCGACATAGATGATGCCGTGCTCGGCACGCTCAATGTCGTAATCTGCTGCCTGAATGAGACGCAGCAGGATGTTTTCGACGTCTTCGCCGACATAGCCGGCTTCCGTCAGAGTCGTTGCGTCCGCAATGGCGAACGGAACGTCCAAAAGCTTTGCAAGCGTCTGCGCAAGATAAGTCTTGCCGACGCCGGTGGGACCAAGCAGCAGCACGTTGCTCTTTGCAATCTCCACGCCGCCGTCTTCACCGCTGAAGAAAATGCGCTTATAGTGGTTATAGACCGCCACCGCGAGCGTCATTTTGGCTTCGTCCTGCCCGATGACGTATTCATCGAGCTGCTTTTTGATCTCCTGCGGCTTCGGCAGCACCATTTCGGCGCGCGGCTCGTTTTTCGGCTGCGGGCGGCCGCGGTGGAGAGAATCTTCATCCGCGATGATGTCCATGCAGAGCTCTACGCATTCGTCACAGATATACACGCCGTTGCCGGAGATCAGGCGCTTTGCCTGCGACTGCGGCTTCCCGCAGAAGGAGCAGCGCACTTCGTTATCATTTCCGAAATTATTCGGCATGAAAACACGCCCTTTCGTTATTTCGATTTCGTTGCGATGACCTTATCAATAAGGCCGTACTCCATGGCCTGCTGTGCGGTCATGAAGTTATCGCGCTCCGTATCCTTGCAGATGACTTCGTACGGCTGACCCGTACGCTCTGCGAGGATGGTGTTGAGGCTCTTCTTCGTCTGAAGAATACGCTCTGCCTGAATCTGGATATCCGTAGCCTGACCCTGCGCACCGCCGGACGGCTGATGGATCATAATCTCGGCGTTCGGCAGCGCATAGCGCTTGCCCTTTGCGCCGGCAGCCAGCAGGAACGCACCCATGGAAGCTGCCATGCCCATGCAGATGGTGGAAACATCGCACTTAATGTACTGCATGGTATCATAAATCGCCATGCCGGCCGTGATGACACCGCCGGGACTGTTGATATACAGGCTGATGTCCTTATCGGGGTCCTGACCCTCGAGATACAGAAGCTGTGCTACGACAAGGCTTGCCGTGGTGTTGTTCACCTCGTCGTTCAGCATGATGATTCTATCGTTGAGAAGGCGGGAGAAAATATCGTAGGAACGCTCTCCTCTGCTCGTCTGCTCCACAACATAAGGTACCAAACTCATCGTACAAACTCCTTTCGCGCTTCTTTTGCTTCGCCCGCTGTCCGATGCAGGGACAGCGGGCGAAAGAAGCGATATATGATATGCTGTTACTATAATACTAACCGTAAAGGCGGTAAATTATTCCTCGGTCTTAGCTTCAGCTGTTTCCTCGGTTTTTTCTTCCGCTGCCTTCTTGGTGCTCTTTCTTCTGGTGGTCTTCTTTGCCGGCTTTTCTGCCTTTACAGAAGCGTTTTCCTTAACAAAGTCGATCGCCTTCTGGTTTTTAAGGTCTGCTCTGATCTGCGTCTCTGCAACGAGGTTCTTGATCTGCGCGACTTCCATATTGTACTGCTTTGCGAGTTTCTCGTACTCTTCCTCAACAGCCTCATCGGAAACTTCGAGGTTCTCAAGCTCAGCAATCTTCTCAAGTGCGAGTCTCAGCTTAAGCTGCTTCTCGGACTGCGGTCTGAACTGCTCCTTGATGGCATTGACGTCCATGCCGGTGTACTTGAGATAGGTCTCGAGGTTCAGTCCCTGAGACTGGAGGCGGTATGCGAAGTTGTTGATGCTCTCCTCAACTTCCTGCTCGTACATCTCTTCCGGAATCTCGCCCTGTACCTTCTCGATGAGTGCATCAAAGATCTGGTTCTCAACGTTCATCTCTTCCTGCTTCTCGCGGTCGCTCTGCAGCTTCTCGCGGAGGCTGTTCTTGTACTCGTCGAGCGTATCGAACTCGCTTACGTCCTTTGCGAACTCATCGTCGAGGGTCGGAAGCTCCTTGCGCTTGATCTGGTGCAGCTTGATCTTGAAGGTCGCGTCCTTGCCCTTGAGCTCTTCTGCCTGATAGTCCTCCGGGAACTTCACGCTGATCTCGAACTCGTCGCCGACTTCATGGCCGACGACCTGATCTTCAAAGCCCGGGATAAACTGACCGGAGCCGAGGGAAAGCTCGAAGCCTTCCGCTTTGCCGCCCTCGAAAGCCTTGCCGTCGCAGAAGCCCTCGAAATCGATGACTGCGGTGTCGCCCGTAAGCGCACCTCTGTTATCGACGTCGACCATTCTGGAGTTTCTGTCCTGAACCTTTACGAGCTCTGCGCTGACGTCCTCATCCGTAACTTCGACATTCTTCTTCGTAGCCTCGATGCCCTTGTAGCCTTCAATGGTAATCACCGGCTTCACAACAACGGTGAGCTTCAGCTCGATGCCGTTTTCGCGGGAAACGGAGGTAACGTCCGCATTGGAAACCGCGATGACTTCCAAACCGGAAGCTTCGATAGCGTCCTGCATAGCCGGGCGATAGAGCTTGTCCACAGCAGCTTCAAAGAACACGTTTTCGCCGTACATCTTCTCGATGACGGATCTCGGAGCATGACCCTTGCGGAAGCCCGGAACAGACATCTTCTTGCCCTCGGTCTTTGCGACCTCGGAGAGTGCTTTGTTGAAATCTTCAGCGGAGATTTCGACCTCCAGCTCATACTTGTTGGTTTCGGTTTTGTTGGTTGCCTTTAAGTTCATTTCCTTCTATCCTCTCAAAAATAAATTACAATTTTATTTGGAACACGCGGGCGGATATACCCGTAATGCGCGATACCTTTTGACATTATAGCACACCTGTGCCGAATATTCCAGACAAACCTTTGAATTTTTTGATATTTTATAATTTGTTAAAAATTCAGCCGATTTCTGCGTCTTTTCGCACCAATTTCGGGGTGAAACGGATATAATCACACGAGACAAGGTGCATTTTTATGCCCCCATATTCACCAAGCGGCGCTTTTTTTGCGGCGTGATCGCCGTGAATGTGCCCGTAGTAGCACTCCTTTACGCCGTATGTCTGCATCGTATCCAGCAATTCCCGGCACTGTGCGGTATCGTACGCCGGCGGGTAATGCAGGAACACGACGGGTGTGCCGCCGAGGGCTTTTGCGGCGTTTAAGGACGCGATGAGACGCCCGTTTTCGCGCGCGACGATTTTTTTATCCTCTGCCGTTTCGGCGTTATAGAGCCAGCCGCGCGTGCCGCAGACCGTAATGTCCCCCACACGCTCGGCGGAATTGAACACGAGCCGCATCGTTTTGAAGCCCTTTTGCGCAAAGAATGTCTCGATCTTGTTGCGCGTGGACCACCAGTAATCGTGGTTGCCTTTTAACAACAGCTTTTTGCCCGGCAGACTTTCGATGAACGCGAAATCCTTTCCGGTCTCTTCCAGCCGCATGCCCCAGGAAATATCCCCGGCGATGACGACGGTATCCTCTTCGGTAACGAGGGCGCGCCAGTTTTTCTCCAGCCGCTCCACATAGTTTTCCCAGCCACGGAACACATCCATCGGCTTATCTGTACCAAGGGAAAGGTGCAGATCGGCGATCGCGTACAGCGCCATTTTACACTCTGACCGTTTCGCGCACAAAATCTGCCATATCGGCAGCGGCGCAGGTGTTTTCAAAGCGGACGGGCTTCGTCCTTAACGCTGTGATTGGCGCAGGGATCTTTGTGTTTGAAAGCTTCGCGAGCAGCTCGGCCTCCGCAAACGGATCTGCGGGCTTTTCGCAATCGAACGCGTCGAGCACGCTGTCCGGGAATTTATACGGGCTTGCAGTGGAAGCGATGACGGCGGGCGTGTTGTCGCCGGTCTCTTTCAAATACTGCTCGTAAACGCCGACCGCGACCGCCGTGTGCGTATCGCACAGGTAGCCGTCTTTTTCAAACGTATTGCGGATGACTTCAACGGTTTCCTTATCGTCACAGCAGCCGCCGTAGAACAGCGCGCGTACGGCATCGGCCGTTGCGGCGTCTACGGTGTATGCGCCGCCGCTTTGCAGGGCGTTCATCCAGCCCGTAAGCTTTTCGGTGTCTTCGCCGCACAAGTGGTAGAGCAGTCTTTCCAGATTGCTGGAGACCAGAATATCCATGGACGGCGAAATGGTGGTATAAAACGCGCGCTTTTTGTCGTACGTACCGGTGCGGATAAAATCCGTCAGCACGTTGTTGCTGTTCGACGCGCAGATAAACTTGTGTACCGGCAGACCCATGCGCTTTGCATAGTAGGAAGCGAGGATGTTGCCGAAGTTGCCCGTGGGCACGACGACGTTGATTGCATCGCCCATCTTAATTTTCTTCGCATTCACAAGGTCGAGGTACGCGGAGAAATAGTAGACGATCTGCGGCAGCAAGCGGCCCCAATTGATAGAGTTCGCACTGGAGAACATCTTGTTGTGCTGCGCAAACTCGGCCTTGAGCGCGGGATCGGTGAAAATTTTCTTCACGCCGGTCTGTGCGTCGTCAAAGTTGCCGTGGATGGCGCACACGCAGACGTTTTCGCCCTCCTGCGTGTTCATCTGGCGCTTCTGCATGGGGCTGACGCCGTTTTCGGGGTAGAACACGATCATCTCCGTGCCCGCGACGTCCTTAAAGCCCTCGAGCGCCGCCTTGCCGGTATCGCCGGATGTTGCGACCAGTATGACCGCCGTTTTTCCATCCGCCGTCTTTTTAAGCGAGCGGGTCAAAAGGTGCGGCAGAATTTGCAGCGCCATGTCTTTAAACGCGCAGGTTGGGCCGTGCCACAGCTCTAAAATATGTTTATTTTCGCCGTGTTTATCGAGAGACACGACCGGTGCGGGGGTATTATCGTCAAACTTACCGTCGCCGTAAGCGCTTCCGGCGCACGCTTTAATCTCCTCCGGGGTGAAATCCGTCAGAAAGCGCGAGAGCACGTACTCGGCACGGCCGATATAGTCGAGCCCGAGCATGTCGTTTAAGTCCGCTTTCGGGAAGCTCTGCGGAACAAAAAGGCCGCCCTCCTCGGAGATACCCTGTGCGATGGCCTGCGCCGCCGTCACCTGAAGCGCGGCGTTTCGTGTGCTGTTGTAATTCATGGCATCCGCCTCCTAAATCAAGTCAGTCGTATTATACTGTATTCAGGCGTTCCTGTCAAAGCGTTTGAAGAAAGACGCCGCATTTTCAAAGAAAATTTTATCCACAAGCGCTTCCGGCAGATTATGACGCAGGAAAACGTTTGCAATGTCCTCTACGGATTCGAGACCCGTAATGCCATGCGGCATGTCGGATCCGTCGAAGTCACTGCCCATGGCGACGACGTCCGCGCCGCCGAGAGACAGGAAGTGCTCTGCGTGCGCGAACAGGTCCTCAATGTCCGCCTTTGCCGGGTCATCGTTCAAGAATGCTTTGAAATAGTTGAGACCCACAAGGCCGCCGCGGTTGCAGATGATGCGGAACTGGTCGTCTGTGAGGTTTCTCGGGTGCTTGCAGAGCACCTTGGAGTTCGAGTGCGTCGCGATGAACGGGCGCTCGGTGTTTTCGGCCACGTCGTAAAAGAGTGCTTCGGAAGCGTGAGAAACGTCAATAACGATGCCCTCTTTTTCCATTTCCTTCACGGCGAGTTTGCCGAACGGTGTAAGGCCGAATTTATCGCCGGACATGACGCCACTGCCGATCTCATTGCTGCCGTTCCATGTGAGCGTCATAACACGCACGCCGTTTTCGCGCAGGTGGTGAATGTTCTTGAGATCGCCGGCAACGGCAGAGCCGCCCTCTACGGTCAAAATAAACGCCGTACCCTGCTTGTCGCCGAGCTTTTCGAGGTCTTCCCCGGTTTCGAGCACGGTGAACGCGCCCGTCTCGGCCATTTTGCGGAAATAGGCCGCGTGGCGATCAAAATACTGCAAAGCCGCAGCGCCGCGCACCGAATCGGGCAGCCACACGGCGGCGCACTGCACATACGGCGCAAAGCGGTCACCCTTCTTTACGCTGACGTGCAGGTCATTATCGATCAAAGATTTGTTTTGGTCAAGGCACGCTACAAGCGTGTCACAGTGCAGGTCAAAATAGCGCATGAAAAGCACCCTTTCGTCATTTTTCGCTTTTGAAAGCGAATTTGATTTTAATAAAAAGCGTTTTCGAGATATTCAATCTTGACTAACGCTCCGTTTTCGGTAAACACGGCAGCGGCGTCAAAGCGCGGCTGCAAATTCGTTTCGTGGTTGATGAGATAATACTGTGCCGTTTTGATAACCTTCGCGCGCTTAGAGGGCGTAATGGCTTCAAACGGGTGGCTGAGGCCGTCTGCGCTGCGGGTCTTCACCTCCACAAACGCAAGGTAACGGTCATTCTGCGCGATGACATCGATCTCGCCGAAGCGGCACTTGAAGTTGCGCTCCACGATCTCGTAGCCTTTTTCTTCCAGATATTCCGCCGTCAGCTGCTCGCCGAGGCGGCCGGAACCGGTGTTTGGCATGCGCGCACCTCCTCAGCCCAGAATTTTCTTTAAAAACGTCTTGCGGTGGATGGGGCACGGGCCGAATTCATGCAGTGC
The DNA here is from genome assembly GCF_046974225.1 of Hominenteromicrobium sp. Classification (NCBI taxonomy): domain Bacteria; kingdom Bacillati; phylum Bacillota; class Clostridia; order Eubacteriales; family Oscillospiraceae; genus Hominenteromicrobium; species Hominenteromicrobium sp. The sequence continues at coordinate 102,858 of NZ_JBKWAE010000001.1, read as the reverse complement.
TTCCACATGCACTTTGGTGCCGTAGCCCTTGTGCTTCTCGAAATGATATCCGGGGTATTGCTTTGCGTATTCCAGCATCACGCGGTCTCGGCTGACTTTCGCCAAGATTGATGCTGCCGCGATGCTGGGACTTTTTGCATCACCCTTGACGATGGTCTCGCCCGGCACGGGCATGGGCGGCATACGGTTGCCGTCGATGAGCACATAATCGCACGCTTTCTGCATATTGTCATACGCACGGCGCATGGCGAGATATGTCGCCTGTAAAATGTTAATCTCATCGATCTCTTTTTCGTCCGCAAAGCCGATACCGTAAGCAACGGCATTTTCTTTAATGACGTCAAAGAGCGCCTCACGCTTTTTTTCGCTCAGCTTTTTGGAATCATTGAGGCCGTCGATGACAAGCCCCTCCGGCAGCCACACGGCAGCTGCGTAAACGGGGCCGGCAAGCGGACCGCGGCCGGCTTCATCGATACCGCAGACGGCGGTATAGCCTTTTAAATAGGCTTCCTGTTCGAAGGAATAATCCATGGAATTTTCCTTTCCGATATTACTTTAACGGGCGGCCGACGGGCTCTAATGTAATGCGCCCGAGCTTGCCGCCGCGGTATTCGTCCAACACGTTCACGGCTGCGCGCTCGGTATCGATTTCGCCGCCGGAAATGAGCATACCGCGCTTTCTGCCGATGCGCTCCAGAATTTCGTGGCCCTTAAGTTCTTCTTCGGGACGAATATCCGTTTTATAACGCGTGTTGACGGCTTCGGGATATAAGTCCTGCAAAAGCTCCAACAGGCGGTAAGAAAGTCCCTCAATGTCGAGAATTTCGTCGCGCACGGCACCGGTGAACGCTAAATGTTCGCCGACGACCGGATCTTCAAACTTCGGCCACAGCACGCCCGGGGTATCGAGCAGCTCGAGACCCTTGCCAATCGCGAACCACTGGTTGCGGCGCGTCACGCCCGGTTTATCCTGCACGGCAGCTTTGCCTGCGTTGCCGCCCTTACAAAGGCGGTTGATGAGCGACGATTTGCCGACATTCGGCACACCGACGACCATGATGCGGATGGGTCTGCCCACCATGCCCTTGCGTTCCCACGCAGCAATTTGCTCACGCAGGATGTTTTTGATCTCCGGCAGCAAGCGGTTTAGGCCCTTGCCGGTCTTGCAGTCGATCGGGATGGCGACAGTTTTATGCTGTTTAAAATAATCCATCCACTCCGCCGTGCGGGCGGGATCTGCCATATCGAATTTATTCAGCAGCACGATTTTGGGCTTATTGCCGATGATGCTTTTCAGCACCGGGTTGCGGCTGCTGACGGGGATGCGGGCATCGATAAGCTCCGCGACAATATCCACAAGCTTTAGACTGCTTTGGATGGCGCGGCGCGTTTTCGCCATGTGACCCGGAAACCACTGTACCGATTGTACTTCACTCATACTGTATCCTCTCTGGGTATCTTGTTTTCTTAGTTGTTCTCATTCGTTTTCACAAAACCGAAGCGATCGAACGGGTAAAGCGTGAACACGGCTTCTCCCATGATATGGCGCGTGTCGATCATGCCGATCTCCGCATAACGGCTGTCCCTTGATACGGTGCGGTTATCGCCCAAAACGAACACGCAGCCCTTCGGCACGGTCTGCGGGAACACGAGCGCTTCATACCCGTCATACGGATGGAACGTGATGCCGTTTTCAATGCCGAACTGCGTTTCGTTCAGCGCTTCGCCATCGATATACACGGTGCCGGTGTCGTAATCGATATTGACCGTCTGCCCCTCCGTTGCGATGACGCGCTTGATGATGGGTTCCTCCAAAACGTTCGTGACAACGACCACGGTGCCCTGCTCGATGTCGTGCCCGAGGTTCGTGACAACGACCTTTTCGCCCTCTACAAAATTCGGCAGCATCGACTTGCCCGTGACGGTAACAACACGGAACAGGAACGTGAACACAAGGATGACGGCCACAAGCGCAAAGACAATCTCCTCCAGCCACTCATACATGGAGCGGACGCCTTTAGACGCGGTTTTGATGTTTTTTTCCATGCAGCTTTCACCAATTTCTGTTTTTACAGTGTATTATTTCTATATAAAGTAAAAAAGGGACAAAGCATTGCCCCTTTTACTCCGTTTGCTATTCGATTTAGCGAACCTGGCTCTTGACCTTAGCAGCCTTACCGACGCGGTCACGCAGATAGTAGAGCTTTGCACGGCGAACACGGCCCTTACGGACAACGACAATGTTCTTTACGTTCGGGGAATGCAGCGGGAATACACGCTCCACGCCTACGCCGTAGGAAACACGGCGAACCGTGAAGGTCTCGCCTACACCGGAACCCTTGCGGGCAATAACTGTGCCTTCGAACTGCTGAATTCTTTCACGCTCACCCTCGCGGATGTTTACGTCGATACGGATGGTATCGCCAACGTTGAACTCAGGTGCCTGCTCCTTAACGGAATCGGCAGCAATAAGCTTTAATGCGTCCATTTGATCTTCCTCCTGATAATTTTTCAGACATTCATGCGGTACGCGCCGCAGAGGACTGTCCGCTTCAATGACGCGGTTTGCACCGTGCATTGATCCCCATTGGCAGCGTTTGAGGGCCAACGGATTTCAAATGCTTAAATAGTTTATCACAACATGCGGAAAAAAGCAAGTGTTTTTTAACGGAAACCCGCACAAAGATCGCGAAAAAATGCAGATAAACTGCGCATTACGCGAAAAACAGACGTGATTTTCCGCCGTTTTACTTAAATTCGCGGAACGCGCTGTCGAAAAGCCGTGTGCGCTCCACGCGGACAAGCAACTCGCGGTTCAGTACGCGCTCTGCGGCGTCCACAAAGAGCGTCGGGTTAATACCGCCCTGGTTGCCCGCGGGCAGGCGCACCGTCATTTCAAGGCAGTTTGGTTTTTCTTCAAACGCCATGTTTTCAAAGTACGGCTTGATATCGACGATCTTTTCGCCCTTTTTGGAGTGCTTCTTTACTGTAAGCTCCGGCTCGGCAAGCACGCGCTGCATCTCGCTTTTTTCAAACGCCGGGTCTTCGCACTCCAGACGCAGGATGTACTCGGCGTTTGCGACATCGTTGCCCTTCATTTCGGGTTCCGTCACCGCCCACACGCGGATATCATGCGGCAGGCCGGCGTTCAATTTTTCGATGAGCTCCGGATACGGCATGTCCTCGATGAGGCGAATGTCCATCGATTCGTGACGGCCTTCAAAGCCGAGCGAGAGCGGGGCCGCGAACGTCAAGAACACGTGCGGGTTAAAGCCCTCCGTGTACCACAGCGGCAGCTTTGCTTTGTGGAACGCGCGGGACATGCAGCGGTTTAAATCAAGGTGCGAAATGTACCGTGCCGTGCCGGTTTTGGAAAACCAGACTCTAACATCTTTTCTCAACGCAAAGACCTCCTTTAAAGCAGGCTGCACCGCAGGCAGAGCATTTTTCGCGGCAGTTCGGCGTCGTCTCAGACGCATAGGCGCGCTTACATTCCTCGATAAGAAATTCCTTTTTAATGCCGTAATCGAGGTGATCCCACGGGAAGACCTCATCAAAGCTGCGCTGGCGGTTTGCGTAAAACGCAGGGTCTATGCCGAGATCTTTAAAGACCTGCATCCACGCGTCAAAATCGAAGCAGTCCGCCCAGCCGTCAAAGCGCATGCCGCGCTTATGGGCCTCCAGAATAACGGCGTTCAGTTTGCGGTCACCGCGCGCGAACACGGCTTCGAGAAAACTTGTCTCCGCGCCGTGGTAGTTGACTGTAAGCTTACGGGAGAATGTGGACTCACGCAGGAGCTTCTGCTTTCTCTCGAGCATTTCGATGGTATCCTGCCCGAACCACTGGAACGGTGTGAACGGCTTCGGCACGAATGCCGCGGCGCTGACCGTAACGGCGACCTTTCTTCCCTTCTGACGGTTTTCCGTCTCGTAGTACCAATCGACAACCTTCTGACCGAGGCCCGGAATGCCCACGACGTCTTCATCGGTCTCGGTCGGCAGGCCGATCATGAAATAGAGCTTCACCTTCGACCAACCGTTGTTGAACGCGATCTGCACGGTGCGCTTGAGTTCTTCTTCCGTGACGTTTTTGTTGATGACGTCACGCATGCGCTGCGTGCCGGCTTCCGGCGCGAACGTCAGACCGCTTTTGCGCACGGACGCAATTTTATCGATGAGCTCCGTGGAGAAGTTATCGACGCGCAGGGACGGCAGAGAAACGCTGACGCGCTCGTCCTCCGACCACGTGTGCAGCGTGTCGAGCAGCTCGAAAAGTCGGCTGTAATCGCTGGTGCTGAGCGAGGAAAGGGAGATTTCATCGTAGCCGGTCGTTTCACACAACCGCTTTGCCTGCCGGTTGATGGTCTCCACACTCTTTTCGCGGAACGGGCGATAGAGGAAGCCTGCCTGACAGAAGCGGCAGCCGCGAATGCACCCGCGCAGCACTTCAACGACGGCGCGGTCGTGCACGATGTCGAGAAACGGCACAACGAAATTTTCCGGGAAATACATGTTGTCCACATCGTTGCAAACGCGCTTGCGGATGGTCTTCGGCACGCCGGCGTGCGGGATATAGGCTTTCACGGTGCCGTCTTCGTTGTATTCCACATCGTAAAGCGACGGCACGTACACGCCTTCAATCTGCGCCGCTTCCATTAAGAATTCCTGCTTCGTTTTGCCCTCTTTGCGGCACTTACGGAACAGCTCGATGACCTCCAAATCCACCTCTTCGCCATCACCGAGGAACAGAATGTCAAAGAAATCTGCGATGGGCTCCGGGTTGCAGGCGCACGGGCCGCCGCCGACCACGATGTTTTTGAGTTCCGTGCGGTCGCGGCTCAAAAGCGGCACGCCGGAAAGCTTTAACATATTGAGGATGTTTGTGAAGCTCAGCTCATATTGCAGCGTAAAGCCGATGAAATCGAACGCGCTGACGGGGTCGCCGCTCTCTAAGCCGTAGAGCGGAATGTCGTTTTCGATCATCGCCTGCTCCATGTCGATCCACGGCGCAAACACGCGCTCGCACCAAATGTAATCGACGTTATTGAAGATCGAATACAGAATCTTGATGCCGAGGTGTGACATGCCGATCTCATACGTATCAGGAAAGCAGAACGCAAAGCGTACGTCCACGTCCCCTTTATTTTTAATGACCGAATTCAGCTCGCCGCCGACGTAACGTCCCGGCTTCTGCACCTTCGGCAGGATCTTGTCCAGTTTTTTATTCAGCATAAAATTACCTTTCGTTTTGACCTTTGCATAACTTATCTATTTTATTATAACCGAACAGCGGGGGAATTTCAACACATGTTCCCCCGCTGTTTCAGAATTAAGTAAAATAAGATGTAAACCGCCAAAAACAAAAGCGTAAAGTTGTAGCCCGTAGAAATCAAAACCGAAAACCCGAGCGTGCCGAGGGTAAGCGCCAGAAGGACGGACGACACGGTTATTGTGCGCTCGGCCGTTTTTTCACTAAATGTGCCGCGCAGCAGACAGTAAAGCGCGGTGCCGCCGTCCAACGGTACGGCGGGCAGCACGTGGAACGCGAACAGCGTGAGCTGCACGGCAGGATAGGCGCGCGGCAGCGGCAAAAGCAGCAGGAAGCTAAGTAGATTTGCAAACGGCCCCGCAAGCGACACGACGGCGCGACGAAAATCGCCGACGCTTGCCGTCTCCCCTGCCATGTGAATGCCGAGTGCGCCGAACGTGACCGATTTGATCTGCATACCGCACAGCTTTGCTGCCAGAATGTGCCCTGTCTCATGCACCGCCACCGCCAAAAGCGCGGGCAGCACATGCACACCGCCGTCTAATGTGAGCAGCACGGCCAGCACCGCAAAAAAGCCGAAGCGCAGCGTGAGTACCGTATTATGAATACGGAACGTCATCCTGCAAAATCAGAACAGAGCGGTTCAGCTCCGCGTCGTATATGGCACGCAGCTCGCCGTATAGCTCCGGCAGAAAGCCGCGCAGGAAAAACGCCGCAAGCAAAATGAGCACGCATACAAGCGTTTGGAACACGGTAAGGCGAAAGCCGCCACTTATGGCTTTCTTTGCGGCGGCTCTGTCCTTCGGCACTTGCGCTTCTGTTTCGGCAGGTATCGGCTCGGACGGCTTTTCCTCGTCGTTTGGTGTGGGCGTTTCGTAAAACTGCATGGTTTCCTCCGCTATAAAATGATGCAGATAAGCCCGTTGCAGCCATCGTTGATGATGCGCTCAATGGTCTCCCGCACCTTGCCGCGCGCATCCTCCGGCATTCGGGCGAGCTTATTGTGCATGCCCTCGTTCACAAGCTCATGCAGCGATTTGCCGAAAATGTTGGAGCCCCAGATCTGCGACGGATTTTCCTCAAATTCTTTCAGCAAGTACAGCACAAGATCTTCGGACTGCTGCTCCGAGCCGACGATGGGCGTAACCTCCGTGCGGATGCATGTGCGCATCATATGGATGGACGGTGCGGCCGCTTTCAGGCGAATGCCGAACTTGCCGTTCTGCTTGATGATTTCCGGCTCCTCGAGCGTCAGCTCCTCCATATCGGGCATGACGATGCCGTAACCCGTCTGCATCACGTCGTCGTAGGCGCTTTGCAGCTTTGCGAATTTCTTTTTAATCTCGTTCATCTCGATGAGCTTTGTGAGCAGGGCGGTTTCGTCTGCGACCTCCATGCCGGTCTTTTCGCCGAGAATTTTGAAAAACAGCGACGGCATGGGGGTAAGCTCCAGCACGCACGCGCCGCTGCCGAGATCCATGCGCGCGCAGCGGACGGTTTTGAGGTCCTCGCATGCGGCGAGACTACCCGAGACCTGCTGCACCTCGCAGACCCTATGGATATCGCATGCGCCTTTCAGGGTATCGAAAATCTCTTTTTTGAGCCAGTGGTCATCGTCAAGGTCGATGATCCAGCCGGGAATGTCGAGTCGAATTTCCCGCACGGGGAACTGATATAAAAGCTTCCCCAAAATGCCCTGAATGTCCTGCTCCGTGATGTCCATGCAGTTCACGGGCAGAACCGGCACGTTATAACGCTCGGAAAGCTCGTTTGCAAGCGCACGGGCTTCGTTCGTATTCGGGTAAACGCAGTTTAAAAGCACAATGTACGGACGGTTCGTAGACTTTAATTCTGCAATGACACGCGCTTCCGCTTCCTCGTATTCCTCGCGCGGTATGTCGCTGATGCTTCCGTCCGTCGTGATGACGAGCCCGATGGTCGAATGCTCCGTGATCACCTTCTGCGTACCGATCTCCGCCGCCATATTGAACGGGATGGGGTCCTCAAACCACGGTGTGCGCACCATGCGCGGCTGCTCCTCTTCTATGTATCCGAGGGCGCTCGGCACAATGAAGCCCACGCAGTCGATGAGCCGCACCTTAAACTCCGCCGTATCGTCCATTTTTACGGTGACGGCCTGTTCGGGGATAAACTTCGGCTCGGTCGTCATGATGGTTCGGCCCGAGGCGGACTGCGGCAGCTCGTCGACGGCACGGTCGCGCGCGGCCTCATCTTCGATGTTCGGGATGACCGTCGTGTCCATAAATTTCTTGATGAAGGTCGATTTGCCCGTGCGCACTGGGCCGACGACGCCGATGTAAATTTCGCCGTTCGTGCGCGACTGCATATCTTTATATACGCTGAATGCTTCCATAGCCATATCCTTTCCGCTGTCTTATTTTCGGCAGATGATCACGGGGCGGTCTTCGCTCAAAACGTCTTCCATACAGTCGTTATGCGTGCGGATGGCGCTGACGCGGGCGTGGTAGCGTTTTGCGATGTCCCAGACCTTTTCGCCGCTTGAAGCGTAATACACCGCCGCGCAGCAGGGCTCCGGCTCGGTGGTCTCATCGAGCTCCGCGCTTTCGAGTGACCGCGCGGCGTATACCACGCGCACCTGTTCTTCCATGCGCAGCTCTGCGGTGCACTCCACCGTGCTGCTGTCCGTAATGACATACTGCACAGATGTAATCTCGCCGCGCACACTGCGGCGTCCGACGATTTCTGCGGTATGGACATCGGTGAAATCGAGCATACGCTCCGTGTAGGCAATCTGCTTCTCTTTCGTGCGGTATAAAAGGCACACGGTGAATTTGCCGCGCACAGCGGCGTTTTCTTTTTCGGTAAACGCCGTCAGCGTGAGGCCCTCACACCAAATGTCGAGCACCTGCTCGAGGTCGTTTTCGGGAACGAGTACGTTCTCCTTCACGCGCACGCTGCGCGGCGGCAGCACCTCACAGCGCTCCAGTGAGAGATTCTTGTATTTCGCCGCCCACGCGCCCTTTATGGAATACGCGTCGCACACGGTGCGCACGGTACACGACTTTGTAAACTGCACGCAGAATGTGGGCTTTAGGTAAAGATTCAGCACGGTATATTCGCCCACGCTGTCCTCACGCGGCTGCACGGTGCATTCGCCGCCAAGCACGGAGATTTGTATGGTACAGTCCTCCCCCGCGCCGGCGCACTCCACTGTCTGCGTAAACGGCAATATGCACGAAAAGCGCTCCGGCATGGCGGTATCGGAAAACGTGCGGTATAAGATTTCCACACACGCCTTTCCCGTGACGACCGCGCCGCCCGCCTGTGGCTGCACCGTATCGATCTGATACCGCACACTGCAGCGCAAAACGGTCTCAATAGGCGACTTGCCGTTTGGCAGCTCTGCATTCTGCTCCAAAATAAACGCGTGCATCACGCAGCCCACGGCGCGGGTAACATCGTATTCTTCGCACTTTGTTTCCACACGGTCATCCGAAATGCAGTCTGCAATTTCAAGCTGCCGCACGGCGTAAGCACGCACGGAAAGTCCCAAAGTGATGTGCAGATCGACCCTGCGGGCGTTCATGGCGCGGCAGGTCATGTGCTGCACGAACGGCTCCGCTTCCGCCGTTACGTTTTCCGCCTGTGCACGCAGCCGCACCGAACAGGTGAACTCCTTTTTCGTATCGAACCCGCGCACGCAGCCGCCTTTTGCATCAAGATATAAAACATGCATGGAAGCGCAGCCGTCGATCGTAAGGCTGTCCCCTGCCGCCGAAACGGACGTGACCTCCGGCGTGACGATACATTTTAAAATCTTCTGGATATCCGCACAGTAATCCGGCAGGGTGTATTCCGTATCTACGGGGCACTCCTGCACGCCGTCAAAAATCTGTTCAAAGCCCTCATAGCGCTCTGTGTTTGTTTCCATCCGCATAAGCTCTGTAACCTTCCTTTCGCTGCCCTTTGTTTCGCTACATTGTATGAGCGGAAAGCGGACAATATGACCGCCCCTTTAAACGGAAAGTTCACAGTCTGTTCCTTGAAATTAAGGACCTTTCGTGGTATATTCGTGTAGAAGAAAGAAAAAACTGCCGGAGGTTTACTATGTCTCAGGTCACAAAGCGTGCGCTTGTCGCTTCGCTTAAAAATCAGTTGCTTAAAAAGCCGCTCGATAAAGTCACCATCAGCGATATTACAGATGACTGCGGCATCAGCCGCATGACGTTTTACTATCACTTTAAGGATATTTACGACCTCATTGAATGGGCATTTGAGGAAGAAGCCAGTCGCATTTTGGAGGGCAAAAAGGACTACGATACTTGGCAGCAAGGCTACCTGCGCATTTTTGAAGATTTGAACGCAAACAAGCCGTTTATCATGAATGTTTACCGTTCCATCAGCCGTGAAAAGGTGGAAAACTACCTGTACCGCATCACCTATGATCTTCTTATACACGTGATAAACGAAAAAGCCAAAGGCATGAACGTGCGCGACGAAGACAAGAAATTCCTTGCAAATTTCTATAAATATGCCTTTGTGGGGCTTGTGTTGGACTGGATCAAGCACGACATGAAGGATGACCCAAATATAATCGTCGCCGACCTTTCCGTTGCAATACACGGCAGTGTTTCTGCCGCGCTGGAACGGTACAGAAACGCTTAAATTTGGAATCATACGGGCAGTGCTGTTTGAGAATATGGCGCTGCCCTTTTTTATCAAAACGCCGTTCGTGATAAAAATTTATACGCATTTGCCGCCGTGTTTAAAAACTGAACACGGCGGCTTTTCTGTATATTGTTCTATACAAAAAGACATGATAAGATGTAGGCACAAAAACAAAAGAAACACTTTAGGAGGTTTTTTATATGTATTATGCAAGCGGCAACTATGAAGCATTTGCAAGACCGAAGAAGCCGGAGGGCGTAGACCAAAAATCGGCGTATATCGTCGGCAGCGGTCTGGCAGCCCTTACAGCAGCGTGCTACCTGGTGCGCGACGGCCAGATGAAAGGCGAGCATGTGCACATCCTCGAAAAAGAGCAGCTCGCGGGCGGCGCATGCGACGGCTGGAAATTTGAAAACGTCGGCTATGTGATGCGCGGCGGCCGTGAAATGGACAACCACTTTGAAGTCATGTGGGACCTGTTCCGTTCCATTCCGTCCATTGAGACCGAGGGCGTTTCCGTTTTGGACGAATATTACTGGCTTAACAAAGAAGACCCGAACTACTCCCTGTGCCGCGCGACCGTGAACCGCGGCGAGGACGCCTACACGGACGGTAAGTTTGATATTTCCGATAAGGGCGCTATGGAGATCATGAAGCTGTTCTTCACGCCGAACGAAGATTTACAGAACAAGCGCATTACGGACGTATTCGACGACGAGGTGCTGAACTCCAACTTCTGGCTCTACTGGCGCACGATGTTCGCCTTTGAAAACTGGCACTCCGCACTCGAGATGAAGCTGTACATCCAGCGCTTTATCCACCACATCGGCGGTCTGCCGGATTTCAAGGCACTGCGCTTTACAAAGTACAACCAGTATGAATCCATGATTCTGCCGATGGTGAAGTACCTTGAAAGCTACGGCGTGCAGTTTCACTTCGGCGTGAAGGTCACAAACGTCGAGTTTGACTGTAACGAACAGCGCAAGCTTGCAACGCGCATCGACACGCTGCGCGACGGCAAGGAAGAGCACATCGACCTCACCGAAAACGACCTTGTGTTCATCACGAACGGCGGCTGCGTGGAGAATTCCTCTATCGGTGACCAGAACACGCCGGCTAAGTTCAATACCGAAATCCGCGAGAGCGGCGGCTGGGATATGTGGCGCAAAATTGCCGCGCAGGACCCCTCTTTCGGTCACCCGGATAAGTTCTGCAGCGATCCTGAGCAGACGAACTGGATGAGCGCCACCGTTGAGACGCTCGACGACCGCATCATTCCGTATATCAAGAACATCTGCAAGCGCGACCCGTTCACCGGCAAGGTCGTCACCGGCGGCATTGTTTCCGTAAAGGACTCCTCCTGGCTTTTAAGCTGGACCATCAACCGCCAGCCGCAGTTCAAAGCACAGCCGAAGGGTCACTGCCTTGTGTGGGTCTATGGCCTGTTCTCCGACAAGCCCGGCGATTACGTCAAAAAGCCGATGCGCGAGTGCACCGGCAAGGAGATCTGCATGGAATGGCTGTATCACATCGGTGTACCGGAGGATCAGATTGAAGATCTTGCGGAGACGAGCGCCAACACCGTGCCGTGCATGATGCCGTATATCACCGCATTCTTCATGCCTCGCGCATACGGTGACCGCCCGGACGTTGTGCCTGCGGGCGCTGTGAACTTCGCGTTCCTCGGTCAGTTCGCCGAAACGAAGCGCGACACCATTTTCACGACGGAATACTCCATGCGTACCGGCATGGAGGCTGTATACACGCTGCTGAACGTAGACCGTGGCGTGCCGGAGGTCTGGGGCAGCGTATACGATTTACGCGCACTACTTGATGCCACCGTTAAACTCCGCGACGGCAAGAAAGTGACCGATATGGACCTCGGCCTCATCGAGCGCCTTGTTCTGAAAGAAGCGCTGAAGAAAATTGAGCATACGGACATTGAAAAGCTGCTCAAGGAATATAACGTGATCTAAGCTTTCCTAAATTCAATCATAACGTAATACGCAAAAGGCTCACTGTTCCCCGCAGTGAGCCTTTTTGGTATGTGCAGTTTTGTGTTATGTCTTGCGGCAGCTTTCTGATGCCGAACATATGCCGCAGCATGAAGCCGATGAACCCTTTGCCGTTGACGATGACGACCTTCATAAAATACCGTTCCTTTCCGAGATCATAATGTGCGCAGCACCGCTACGCCGAGTGCGACAAGAATCACGGCGGCGATGAACAGCACGAGCCCCTCCGGGGAGATCTGCGCAAGCACCATGCCGAGCCCAAATGAAACGGCGCACAGTGCGCGCAGTTTTCGGTCCCGAAAGCATGGGTTATTGCAGCATTTCGGCATTCGCATAGAAAAGCACCTCCGTTTACCGAAGCTCCCTTACGGGGTCATTCCAGTATATACGGAGGTGCATCATTTGGTTACGGATTATTTTTCGGTATCTTTTTTGTCTTCCGTTTCGGGCAGGCGGCTTTGAATCTCGCTTTGCGGCGGTTCTGCCGGCATATCCTTCGGCGTGTAGACAATGACGAGCGCACAACCGATGTTCACGCGAATTTCCGCACGGTCGGAGATGATGCAGTTGCTCACGCCCATTAAAGACGAACCCGCAGTGAGGTCTTTTTTCTCCAGCGGATACTGAAGACCCTCATATGTCAGGTTGCAGGAAGAGCCGTCAAACGGGAACACGGAGACCGTGGCGCCTTTCAGCTCCGTCAGCACAATACGCCCGCAGCGCACAACGAACACCTTGGTGTCTTCCGTACACAGCACCGCGCTGCCGCCGTGCTTGGAGATATACAAAAGCACATCGAGGTTCGCCATGGAGTGATCGAAGCGATCGCCGCCGAGGCCGCCGATAAGCACAAATGTCTTGTAGCCGAGCTTCTGCCCCACCATGACGGCGCCCATCATATCGGTAACGTCCTTTTCAACGGGGAGCTTAATGGTGCGGATCGTCTCCGGCGGGCGCTTTGCGGCGGAGTCAAAATCGCCGATGACAAGGTCGGGGCGAACGCCGTACTGCACAGCGGTGTCGTAGCCCGCATCCGCACAGATGACGTAGTGCTCTTTCGGATCGAATTCTTCAAAAACGGCGCCGGACGCCAGCGGAGCCGCGCCGATGATCATACATTTTTTGTCTTTGATAACTGCCATTCCTTTATGTCCTTCACTTCATTATACATTACAATGTAACTGTCTATGCGGGAGCGGGAAATTTTCCCCTCTTCCACAGCCTTCAATACCGCGCAGCCTTTTTCGCAGGTATGCGAGCAGGAGGTAAATTTGCATTCGCCGAGGTACGGCGCAAACTCCCTGAATCCCTCCGGCAGCTCTTCCTTGCGGAACAACTCGTAACGCTCGATATCCATGGTGGAAAAGCCGGGCGTATCGGCCACATAGCCGCCCTCCACGGGGTACAGCTCCACGTGACGCGTGGTGTGGCGGCCGCGGCCGAGCTTTTTGCTGGTCTCACCCGTTGCAAGCTCCAGCTCCGGCACAAGCAGGTTCAAAAGCGTGGATTTGCCCACGCCGGAGTTACCCGTAAATGCGGAGATGCAGCCCGTAAGCTCCGGGCGCAGGTCGTCCACGCCCACGCCGTCCGCCGCCGAGACGAAGTAGCACCGAATGCCGATGCTGCCGTAAATATCTTTCAGCTCCGTCGTATCGCTTAGGTCGGTCTTTGTGAACACGAGCACAGGCTCGATGCCCTTTAGCTCCGCCGCGGCGATGGTTTTATCGATGATGAGGGTGCTGGGCTGTGGGTCGCAGACGGAAGACACGACAAACAGCTTATCGAGGTTTGCAAGCGGCGGGCGCACAAGAAAGTTTTTGCGCGGTAAAATCTCCTGCACGTAGCCCTCATCGTTCGCGTCCACTTCAATGCGGACGCGGTCGCCGGCATACGGCGAAATTTTATCCTTGCGGAATTTTCCTCTTGCGCGGCAGGCGTGCAGCACATCGCCGCACTGCACGTAGTAGAACCCGCCGATGCCCTTGATGACCAGCCCTTCTTTCATTTCGCCCATATTAATCTTCGTGCGCCGTGACCGAGCCGTCGGATTCACTCATGTCGCCGCCGTTGTCCGGCGTCGGGGTCGGTTCCGGCTCCGGCGTTGCATACGACTGCTGCGAGGTCACGTTAATGCTCTGCGTGGTGTAATCAATCTCCGCCGTGATATACTGCTGGTCGTTCAGCGTGATGACGAGGTTCGCGCGGCCTTTGCCCGTGAACGTCATGTTGGAGTACGGAGAAGTTGAGGGATTCACCGTGCGCGTCTCAATGAGTGTACCGTCCACGTAGATCTTCATCGTAAGATCATCCGATACACCGCCGGGCAGCGGAATATCGTAATAGACATCTTTCTGTGCGCCCTTGCCGGAGCTGACCGTTACGGTGACAACCGAACCCTTCTTCGCCTTTTCGCCCTCGTTCGGAGAAACGGAAAGCACGGTATTTTCGTCCTTGTCGCTCTCGTCGTCGTATTCTGCCGTGACCACAAAGCCTGCGGCCTCCAGCTCCTCTTTCGCGGCGCTGTACTGGTAGCCGACGATGTTCGGAATCACGGCGCTTTCCGTAGACGGGCCGGAGCTGACGTAGATTGTAACCGTGGTGCCGGTAGAAACGGTAGAGCCTGCCGCCGGGTCGGTCTTGACGACGTAACCGACTGCGGTGTCGTCATCAGCGACTGCCTGAATCTTCGGCGAAAGGTTCAGTGCCTTCAGCGCGTCATACGCATCCTGCTGCTTGTAGCCCTTCACGTCCTCCACAACGACCTGCTCGGCCTCGCCGTTGACGGTGAGCGAAACGGTCTTGCCCTTTTTCACGGTCATGCCGGCCGCCGGGGTCTGGCGCAGCACCTCGCCCGGCTGCTTGCTGGGCACGTTGCCGTAGGTAATTTCAAACGTGAGGTCCGCATATTCACTGTTTCCCTCTATATCGGAAGCATAAATCATCCCGACAAATTTCGGCAGGACGATTTCATCGGAAGTCGTGCTGGACGTTGAAAATCCCGGTAAGAAGCTCAAAAATCCAGAACCGGAATTTGCTCCTTTTCCTTTTACAAGATAAATAACGCCAACAATAACAGCCACGAATACAACCGCAGCCACAATTCCCAAAATAATTTTAGATGCACGATTACTGTTTTGTGAACGCACATATTCTTCTTCGTACTCGTAGTTGTCGTTATACTTCTGCGGCGCTGCGTTCTGCTGCACGTTGCCGTAAATATCCGCAGAGGTGCCCGCATACGCGCGGTCTACCTGCTCGCCGTAGTGGAACACAATTTCCGGGTTGCGGCGGAAGCGCTCCACGTCCTCCAGCATATCCGCTGCCGAGGGGAAGCGCTGCGCCGGGTTTTTCTCCATGGCGTGCATCGTAATCTCTTCGAGGCCCTTCGGAATGGACGGGTTGATGCGCGAGGGCGGTGTGGGCTCTGCCTGCATCTGCATGATGGCGACGGAGACCGCGTTATCCGCAACGAACGGCAGCTGACCTGTGAGCATTTCATACAGCATGACGCCCACGGAATAAATATCGGCCTTATCGTTGATATAACCGCCGCGCGCCTGCTCCGGCGCGATATAGTGCACAGAGCCGATGGCCTTGTCGGTCATGGTCTGCGTTTCTGCCTGCGAGAAGCGTGCGATGCCGAAATCCGTCACCTTAATGGTGCCGTCCTCGAGCAGCATGATGTTCTGCGGCTTGATGTCTCTGTGAATGATGCCTTTTTCGTGGGCGTGCTGCAAAGCGCGGAGGATCTGCACCGTAAAGTACAGCGCCTCTCTCCATTTGATCTCGCCCTGCTGCTCAATATACTGCTTCAAGGTGATGCCATCGATATACTCCATGACGATGTACTGAATGCGGTCACCAAAGCTGACATCATAGACCTTGACGATATTCGGGTGCGAAAGCACCGCAATGGCTTTCGATTCATTGCGGAAACGGCGCAGAAAATCGCTGTTACCCGCAAGCTCTTCCTTTAAAATTTTAATGGCAACCCAACGCTTTTCAATGTTGTCATACGCCTTGTACACATACGCCATACCGCCTACGCCGAGAAGCTCGTGGATCTCATAGCGGCCGTCTAAACGTTTACCAATATATTTATCCATTCTTTTTCATCCTTTCTCAGCGGTTCTCGATCACCGCGACGGTCACATTATCGCTGCCGCCCTTGCTGTTTGCATAGCGGATCAGCTCATCGGCGAGTTCTTCTCCCTGATAGTTGCTGATGAAAAGCAGCAGCGTGTCGCGCTCTAAGTAATTGCTCAGGCCGTCTGTGCAGGAAAGCGCCAGATCGCCGGGCTCGAATTTATAGCAGCCGTAATCGCACTCCACCTCGGGGTGCACGCCCACAACGCGCGTGATGAGGTTGCGCTGCGGGTGCACGCGCGCCTCGTCCTCCGTGATGGCGCCGCTTTCCACAAGCTGCTGCACAAAGGAATGGTCGGTCGTGACCTGTTTTACGCCAAGCGCCGTCTTTAAGTAGCAGCGGCTGTCGCCTGCGTGGGCAATGTGCAGCACGCCGCCCGCCGCAATGCTGACGACAACCGTAGTGCCCATACCGTTTAAGGCCGGATCTTCCTGCGCGCGGTGCAGCACCGCCGCGTTCGCGTCATTGATTGCATGCAGCATTATGTCGCGCACTGCGTCTTCTTCCATATCCGGCGTGTAGTTTTCCGTGATCGCTTTGCAGATGGCGTCGCAGGCAACACTGCTTGCAATGTTGCCGCCGTTTACGCCGCCCATGCCGTCGCAAACCACGGTCCACGCGCTGCCGTCCGAAAAAGTGCCACAGCGGCAGATGTCCTGGTTAGAGCTGCGCACCTGTCCGATATCCGTTTTGCATACCGCGTACATTAGACTGTACCTCCCTGTTCATTGCGTCGACGGAGCTGTCCGCAGGACGCTTCTATATCCGATCCGAGCGTGCGCCGGACGGTAGCGGTGATGCCCCGTTTTTCGAGGATCGCCGTGAATTTTCTGAGTCTCTCCTCCCCGCTTTTGCGGTAGCCCGTACCGGTGACGTCATTTACCGGAATAAGGTTCACGTGGGCGATGATGCCACGCAGGCGGGATGCAAGCTCGTTTGCGCAGGCATCGCTGTCGTTCACACCGCTGATCATAGCGTATTCAAAGGAGATGCGACGGCCCGTTACGTCGGAATAATAGCGGCAGGCTTTTAAGAGCTGCTCCACGTTCCACTTGCGGTTGACCGGCATGGTGTGGCTTCTGATCTCGTCGTTCGGCGCATGCAGCGAAACGGAAAGCGTCAGCTGCAACTTGCGGTCGGCAAGGTCGTAAATTTTTTCGACAAGCCCGCAAGTTGAAAGCGAAATATGCCGCATACCTATATTAAGCCCGTTTTCTGACGAAACAAGCTCCAAAAATCTTAAAACATTCTTATAATTGTCGAGCGGCTCGCCCATACCCATCAAAACGACATTCGAGATGCGCTCGCCGATGTCCTTCTGCGCCGTTTGGATTTCCGAAATCATCTCGCTCGGCAAAAGATCGCGCGAAAAGCCGCTTTTGCCCGTGGCACAGAACGTGCAGCCCATCTTGCAGCCCACCTGTGTGGAAATGCAAATGGAGTAGCCGTGTTTATATTTCATGAGGACGGATTCAATCATCTCACCGTCGTTCAAGCGGAAAAGATACTTTTTGGTGCCGTCTATTTTGGAAACGCGCCGAATGGCGATCTCCGTATTTCGTATTTCAAAGCTTTCTTTTAAAGCAACGCGCAGGTCTTTGGAAAGGTCCGTCATCTCGTCAAACGAGGTCGCGCCGCGCTGATGCAGCCAGCGGTATACCTGCGCTGCGCGGAATTTTTGCAAGCCGCGCAAGGCAAAGTCCTCCTGCAGCTCCGAAAGCAGCATGGATTTTATATCGGTCAACGCTTCGTCTCCTTCCCTGTTTCTGTTTTTCTGCGCATGGCAGCGGCGAAAAAGCCGTCTCCGCCGTGGTCCATGGGCATCATGGTACGCATGAATTTCGGTTCGTTCACCGTGTGGGATATGCCCTCCGTTTCGGGCAGATCATACGGTTCAAACTCCGGATGGCACTTTAAAAATTCGGTCACCACCGCGCCGTTTTCCGCATTGCGCAACGTGCACGTGGAATAAAACAGTATACCGCCCGGACGTACAAGCTGTGCGGAATGCTCCAAAATTTTGAGCTGCAACGCAGGCAACTCTTTAAAGCTCTCCTGCTTTTTGTAGCGGATTTCCGGCTTGCGTCGAATAACCCCGAGTCCGGAGCATGGCACATCGCACAGCACGCGGTCGTACTGCTTTTCACACACACCGGTCGCGGCATCGCGCACGGCGGCGTGAATGATGCTCAAGCCTAATCTCTCCGCGCCTTTTTTGATGAGGTTCACGCGACCTTTGTATAAATCGAACGCATCGAGCACGCCTGTGTTTTCCATGTATTCCGCAAGCGTGAAGCTCTTGCCGCCCGGCGCTGCACAGACATCCGCAAGCCGCTCTCCGGGTTGCGGTGAAACAAACGCACACAAAAGCTGCGAAGAAAGATCCTGCACATGGAATTTGCCTTCCGCAAAGCCCGGCAAACCGGTAACATCGCCCGTGCCGTGCACGCAAAGGGCGTTTTGGAGCACCGCTTTCTCCGCGGTGTTTTCCGGCAGCGATTGTATCAAATCGTCCGCCGTGGTCTTTAGCGGATTTATGCGGATATACGTTTCCGCCCGTTCGGACATAGCCTTTAACAAATCTATGCAAACGGTCTCGCCGTAATCCTTTTTAAAGCTCTCGATGATCGGCTGCGGAATGTTATAGCGAACGCTGAGGTCATCTTCGGGAATTATTACCTCATGCCAACCGCGCGCAAAGCTGCGCAGCACACCGTTCACGAAGTTTTTATACTGCCCGCGCCGATATTCTGCCGCGCACAAAACGGCTTCGTTCACGGCGGCGGAATCCGGCACACGGTCAAGGTACATCATTTGGTACACGGCGATACGCAAGATGTTGAGCACCGTGCCGTCCAGCTTCTGCTTCGGTTTTGCGAGGAACTTGCGAATATAAAAATCGAGCGTCAGACGCTTTTCCAAAACGCCATAGAAAATGGTGGAGGTCAGCGCCGCGTCGCGCGGAGAAAGCTCCGCCGCGCGAATGGCTTTATCGATGACGATGTTCGAGTAGCCCTCGTTTTCCGTCACCTCGGAAAGCGCCGTAAGCGCCGTTTTTCGGGAAGAAGTCGCCATATTATTGAACCTTCGCCTTTGCTTCTATCGCGTGACCGCGCAGATAATCGCTGCCGCGCATACGCTTACCGTTTTCCGGCTGAATTTCCATGAGCTGCACGGCATTTTCGCCGCAGCAAACAGCCATTTCGCCGCCGATCACCGCAATTTCTCCCGGTTCGCCTTTGCCGACAACGACTTTCGTCCTGTGCAGCTTCATGCGCTTGCCCTCTATCGTGAAAAACGCGGACGGCCACGGGTTCAAACCGCGCACAAGGTCGTGAACGCGCTCGGCGGGCTGTGTCCAATCGATTGCGCCCATCTCCTTACGGATCATCGGCGCGTGGATTGCTTCCGCATCGTTCTGCGGCTGCGGGGTGATGGTGTCGAGCTTATCAATGGTATCGACGAGTAGCTCAGCACCGAGCACCATCAGGCGGTCGAAAAGCTCGCCTGCAGTCTCGTCTTCACCAATAGGCGTTTCCGCTTTCGCCAGCATGTCGCCGGTGTCTATGCCATCTGCCATCTGCATGATGGTCACACCGGTGATTTTATCGCCGTTCAGCACCGCCCACTGGATCGGCGCGGCGCCGCGGTACTTCGGCAGCAAAGAGCCGTGCACGTTGATGCACCCGCGCGGCGGGATGTTCAGCACACGCGGCGGCAGAATCTTTCCATACGCCGCAACAACGATGAGCTCCGGCGCAAGCGCCTTCAAATACGCTATTTCGTCTTCATTATTTTTAAATGTCGTCGGCTGACGCACTTCAATGTTGTGTGCCATTGCCGTTTCTTTTACGGGCGGCGGCAGCAGCTTGTGCCCCCTGCCCTTCGGCTTATCCGGCTGGGTATAGACCGCCAAAATCTCATGGCCGCGCTCCAGAAGCGCGTTGAGGCTCGGTACGGCAAAATCCGGTGTGCCCATGAATACGATGCGCATGGAAATTCCTCCTTTTTCTCTAAATTCTGTCTTAGCTTTCCAACTCGTCCGGCTCCAGCATGCGGCTGGCGCGCGTGACAAAGCATACGCCGTTCAGGTGGTCAATTTCATGGCAGAACGCGCGGGCCAGCAGCTCTGTGCCGCTGATTTCAAACGTTTTACCGTTTCTGTCCTGTGCGCGGACGGTGACGTTCATAGGGCGCTTGACCATGCCAAACTCACCCGGGAACGAGAGGCAGCCCTCTGCGCCGTCCTGCTCGCCGGAGGTTTTGATGATTTCCGGGTTGATAAGCTCAATGCGGCCCTCGCCGACATCGATAACGACGATACGGCGCAGCAAACCGACCTGCGGTGCAGCAAGGCCGACGCCGTTTGCGTCCTCCATCGTCTCGTACATATCGTCAAGCAGCGTACAAAGCTTCTCGTCGAATTTTTCGACCGGGCGGCACATTTTGGTCAGCACGTCGTCGCCCTTTTTCACAATATTTCTAAGCGCCATTTGCGGCACTCCTTTCCTGTGAATTCAAATTTCTGTTACAAAATCGCGTCGGGGTTCGGGTCTGCATACGCGGTGACGCTCAAAAAGCGCTTATCGCTTGAAAAAACGCCTAAAAGAGACGCGATGGCATCCCGAAATGCCTTGGAATTCTTGTATTTCATGATAATCTTATATCGGTATTTGCCGCCCATACGCGACACGGATGCCGCAGAGGCGCGTAATAAACGCAGCGGCAAGTTGGGATAGTCCCGGCGGAACGTCTCTGCAAGCAGCGCGGAGAAATGCTCCGCTGCCGCACGCACGGTGTCTTCCTTTTCGCCCACAAAGCCGATTTGCAAAAGATCCGCAAACGGCGGGTACAGCATGGCCCTTCTGAAACGAATTTCCGTTTCAAAAAAGCTTTCGTAATCCTGCGCGGCGGCAAGGTGCAGGTACGGGTTTTCCGGCACATGCGTTTGAATGAGCGCCATGCCGCGGTAGCGCCCGCGCCCCGCACGCCCCACGACCTGTGTAAGCAAGTCGAATGTGCGCTCGTTGCTGCGGTAATCATCGCTGTATAAGGACTGATCTGCCGAAAGTACGCCGACAAGCGTGACGTTCTCGAAATCAAGCCCCTTTGCAACCATCTGCGTGCCGATCATGATGTCATACTCGCCGTTTGCAAATGCGTTGAGCTTCTTTTCAAGTGCGTATTTGTTCGCAGTGGTATCGGTATCCACGCGCAGAATGCGCGCCTCCGGGAACGCCTCCCGCAGCTGATCCTCCGCCTTCTGCGTGCCGCCGCCGGAAAAGGTCAGCTCACCGCCGCACGCCTTACAGCGCACGTAAGCAGGTTCGGAATGGCCGCAGTAGTGGCACATCAGGCGGTTATTCGCCGCGTGGTATGTCATGGAAATGGAGCAGTTCGGGCACGCGGCGACCGTTTTGCAGTCCTTGCACACGGCATACGTATGGTAGCCGCGGCGGTTGAGCAGCAAAATGGACTGCCTGCCCGCGCGGATATTTTCGGAGACCGCACGCGCCAGCGCCATACTGATCATCGGCTTGCCGCGGTAGAGATCTTCGTTGTTCATATCGACAAGCTGCACCGTGGGCACAACAGCATCGCCGTAGCGGTGGTGCAGCGCGTGGTAGCGGTACTTGCCGCTTTGCGCCATGTAGTAAGACTCAACAGACGGTGTAGCGGAGCACAAAAGGCAGTAAGCGCGGTTATAATTTACGCGAAACTTCGCGATATCCCGTGCGTGGTAGCGCGGCGTGCTCTCCGATTTATACGTACTCTCCTGCTCCTCGTCCATGACGATGAGCCCGAGATTCTGCACAGGCGCGAACACGGCAGAACGCGTGCCGACGACAATTTTCGCCCTGCCGGTGCGCACGCGCTTCCACTCATCCATGCGCTCGCCAACGGAAAGCCCGCTGTGGAAAACCGCAACGGTATCGCCGAACGCCGCCGTAAACACGGCAAGCGTCTGCGGGGTAAGAGAAATCTCCGGCACCGTGACGATGACGCCCTTGCCAACCGTAAGCACATGGCGAATGACATGCAGGAACACGGCGGTTTTACCGGAGCCCGTCACACCGTAGAGCAGACCGACCATCGGTTCTGCCGCATCGCATTCGCGCAGAATGTCCTTTGCCACATTCATCTGCTCTGCCGAAAGCGTCTGCGGCAGTCTGATGTCTGCCATTTCCTGCTTTGGGCGTCGGAAGCGCTCGACTTCAAAAATCTCCGCTGCGCCCTTATCGGCAAGCGTGCGGATGATACCCACACTCACGCCGGTATAGTAGCTCAGCTCGCGCACGGTTACAGTGCCGATGGCGCACAGCGTATCGAACGCGCTTTGCTGCTTCGGAGTCAGCTTGCCGGAAAAATCCGGCACGGCACAGACCATGCGCGTAGTGGCATCCGCCGCATTGCGGGACGCCGCGTTTTCGCGTATGACCGTGCCGTTTTCGAGCAGCGAAAGCAGATCGCTGCTTTTTTCTTCTATGCCGAGCCTTTCGGTGAGTTCTGCGCCGGTAAGTCCGTTTTTTGCCGCCGTCAGCGCCACGATAATCTGCCACGCGGTATCCGTGAACGCTTCGCGGTCATAGTTTTTGAACGCGGCATTCATGCGATAGCGGTTTACGAGCTTATAGCCGATGCCGGCGGGAATCATGACCTTTACGGCATCGTACAGTGTGCAGAAGCAGCGGCTTTTCATCCATGGGATGAGCGCCAGCATTTCGTCATCCAAGAGTGGCTCTTTGTCCAAAACAGACGCAATGGCTTTCAGCTTTTGCCCTGCGCCGCTTTCATACGACGTAGAGAGCACCATGGCAACGCGCGTGCGGTTGCCTGCGCCGAACGGCACAGTAACGCGTACACCCGGACGTACCGCCGTTTCCAATGCCTGCGGCACACTATACGTAAACGGCTTATCAAACCGATATGTGGTATTCTCCAAGGCCAACTGCGCCAGCAAAGCAAAAACTCCCTTTACGGTAAATTAGCCGTCAATCTCGTCCGGCTCGATGATCTTATACTTCTCATCGACGAAGTCCTGCACGGCCAGATCAACCGGCTTTTCAACGATGATTTCATTGTTGTCTTCCGCTTCCTGTGTAATTTCTCTTGCGCGCTTTGCAACGGCGATGACAACGGAATAATAGCTCTTGTGCGGGGTTTTAATGATGTTACAGGACGGTTTAAGCATGGTTCAGGATCCTTTCTGCTATATCTTTTTCGCGGGAAACACGCAGCTTCTCCGCGGCTAAAATGGCTTCTATATCAAGCACGGCCTGTTCGACCGTGTCGTTGATGACGGCGTAATCGTAATCTTTTACGCAGCGAATCTCGTCTGCCGCGGCAGCGAGGCGCTTCTCTATAACTTCTTCTGTTTCGGTGCCTCTGCCGCGCAGACGCTTTTCAAGCACCTTTAAGGACGGCGGCAGGATGAAAAGGCTCACGCAGTCCGGCGCGACTTTTTTAATCTGTCTGCCGCCCTGCACCTCAATCTCAAGCACGACATCGTGCCCTTCCTCAAGCCACTTTTCAACCGGCGCTTTCGGCGTGCCGTAGAAGTTGTCGCAATATTCTGCGTATTCGAGCATCGCATGGTTTTCGATGTTCGTTTTGAACTCGTCTTTTGTGATGAAGTAATAGTGCACGCCGTGTTCCTCCCCCGGGCGCGGGGCGCGCGTGGTAGCGGAAACGGACATTTTAAGATTCTCATTACGGCGGAACAATTCTTTTAAAATGGTCCCCTTGCCGCCGCCGGAGGGCGATGAAACGACAACAAGCAGTCCTCTTCTTTTCATCGGAAACATTCCTTTCTTTTCCGTTATTTATACATTCGGGGCTTCCGCTTCAACGGGGTCTTCTGCTTTTTCGCCGGTGTTAAAGCGGTTTGCA
Source organism: Hominenteromicrobium sp. (assembly GCF_046974225.1). NCBI lineage: Bacteria > Bacillati > Bacillota > Clostridia > Eubacteriales > Oscillospiraceae > Hominenteromicrobium > Hominenteromicrobium sp. Next base: position 78,887 of record NZ_JBKWAE010000001.1, on the reverse strand, counting down.
ACGGTCTCCAGCTGCAAAGCGGAAAGCACCACATGGTCACTGTCCATGATGATGACGGTGCGCGTTTTTCTGCCGCACGTGGCATCGATCAAGGCGCCGCGTTCCCTTGAATCCTGCACGATGCGCTTAATCGGCGCGGATTCCGGGCTGACAATGGCGATCATGCGCTCTGCGGAAATCATGTTGCCAAAGCCGATGTTCACAAGCTGCATAATAAACGCTCCTTACTCGATGTTCTGAATCTGCTCGCGGATCTTTTCAATCTCGGCCTTGATATCCACCACCATGTAGGCGATCTTGGAATCGCTGGCCTTCGAGCCGATCGTATTCGCTTCGCGGTTCATTTCCTGTACAAGAAAATCCATTTTTCGACCGGAGGGCTCTTCGGCGCTCAAGAACGCCTTAAGCTGATCGAAATGGCTGCGCAGACGCACGGTTTCTTCCGCCACGGCGACCTTATCCGCAAAAATGGCGGCTTCGGTCAAAATGCGCTGCTCGTCAATCGTGGTGTCATTCAGTACCTCGCGCAGCTTTGCTTCCAGACGCTCGCGGTATTCCGTGACGGTCTCCGGGGAGCGCTCTTCAATCTGCCCGACGATGTTTAAAATCGTCTCAGCACGAGACATGACGTCCTCGTAAAGACGCTGTCCCTCCGTCTCGCGCATTTGAATAAACGCGTCCACCGCTTTTTCAGCAACCTGCTTCACGTCTGCCCAAATGGCTTCCTCATCCTCCGGCGCCTTGTGCACGGAAAAAATATCGGGGTAGCGCGAAAGAGAATTGACGGTAACGGTGTCCGGCAGATGGTAGCGCTCGGAAAGCTCGCGGAACGCCGCAATATAACCCGCGGCAAGCGAGTGGTTCACACTGACGACGACATCCGTGTCCTCCAGTGTCTCAATGCTCAAATAAAAATCGATCTTGCCGCGTGCCACACGGCTCTGCACGTAGGTTTTCAGCTTATCCTCAAGGAATCCGTAGCCGCGCGTCACACGGGGAGAAAACTCAAAATACTTGTGGTTGACCGATTTCAGCTCCGCCGTAATGTGTCTGCCGTTGACGGTTTCTTCGCAGCGGCCGTACCCGGTCATGCTTTTCAGCATAGGATCATCTCTTTTCTAAAATTCTGTCTATGTTTTTCGGGATATTTTGTGTTCCTCACAGAGGACATAGTACCCGACTTTAATTCTATCAAGATATTTTACCATTTTAAGCCGGAAAATGCAACCTATCGCGGGCGAAAATCGGAATTTTCGGAAAAACAAAACACCGCAGGCAGCAGCCCGCGGCAATTTTGAGACAATACCGCATAAAGAGGTTTCGCTTTGCGGCATTTTTGGGGTTTATTCGTAATGCACGATGAGGCTCATCGGCGCTTCGGGGTGATCTTCCGCAACCGTAAACCCGCGCTGCTTGAAGAAATCAAAAAATCCGGGAACGCGGTGCGAATGTGATTCATGCCGTTCGTCTCGCCGAACGACGCGGCAGAGCGCATAAGTGTATCGAGCACAAAAGTCGTCATGGGGTCGGGCTTTGCTTTTGTGAAATCGGTCTGCCCGGAGACGGAAAAGCCGTAGAACACAAGCGTGTCGTCTTCAAGCGCGACGACGACATAGCCGAGCGTTTCTTCGCCATCCGTCATCACAAGCACACGGCCGTTATCGGGTGCGCCCTCTGTTTTTGCCAGCAGGGCGGCTTCTTCTGTTTTTTCCGCCATTGGTACGATTTGCAGCATTTTGTTTTTCCTCCTCGCGCTGTGTGTTCTGCGCGTTTCCTTTTTTCTGTGCGGCGGCGCGTAATCTGCGCACTTCGTCCGGGGTCAGATCACGGAAGCGCCCCTGCGGCAGCATGCCGAGCTTCACCGCGCCGATGGCCGTGCGCTTCAGTCTGGCCACTTCAAGGCCCACTGCTTCACACATGTTGCGGATCTGGCGGTTGCGGCCCTCATGCAGCACGAATTCCAGCACCACGCGGCCGGGCTGCTGCTCCAAAACACGCACGGAAGCCGGGGCGGTCATTCTGCCGTCGATTTCCACACCGACCGCAAGACGCGTCAGCTGTTCTTCCGTTACGCCGGGGCGCACCGTAACACGGTACACCTTCGGCACATGTGTAGACGGGTGCGCGATGAGATTTGCAAAATCGCCGTCGTTCGTCATGAGCAGCAAGCCCTCGGAGTCCTTATCGAGACGGCCGATGGGGAATAATCTCACAGGCAGCTCCTCCACAAGCTCGCTGACGCACTTTCTGCCGCGGTCGTCGGACATGGAGGTCAAATAGCCGCGCGGCTTATGCACCATTATGTACACCTTTTCGTCCACGGTCTGCACGCGCTGACCGTCTACGGTAACCTTGTCTTTCTTCACGTCCACCTTGTCGCCGATCTGCGCGCGGACGCCGTTGACCGCAACGCGCCCCGCCGCGATCATCTCCTCTGCCTTGCGGCGCGAAGCGATGCCGCACTCCGCAAGCATCTTTTGCAGTCTTGTATCTTTAGCCATAGTTCAAAACCTTTCTCTGTATCTCTCAATTTATAAATCTTGTGCTTCTCAAAAAGCGGGCGAACCACTTATGAAGCCACGTGCGTTCGTCCTTTTGCAAAGCACAATCTTCGCTTGAAACAAGCGGTGTTTCCTTTAGAACCTTGCCGTTCACGCTGTATCGCACGCAGCCGATTACGTCGCCTTTTTCTACCGGCGCATACACAAATTGCGGCAGAATGTACTCCGCCATGACCGTCACATTTTTCGGCAAAACGGCGCTTTCCTGCGTTTGGAGCGTAAGACTTATGCACTCTTTTTCACCACCGACAACGGGAAGCGAAATCGGCTGAAAACCCGCCGTATATGTTCGCTCTGCAAGCTGTACAAAGCCGTAATCGTACAAATTCATGTGGTCGTTCCAGTCGTCCGGGGCATTTAATGTCACACAAATGAGCCGTGCGCCGTCCCGCTCTGCGGAAGACACAAGGCAGCGCCCGGCCTTTTTCGTAAAGCCCGTTTTGATGCCCGTGCAGTCCGGGTACAGCTTTAGTAAACGATTGTGATTTTCATACCGCACGGTTTTTTCGGGCGAAATAAACGGCACGGAAAGCGTCGTCCGCCCCACCGCCGCGGCAAACTCTTCATTTTGCATCGCTTCTGCGGCAAGCAGCGCCATGTCATACGCCGTGGAGCCGTGCCCCTCGGCATCGAGCCCCGAGGGCGTGACGAAACGCGTCTGCATCATATGAAGCTCTGCGGCGCGCGCGTTCATCTTCTCGGAAAATGCTTCCGTCGAATCGGACAGATACAGCGCTATCGCATTCGCACCATCGTTGCCGGAGGCCATCATCATGCCGCGGGCGATGTCGCCGAGTGCAAGCACCTCCCCGGCGCGCAGCCCCATAGAGGAACCCTCCACGCTTATCATTTCCGGCGTGATCGTCACGGGATCACCCCTATGCTCACTTTCAAACGCCAACAGCGCCGTCATGATCTTCGTCGTGCTCGCAACGGGCAGTACCTCGCGGCTGTTCTTTTCAAATAAGACCGTGCCGCTCACGGGCTCATACAGTACGGCGGCATACGCCGAAACGCTTACGGACTCCGCCGTCTCTGCCGAAACCGGCAGACTGCCCCACACAAAAACGACCGCCAGCAAAACACAAAGTATCTTTCGCAAAAATCACCACCTGCCACGGCATGTATACGCGGCAGGCGGCTGGATTATACAATCAATACTGCGGGGGCAGGGAAATATCCTCGTCCTCTTTGTCTTTCTTATCCTTGTTGAAAAGTCCGGCGATCTTGTCCACTACGTCCGGCACACTCGCCACAACGCGATCGACAGACGAAACATACGGCTCAATCTGCAAAATGCGCACATTGCCGTTCGAGATTACCAAAAACGCAATAGGCTGAATGGTAATGCCCGCGCCGCTGCCGCCGGCAAAGAGGCCCTTTTCCGGCTGCGCTTTAGAAGGCAGGTCGGAGCCGCCGCCTGCAAAGCCGTAGCTCACACGCGAAACCGGGATGACCGTGGTGCCGTCCGGCGTGGTGATGGGATCGCCGATAACGGTGTTCACGTCCACCATTTCCTTGATTTTATCCATGGAAACGCCGAGCAGGTTGTTGACCTTATTTTCACTCATGTTGTTCTCTCCTTTTTATTTGCTGCCGGTGCTGCGGATTTTACGGCAGGCTTTCCGGCACTTTGAAATTTATTGTAAAACGGCAATATCGTGCGCAGTATAAACTGCACCCCGTGGTGCACGACGAACAGCGGACGTACCGCACCGCTTGCCGTACATAAAACCTTCGGTTCCTTTACGCTGTAATCGAGATCGACGGAAACACGTCCATGCGGCGACTTGCAGTTTGTTAAGCCGAGCAAGACCGACACAGCCGGATACACGCCCGCACACACCTCTCCGTACAGGACAGCCATTTCGGCGGCATCTTCCCCGCCGCCGACGAGCACGTATAGGTCGAAATCTTTCAGCTTTATGTGCTTTAAAAGCTTTCCAAAGCGCGTGCCGGTGGCCTTTAACAAATCTTTCGCGAGCGTTAAAAGCCCCGTAAGTCCCTCGGCTTCCTTATATTTTTTCACCTGCCGCAAAAGCGGGTTCGGTTTTTTCTCCTTGGCTTGTTCTTCAGACTTTTTTTCGCTCGGTTTCTTCTCTTTTTTCGGCTCCGGTTTTTTCTCCGGTGCGGGAAGCACGCGGTATTTTAAAAAGAGATACCGTATAAAAACGGTCGCCTCTCCGTTATAGTTCAGATCGAACCGCACAGGGATGCACAGCAGAAGAAAGATCAGCGCGATGAGCCCGAGCAGAATCCATAAAACGATCATGCTTTGTCTGCCCCGTCGTTTTGAGGTGCGTTTTCGGTTTCTTCCTCCTGCGGCAAAGGCGGCAGCTCCAAAAGCGAGCGGATGCCCATGCAGCGCAGGAAATTTTCCGTCGTGCCGTATAATAGCGGCTTACCGGGAAGGTCGAGTCGCCCGCGCTCTTCAATGAGCGCTTTCTGCACCAGGCTGCCGATGACGCCCGAGCAATCCACGCCGCGCACCTGCTCCACAAACGCTTTCGTGACAGGCTGATTATATGCGATGACCGCCAGCACCTCCATGGCCGCCTGCGAGAGCGGCGCGCTGCTTCTGAGGTCTAACGCTGTGCGCACCGGTGCCAAAAACGCGGGATTCACGGCAAACTGCAATGTGTGGTCTAATTGCAGCAAATAGATGCCGCTTTCTTCCTTGTTATATTTCGCCTGAAGCGTTCGGCTGAGCTCCAGAACGTTCTCTTCCTCGGTATTAAGCGCCTGCGCCAGCTTATCGATGTCGATCGGGTCGCCGCACGCGAATAAGATTGCCTCCATCATGCCGAGCATTTTCTTTTTATTCAGCTTACTCGCCTCCGTTCGTCAGTTTGATCTCGCAGTCTTCGCCGTCACCGTCCACGCGCAATCGCTTGTCCTTGACAAGCTCCAAAACGGCGAGGAACGCCGCCACGCGCTCCGAGGGGTCGTTTTTGCCGCGGAACAACTCTTTTAACGACACATGCCGCTTTTTCCACAGGCTGCGCAGCACGAAAACAATTTGCGAAGCCACGGAGACCACACGGCGCGTGATGAGCTTTGAGATGGTGTCCTCCGGCTTCTGCGGCTCCGGCGGCTTCTTTTTTCCGAGCATCGACAAATACGCCGAAAGCAGCTCCTGCGGCTTATGATGGCGCTTATAGGTGAGATCTGCGGGAATATCCGCCTGCGCACGCACGATGCTGTCGAGCGAAAACCGCTCGCGCAGACGCATGGCCGCTTCCTTGCACTGCTGGTATTCAAGCAGCTGACCGGTCAGCTCTTGCTTCAATGCCGCTTCCTCTTCCTTTTTCGGCAGCAGCGAAACACTTTTGATGTGCACAAGACGCGCCGCCATCTCAAGAAATTCGCTCGCAACGTCCATATCTGCCGCCTGCATCTCGTGAATCTGCGCCATGTACTGCTCTAAAAGCTCTGCGATGGGAATATCGTAGATATTGAGTTTGTTTTTTGCGATGAGGTTGAGCAGCAGGTCGAGCGGACCCTCAAACACATCGAGCTTATAGGAAAGTGTTTCCGTTTTTTCCATGTTCATACACGATCACAATACGCCGGCCAGACGGAACGGCAACGCCGCAAGCCAGCTCACACCGCCGTATACGGCGTTTTCAAGCACATTTAGCGGACCCGTGAGCGCACCGGAAACAATGAGCAGCATGCCGATCATGGAGAGCATGTTCTGGTACTGGTAGAACTTGTAGCGTGCGCGGTCGCTGAGCAGCGCCGCCAGAATTTTGGAGCCGTCAAGCGGCGGCAGCGGCACAAGGTTGAAGACCGCCAGCACCGCGTTGATAAACGAAAAATAGCTGAAGAACAGTAAAATGTAATGCACAAACGCGTTGTACGGCGCAAAAGCCGCAATAGCATAATAAATAACGCAGCCGACATAAGATGCAAGCAGGTTCGCCGCCGGGCCCGCAAGAGACGTGAGTGCCACGCCGGAGCGCGGATTTTTAAAATACCGGCTGTCGATCGGCACGGGCTTTGCCCAACCGATGCCGAAAAGCAAAAGGAACATCGCACCCATCGGGTCAATGCTTGCAAGCGGGTTCAGCGTCAAGCGGCCCTCATACTTTGCGGTAGGGTCACCGAGTTTGTACGCCACCCAACCGTGCGCAAGCTCGTGCAGCGGCAGCGCAAGGAAAACGATGACGAGCGTGGCTAAAATCTGAATGATAACACTGAGCGGATCAACAGCGCCGCCGCGCAGCAAGGTCATGATCGAATTAAAAAGCAAATATAACACCTCTTTCTGTGGGGTGCACCCGAAAACGGTTTCGGATATACCTTATAGAATTATAAAGCATAGAGGACGAAAAAACAATTCTTTTCCGTAAAAACATTCTGTGAACAACTTTTCGTTTTAGCAAAAGATGCGAAAAGCGAGTTTTTTCAAAATTTAGTTCCCATTTTTAAAAATAAATCTTGCATTTTGCATTCGTTTCTGCTACAATACTAACGTTGCAATGAAGAATTAGGCACTTTAAGGAGGTGCAGATAGATGGCTAAATGTGAAATTTGCGGAAAGGACGTATCCTTCGGCATCAAGGTTTCCCACTCCCACAGACGTTCCAACAGAACTTGGAAACCGAATATCAGACGAGTAAAGGCACTTGTTAACGGTACACCGAAGCGTGTATACGCCTGCACCCGCTGCTTGCGTTCCGGCAAGGTTACAAGAGCAGTATAAAAGAGCTGGTCAATAAAATTATGGACATCGTTTCGGTGTCCATTTTTTTATTTTCCGTATTTACTTTTTCATCCCGCTGTGAAAAATTTTGTTTGTGTTATTCCATCCTCCATCGTTTAGAATGACTTTCTTAATAAGCAAAAGGCGCCGTGCAGGTTTTAAACCACACAGCGCCTTTTAAGCTTTATTCAGTTCTAAATCAAATCAGGATCAGACAATGCCCTGTGCGAGCATAGCATCTGCGACCTTCACGAAGCCCGCGATGTTTGCGCCCATGACGTAGTTCTTCGGGTGGCCGTACTTCTCGGCAGCCGCGTCTACGTTCGCAAAGATGTTCTCCATGATGCCCTTCAGCTTTGCGTCAACTTCTTCAAAGCTCCAGGAGAGACGCTCGCTGTTCTGGCTCATCTCAAGAGCAGAAGTCGCAACGCCGCCTGCGTTTGCAGCCTTGCCCGGTGCAAACAGAATGCCGGCCTGCTGGAAGACATTCGTAGCCTCAATGGTGGACGGCATGTTCGCGCCCTCGGCAACGACCTGTACGCCGTTCTTGACGAGCGTCTTCGCGTCTTCTTCGTTCAGTTCGTTCTGCGTTGCGCACGGCAGAGCCACATCGCACGGAACCGTCCAAACGCCCTTACCCTCGTGGTACTCGCTGTTCGGTCTGTACTTCTTGTACTCGGTGAGACGTGCGCGCTTAACCTCCTTGATCTCCTTGACAGCTGCGAGGTCGATGCCCTCCGCGTCGTAGATCCAGCCGGTGGAATCAGACATGGTAACAACCTTAGCGCCAAGCTGCTGTGCCTTTTCGGTTGCATAAATTGCAACGTTGCCGGCGCCGGAGATAACAACCGTCTTGCCCTTAATATCCATGCCGTTCTTCTTCATCATCGCATCGGTGAAGTACAGCAGGCCATAGCCCGTCGCTTCCGTACGGGCGAGGGAGCCGCCGTAGGTGAGACCCTTGCCGGTGAGAACGCCCTCATAGCAGTTACGGATTCTCTTATACTGGCCGTAGAGGTAGCCGATTTCTCTGCCGCCTACGCCGATATCGCCCGCCGGTACATCCGTATCAGCGCCGATGTGTCTGTAAAGCTCAGTCATGAAGCTCTGGCAGAACACCATAATCTCGCGGTCACTCTTGCCCTTCGGGTCGAAATCGGAGCCGCCCTTACCGCCGCCGATGGGCAGACCGGTCAGGGAGTTCTTGAGAATCTGCTCGAAGCCGAGGAACTTGATGATGCCAAGGTTAACGGACGGGTGCAGACGCAGACCGCCCTTATACGGACCGATCGCAGAGTTGAACTGTACGCGGTAGCCGCGGTTCACATGAACCTTGCCGTTATCGTCGACCCACGGCACACGGAACATGATCTGGCGCTCCGGCTCGGTGAGACGCTCCAAGATACCGGCAGCCTCATACTGCGGGTTTGCTTCAATGACCGGCTCCAAAGTGGTGAGAACTTCCGTTGCAGCCTGAATGAATTCCGGCTCATTGGAATTAAGCTTTTTAAGGTGTTCCAGCTGTTCGCTTACATAAGACATAACGATCGCTCCTTAGAAAATAGATTGAAAAATAAGAAAAGCACAGGAAACGCAGTTTTTACCTTTAAATCCTGCAAAAAGATCTCCCTTCGGTCTTTTGGGCCTTTTTGCCCGTTTCCTGAAAACATTTACATTTTACCACAGGTTTTTCGTGTTTTCAATATGTTTTTGCGAAAAATTTCAAAAAAGTTTCAGCACCGCAAAGCGATGAATTTTGAAGGAAACCCGTTTCAATTCTGCAAGTTCACTTTCTTTTGTTGTAAAAGCACCAGTATTCTTTCGTCTCACACCCTGAAATTGTACGAATTCTTGCACGGCGGTTTTCGGAAAAAGATTGACATTCGGTGCACTTTTCTATAGAATTAAAGTGTATGATAATGCACGGGAGAAAATTTTGCCGTTTTCGGCTTTTCGCCCGCGCCAAACGCTCAATGAAGAAAGGTATGGTAATGTATTATGCAGAAGACCGAATTACTCTACGAGGGCAAAGCAAAGAAAGTTTACGCAACGGAGAACCCGGATTATTGCATCGTTTCCTATAAAGATGACGCGACCGCGTTCAACGGCCTCAAGAAGGGCACCATCGTCGGCAAAGGCGTTGTCAACAACCGTATGTCCAACTTCATGTTCCAGCTGCTTGAAAAGCACGGCATCAAGACCCACTTTGTAGAAGAGCTTTCCGACCGCGACACCGTCGTGCGCAAGGTCAGCATCGTTCCGCTCGAAGTCATCGTCCGCAACAAGGCAGCCGGCAGTCTCTCTAAGCGCCTCGGCCTTGAGGAAGGCACCCCCATGCGCGTACCGGTCCTGGAGTTCTGCTACAAGAACGACGATCTCGGCGACCCGATGGTCAACAATTACCATATCCTCGCTGCCGGCTTTGCAACGCAGGAGGAGATTGATAAGATCAGCTCGATGGCTCTGAAGGTCAACGAGCTCATGCTGGAGTTCTTCAAGAGCATCGGCGTTGACCTCATCGACTTCAAGATCGAATTCGGCAAGACCTCCGACGGCGAGATTATCCTCGCAGACGAGATTTCCCCGGATACCTGCCGCTTCTGGGACATCAACACCCATGAAAAGCTCGATAAGGACCGTTTCCGCCGCGACATGGGCGGTGTGGAAGAGGCTTATGCCGAAATGATGAAGCGCATCGGCCTGAACTGACTGTAGAGCATATAACGAAACGGAGTCCCCGAAAACGCGGAGGCTCCGTTTACGCGGTTTATTGCCGCATTCTCCGTTTGTTATTTATTTGATTAAAGGAAAAGATAAACATGAAAGATACGTATGAATCCCCCTTGTCCTCCCGCTATGCCGACAAAGAGATGAAGTACCTGTTTTCGCCGGACATGAAGTTCAAGACCTGGCGCCGCCTTTGGATCGCGCTTGCAGAGAGCGAAATGGAGCTCGGTCTGCCGGTCACGCAGGAACAGGTCGATGAGCTGAAGGCACACGCCGAGGACATCAACTATGAAGTCGCCGAAGAGCGCGAGCGCCTTGTGCGCCACGACGTGATGAGCCATGTGTATGCCTACGGACAGCAGTGCCCGAAGGCTGCCGGCATCATCCACCTCGGCGCAACAAGCTGCTATGTCGGCGACAACACCGACATCATCATCATGACGGAAGCCATGAAGATTGTTAGGAAGAAGCTCGTCAATGTCATCCGCATTCTTTCCCATTTTGCGGAAGAATATAAAGACCTGCCCACGCTCGCCTTCACCCACTTCCAGCCGGCACAGCCGACCACCGTGGGCAAGCGCGCCACGCTGTGGATGCAGGAGTTTCTGATGGACCTTGAAGACGTAGAGTATCAGCTCAGCAAAGCGAAGCTGCTCGGCTCCAAGGGCACCACGGGCACACAGGCAAGCTTCCTTGAGCTTTTCGACGGCAACGATGAAATGGCCGCAAAGATCGACGCGAAAATCGCCGAGAAAATGGGCTATGAGAGCTGCTTTGCCGTCTCCGGCCAGACCTACCCGCGTAAGCTTGACAGCCAGATGCTGAACGTTTTGAGCTGCATCGCGCAGAGCGCCGCAAAATTCTCGAACGACATCCGTCTTCTGCAGCATCTGAAGGAAGTGGAAGAGCCGTTTGAGAAGAACCAGATCGGTTCCTCCGCCATGGCGTATAAGCGCAACCCGATGCGCAGCGAGCGTATCGCCTCCCTTGCACGCTACATTGTCGTAGACGCGCTGAACCCGGCGATTACCGCTTCTACGCAGTGGTTTGAGCGCACGCTGGACGACTCCGCGAACAAGCGCATCAGCGTGCCGGAAGCTTTCCTTGCGACCGACGCGATCCTGAACCTTGTAATGAACGTTGCGGACGGCCTTGTGGTTTACCCGAAGGTCATCGAGCAGCACCTCCGCCGCGAGCTGCCGTTCATGGCGACGGAAAACATCATGATGGACGCCGCAAAGCGCGGCGCAGACCGTCAGGAGCTGCACGAGCACGTGCGCGTGCACTCCATGGCAGCCTCTAAGGTCATTAAGGAAGAGGGCGGTGAAAACGACCTTCTGGAGCGCATCGCAAACGACCCGATCTTCGGCGTCACACTCGACGAGCTCAAGGGCATCGTAGACCCGCACAAGTATGTCGGCCGCGCACCGCGCCAGACCGAAATTTTCCTTCACGATGTCGTAAAGCCGATCCTCGATCGCTATGCAGACACCGAAACAGAAACCGCAGAGATCAATCTGTAATTCACCCCGCCGTTTTAAACGGCTTTGGGAGGAAATAAATATATATAATATATTAGAAAGGCTTGAACTATTATGGTAAAAGCAATTGTCGGCGCCTGCTGGGGCGACGAAGGAAAAGGCAAAATCACCGATATTCTGGCAGAAGATTCCGATATCGTTGTTCGTTTCCAGGGCGGCAGCAACGCCGGCCACACGATCATCACCAATTACGGTCGCTTTGCTCTGCATCAGCTGCCCTCCGGTATTTTTAGAAAGAACATCCTCAATATCATTGGCAACGGCGTTGCGCTCTCCGTTGAAAACTTCATCGACGAGCTCAAGGCTGTAACGGAACAGGGCGTTCCGATGCCGAACATCCTCATCTCCAACCGCTGCCAGATCGTTATGCCGTACCACAAAGCACTGGATGGCATGGAAGAAGCTCGTCTGGCTTCTAAGTCCTTTGGTTCCACCAAGAGCGGCATCGCACCGTTCTATTCCGATAAGTACGCAAAGATCGGCTTTCAGGTCAGTGAGCTGTTCGGCAGCAAAGAGGACCTGATGGAGAAGATTGACCATGTGCTCGATCTCAAGAATGTACTCTACACCAACCTTTATAAGGTAGAGCCGCTCGACCGCGAAGAGATTTACGCAAAGCTCATGGAGTACAAGGAACTCATCGCGCCGTATGTGGCCGATACATTCACCATTCTCCACAACGCCGTTAAGGAAGGCAAAACCATTCTGCTCGAGGGTCAGCTCGGCTCCCTGAAGGACCCGGACCTCGGCATTTATCCGATGGTCACCTCCTCCTCCCCGGTCGCCGGCTTCGGCGCTGTCGGCGCAGGCGGCATCCCGCCGTATGAGATCAAAGAGATTTACACGGTCGTTAAGGCGTATTCCAGCGCTGTCGGCGCAGGCGAATTCGTTTCCGAGATTTTCGGCGATGAAGCGGAAGAGCTGAGAAAGCGCGGCGGCGATAAGGGCGAGTACGGTGCTACCACCGGCCGTCCGCGTCGTGTTGGCTGGCTCGACCTCGTTGCAGCCCGCTATGGGTGCCAGGTGCAGGGCGCAACCGGCGTTGCCATGACCGTACTTGATGCACTCGGCTATCTCGATGAGATTCCGGTCTGCGTCGGCTACGAGCTCGACGGCAAGCAGATTGATTACTTCCCGACCACTACGGAGCTCAAGCGCTGCAAGCCGATTTTCGAGAAGCTCCCGGGTTGGAAATGCGACATCCGCGGCATCAAGAAGTTCGAGGATCTCCCGGAGAACGCACGTCATTACGTCGAGTTTGCCGAAAAGCACCTCGGTGTTCCGGTCTGCATGGTTTCGAACGGCCCTGCCCGCGAAGACATCATGTATCGCTAATTTAAAACATTCTAAGAAAGCAGGCAGCCCCAAGCCGCCTGCTTTCCCCTACTTTGCATGCAAATCATTAAATACAGTTATATTTTCACTGTACAAAGAATAACCAATTTTGAGTTGTAAATTCTGAAAGGATGGTTTAGGATATGTGCGGAATCGTCGGTTATATCGGTAACGATCAAGCAGTACCCGTTCTCTTGCAGGGGTTGGAAAAGTTGGAATACCGCGGATATGACTCCGCAGGTGTAGCAGTCTTCACGGAAGTCGGATTGAAAGTTGTAAAATCGAAAGGCCGGCTGCGCGTGCTGAGCGACCTGTTGGACGGCGGCAAAGCACTGACCGGTACGCTCGGCATCGGCCACACGCGCTGGGCGACGCACGGCGCACCGAGCGATGTGAACTCGCACCCGCAGGTGAGCGAGGGCGGTCGTTTTGCCGTTGTGCATAACGGCATCATCGAGAATTATCTCTACCTCAAGCAGCACCTCATGCGCCGCGGCATACAGTTCGTATCGGAAACCGATACGGAGGTTGTCGCGCAGATGCTCGAATACTACGATAAGGGCGACATTCTGGAGACGATTGAAAAGGTCATCTCCAAGGTGGAGGGCAGCTATGCGCTCGGCATCATCAGTGCCGACCACCCGGACTGCATCTACGCGGTACGCAAGGACAGCCCGCTCATCATCGGCATCGGGCAGGGCGAAAATTTCATCGCGTCCGACATTCCCGCGATCTTATCAAAGACGCGTGAGATCTGCCGCTTAAAAGATAACGAAATTGCAGAGCTCACCCGCGACGGCGTGAAGTTCTATAACGCAGACGGTGAGCCGGTCGAAAAAGAGATTGAGCACATCGAGTGGGATATTGAAGCGGCCGAAAAGGGCGGCTTTGAGCATTTCATGATGAAGGAGATCTTCGAGCAGCCGAAAGCCGTGCGTGATACCATTACACCGCGTATCCGCAACGGGCACATCGTGCTTGATGACATCACCTTGACCGCTGAGGAGCTGCGCCGCTTCACAAAAATCAACATCGTGGCGTGCGGCACGGCGTACCACGTGGGCGTCGTGGCAAAGTACGCGTTTGAAGAACTGCTGCGCATCCCGGTCGAAGTGGATGTTGCATCTGAGTTCCGTTACCGCGACCCGATCCTCAACGAAAACACGCTCATGATCATCATCAGCCAGTCCGGCGAGACCGCCGATACGCTGGCGGCGCTGCGCGAAGCGAAGCGTGCGGGCTGTCGTGTGCTCTCCGTCGTGAACGTTGTCGGCAGCACCATTGCAACCGAATCGGACGACGTGCTGTATACGTGGGCAGGCCCGGAAATCTCCGTCGCGTCCACAAAAGCATACAGCACGCAGCTTGCGGTCATTTATCTTCTGGCGCTGTACATCGGCGAGCAGCTCGGCAAATTCACGCAGGAGCAGCTCAGTGCATACATCGCGGCGCTCGAAAAGCTGCCGGAGCAGATTGACGAAATGCTGAAGCACAAGGAGAATATTCAGTTCTTTGCCTCCAAGTATTTCAACGCGAGCGACATGTACTTCATCGGCCGCAATGTCGATTACGCCGCGTCTCTGGAGGCTTCCCTCAAACTCAAGGAGATTTCCTACATTCACTCCGAGGCCTACGCCGCGGGCGAGCTCAAGCACGGCCCGATCTCCCTCATCGAAGACGGCACGCTTGTCATCGCGCTTGCGACCGACGCCCGCCTCTTTGATAAAATGATGTCGAATATCAAAGAGGTTAAGGCGCGCGGCGCTGTCGTGCTGGGTGTTGCGACGGAAGACAAAAAAGAGATTGCCGGGCAGACGGATATGGTGTTCTACATTCCGAAGACCGCATCGTTTATGCTCCCCTCCCTCTCAGTCATCCCAATGCAGCTGTTTGCGTACTATGTCGCCTCCATGAAGGGCTGCGATATTGATAAGCCGCGCAATCTTGCAAAATCTGTCACAGTGGAGTAAAATAGAATTGTATTCAATCGTTGAACCAACGTTTTAAATTCAGGAAGGCAGGGTGTAATATGCCACAAAACGAAAAAGTGCTCGTAGTGGACTTCGGCGGACAGTATAACCAGCTGGTCGCACGCCGCGTCCGCGAGTGCAATGTATACTGCGAGATCGTGTCCTACCGCGTGGGTCTTGACGCCATTCGCGCACAGAACCCCAAGGGCATCATCTTCACCGGCGGCCCGAACAGCGTTTACGTCGACGGTGCGCCGACCATTGATCCCGCGATTTTCGATCTCGGTATCCCCGTGCTCGGACTTTGCTACGGCTTCCAGCTCATGACGCATCTGCTCGGCGGTCATGTCTGCAAGGCGCCGGAGCGTGAATACGGCAAAACGCTGGTTCACGTCGATACCAAGTCCAAGGTCTTTGAGAACGTCAGCCCGGAGACCATTTGCTGGATGAGCCACAACGACTACGCCGAGACCGCGCCCACAGGCTTCACAATCTCCGCGTATACCGATAACTGTCCGGTCGCCGCCATCGAGCTGCCGGAAAAGAACCTCTACGGCTTCCAGTTCCATCCGGAAGTGCTCCACACGCCGGAAGGCAAGACGATGCTGCACAACTTTGTCTACAACGTCTGCGGCTGCAAGGGCGACTGGAAAATGGGCTCCTTCGTCGAGACGAGCGTCAAGGCGCTGCGTGAGAAGATTGGCGACGGCAAAGTGCTGTGCGCCCTTTCCGGCGGTGTTGATTCCTCCGTTGCGGCAGCCATGCTCTCTAAAGCCGTCGGCAAGCAGCTCACCTGCGTATTCGTCGACCACGGCCTGCTGCGCAAGAACGAGATGGAAGAAGTCTGCGAGGTCTTCGGCCCGAACGGCCAGTTCGAGCTCAATTTCGTCTGCGTCAACGCTCGCCAGCGCTTCTACGATAAGCTCGCCGGCGTATCCGAACCGGAGAAAAAGCGCAAGATCATCGGCGAAGAGTTCATCCGCGTCTTTGAAGAAGAAGCAAAGAAGATTGGCACCGTCGATTTCCTCGCGCAGGGCACCATCTACCCCGACGTCGTGGAAAGCGGCCTCGGCGGCGAAAGCACCGTCATCAAGTCGCACCACAATGTAGGCGGTCTGCCGGATTACGTCGATTTCAAGGAGATCGTCGAGCCGCTGCGTGACCTCTTTAAGGACGAGACACGCCAGGCCGGACGTGAGCTGGGTCTGCCGGAATACCTCGTCAGCCGCCAGCCGTTCCCCGGCCCCGGCCTTGCCATCCGCATCATCGGCGAAGTCACGCCGGATAAGGTCAAGATGGTGCAGGAAGCCGACGCCATCTGGCGCGAGGAGATCGCAAAAGCCGGTCTCGATAAGAGCATCAGCCAGTACTACGCCGCGCTGACCAACATGCGCAGTGTGGGCGTTATGGGCGATGAGCGCACCTACGACTATGCCGTGGCCTTGCGCGCCGTGACCACCACCGATTTCATGACGGCCGAAGCCGCCGAGATTCCGTGGAGCCTGCTCCAAACCGTCACCAGCCGCATCGTCAACGAGGTCCAGCACGTCAACCGCGTCCTCTACGACTGCACCGGCAAACCCCCGGCAACGATCGAATTTGAGTAATACCCGAAAGGTCAAAAAGCCTTGAAAAAGCTGGACTTTTGTGCCCGGGAATTGCTCCGTGACAACAAAATGGCAACATTTTAGATTATCCAAGAATAAAGAGCTATCTGATTTCTGTTAGAGAAGTCAGATAGCTCTTTTTGTCTGTTTTCTTAACTTTTACCCTTCAACCTTGCAGTTTCCCGCATAGGTGAACGCAATGTAGGACTTACCGCGATTGAGCTGCAACTCGTTGCCGTTCGCATCAAAGAACTTCAGCGGGTCATACATACCGGCCTTAGACCAAGTAATCGGCACCATTTTGCCCTCGGAAATATAGTAGCCCTTTGCATTTTCGCCGCCTTCCCAATCCACATACTTGATCACTTCGTCACCGGGATATGGCTTGATCTCCGTCTCAAGAACGATCACATTTTCAAACTTGAGCTGTTCTTTGGAAATGCCGTCCATATGCGGGCTATCTTTAAAGTTCTTGAGGTATTCATGATTTTCTTCATCATAAGTAAAAACACTGTAATTTGCACCGAAATCCACACGCACCTTTTGGGCATCTTCGCCGTTCGGTACGGCATTTTTATCCATTTCAACAAAATTAAAAGCTGTACCTGTTTTGTCCTCTTTTAAATCGGTGCGCACTTTATCTTTTTCCAAAACACTCGGGAAATTCGGCCCATGAAATACACCGGTGTGTTCCCACGCATAACCGCTTTCATAACGCGCCTTATCTCTGCCGAAGCAATCACCGAGGCCATATTCATCGCCGTCATACTGATCGATATCCATGCTGTTGACTGTAGGGCGCGCAACAGACTCATTCATGCCCCAGTTTACATAAATTGCATCAAAACCAACTGCCAAAATCGGATAATAGTATCGGCAGCTGCGAATGGAACAAACCTCGGGAATTTGGGTATAATCCCCATAAACGGCCATCAAACGGGTCAGGTCGTATTCCACCGGTAACTCAAAAACAAGATCTGCGGCGGAGATGCCATATTGCGGCAGGGCAGCGTCTACGTTATTCACCATTACGGCGACAGGACGTTTGCCGATGGCGCCGTCCGTCAAGGTCGGCAGGCCGGTGAGCAGGTTCACATTCGCCGGTTCCGCGGAAGGTGCTTCCGTGGGTGCTGCGGTGCTCTCTGCTGCGGAAGATTCCGCCTCTGCCGTCGGAGCAGCCGTGGCAGTCGCTTCCGGCTCGCTTGCGGCGCTCTCCTCCGTCGGTTTTGATCCGCAGCCCGCGAACACAGTCAGGCTGAGCAGCAAGGCGCTGCACAGCGCAAATATTCTCTTTTTCAATTTTATCAACCTCCATTTGTTGATTTCTGCTATTTATTATAGTCCAAAGCGCACCGGATTGCAACAAAAAATGCACGAAAATTGTCAGGCAGCGCCAAAATGTCGATACCAAGCTGTACAACGAGCGCAAAGTTGAAAATGTAAAGAGCTTATATAGCAAAATATCCCCCGCTCTGTACAGAACGGAGGATACTTTAAACTTTCATGTGTTTAGTCTTCAAACAGGTCTTTGATCTTGCCGAAGAAGCTTTTACGCTTCTGATAGTTCTTTTCGTCGGCATTCTGTTCAAATTCCTGCAAAAGCTCTTTTTGGCGCTTGCTCAGGTTTTTCGGCACTTCAACGGTTACGCGCACGTACTGGTCGCCGCGTCCTCTGCCGTTGATGCTCTGAATACCCTTGCCCTTGAGCTTGAACACGTCGCCCGGCTGCGTGCCCTCGTGTACGGTGTAGCTCACCTTACCGTCGAGCGTCGGCACCGTGACTTCCGCGCCGAGTGCAGCCTGCGTGAACGTGATTGGCATATCGCACCAAACGTCGTTGCCGCGGCGCGTGAAAATGGCATGCGGACGAACTGTAATGTATACGTGCAGGTCGCCGTTCGGACCGCCGTTGGAACCGGCATTGCCCTTGCCGCCGACATTCAGAATCTGATCGTCATCGATACCCGCCGGAACGGAAATCTCGATCGTCTTCTGGCGGCGGATCTTACCCTTGCCGTCGCACGTTTTGCACGGGGTATCGACAATCTGGCCTCTGCCGTGGCAGCGGTCGCACGTGCTTGTGGACTGCACCACGCCGAACGGTGTGCGCTGGTTGATGCGCACCTGGCCGGAGCCGCCGCAGTTCGGGCAGGTCTTGGGGCTTGTGCCCTTAGCCGCGCCGGAGCCGTTGCAATCCGGGCAATTTTCGATCTGGTGGTAGGTCACATTTTTCTTGCAGCCCTTTGCCGCTTCCTCAAACGAAAGGGTGACGCTTGCCTCTACGTCACTGCCGCGGCGCGGTGCGTTCGGGTTCGCACGGCGTCCGCCGCCCCCGAAACCGCCACCGAAGAAGCTGTCGAAAATATCGGTAAAATCAAAACCGCCTGCGCCGCCGGCATACGGATTTCCGCCGCCCGCGCCGCCGCCGAAGTTCGGGTCTACGCCCGCAAAGCCGAACTGGTCGTAGCGCACCTTCTTGTCTTTATCAGAAAGTACCTCATACGCTTCGTTGACTTCCTTAAACTTCGCTTCCGCATTTTTATCTCCGGGATTCAAGTCCGGGTGGTATTGCTTTGCAAGCTTGCGGTACGCCTTTTTAATCACATCGTCTGATGCGCTCTTATCGACCCCAAGCACTTCATAATAATCTCTTTTGTTGTCCGCCATCCGCTGTCATCTCCTCGCAAACTCCAAAAGGCAAGGGACGCCTTTCGGCTCCCCTTGCACTTTTGAACGTGTCATTTATAAAACTTAATCGACGTCCTTGTAGTCTGCGTCGTAAACGTCACCGTTCGGGTTCTGGCCGCCCTGCTGCGGGTTTGCGCCCGGGGCTGCCTGCTCGCCCTGCTGCGGTGCACTTGCCTTATACAGCTTCTCACTAACCGCGTAAATCGCCTTCTGCAGCTCATCCATGCCGGACTTGATCTCCTCGACCGTGCCGTTCTGCATGGTGGTCTTCAGAGCTGCAACCTTGTTGTTCACTTCGGTCTTGTCCGCCTCTTCCAGCTTGTCGCCGCTCTCGTTTACGAGCTTCTCCGCCTGGTAGCAGAGGTTCTCTGCGTTGTTCTTCGTCTCAACCTCTTCACGGCGCTTCTTGTCTTCCTCTGCAAACTGCTCAGCCGCCTTAACAGCCTTATCGATGTCTTCCTTGCTCATGTTGGAGGAAGAAGAAATCGTGATGTGCTGTTCCTTACCGGTACCGAGATCCTTAGCGGAAACATTTACGATGCCGTTTGCGTCGATGTCAAATGTAACTTCAATCTGGGGGATGCCGCGCGGAGCCGGAGCGATGCCGTCGAGCTTAAAGAGACCCAGCTGCTTGTTATCGCGTGCAAATTCACGCTCGCCCTGCAGAACGTTGACCTCAACCTGCGTCTGACCATCAGCCGCCGTGGAGAAAATCTGGCTCTTCTTGGTCGGGATAGTGGTGTTTCTGTCGATGATCTTCGTCATCACACCGCCCATGGTCTCAACACCGAGAGAAAGCGGAGTAACGTCAAGCAACAGCAAGCCCTGAACTTCGCCGCCGAGAACGCCTGCCTGAAGTGCGGCGCCGATTGCAACGCATTCGTCCGGGTTGATGCCCTTGAACGGCTCTTTGCCGATAAGCTTCTTAACTGCTTCCTGAACAGCCGGAATTCTGGAGGAACCGCCGACCATGAGAACCTTGTTGATCTCACCGATGGAGAGGCCGGAGTCGCTCAGTGCTTGACGAACCGGGCCCATGGTCTTCTCAACGAGGTCTGCGGTGAGCTCGTTGAACTTTGCTCTGGAGAGCGTGAGGTCAAGGTGCTTCGGGCCGGTCGCATCCGCCGTGATGAACGGCAGGTTGATGGAAGCGCTCGTCATGCCGGAAAGCTCGATTTTTGCCTTCTCTGCCGCTTCCTTAATACGCTGCATAGCCATCTTATCGCCGGAAAGGTCGATGCCGTCGGAAACCTTGAAGCTGTTGATGATCCAATCCATGACGCGCTTATCAAAGTCGTCGCCGCCAAGGCGGTTATTGCCGGCCGTAGCCAGAACCTCCTGTACGCCGTCGCCCATCTCAATGATGGAAACATCGAACGTACCGCCGCCGAGGTCATAAACCATGATCTTCTGGTCGTCTTCCTTATCGATACCGTAGGACAGTGCTGCTGCCGTCGGCTCGTTGATGATACGCTTTACATCGAGGCCCGCGATCTTGCCTGCGTCCTTCGTTGCCTGACGCTGTGCGTCCGTGAAGTACGCCGGAACGGTGATAACTGCGCTCGTAACGCTCTCGCCGAGGTAAGCTTCCGCGTCGCCCTTCAGCTTCTGGAGGATCATTGCGGAGATTTCCTGCGGGGTGTAGCTCTTACCGTCGATCGTCACCTTGTGATCTGTGCCCATCTCTCTCTTAATAGAGGAGATCGTGCGGTCCGGGTTCGTAATCGCCTGACGCTTTGCGACCTGACCGACCATGCGCTCGCCTGTCTTGGAGAATGCCACGACAGACGGGGTGGTTCTTGCGCCTTCTGCGTTTGCGATAACGACCGGCTCGCCGCCTTCAATAACCGCTACGCAAGAGTTTGTTGTACCAAGGTCAATACCAATTGTCTTTGCCATATCAATTACCTTCCTTTAACTCAAATGAGTGTGTGAATTCTGAATTACTATATAAATGGATATTTGCTGATTTAGTTTGCTACCTGTACCATGGCGTGTCTTACGACCTTATCGCCCAGCATGTAGCCCTTCTGGAACACCGCCGAAATGACGTTTTCGCCAAGCTCGTCGCTTTCAATGTGCGCCACCGCGTTGTGCAGCGCCGGGTCAAACGGCTCGCCAACCTGACCGACTTCTCGGATGCCAAGCTTTTCAAAGCTCGCCTTAAATTGGTTTGCAATCATCTCAACGCCTTTTTTCATATCCTCTGCGGAGACATTTTCCTGTGCCAGTGCACGGTCGATATTATCGGCCACCGGCAAAATCGCGTTGATTGTATCGGAAACGGCGTTATTGTAAACGGCGTTCTTTTCGTTTGCGGAACGCTTGCGGAAGTTATCGTACTCGGCAAGCACGCGCAGGTGCTGCTGCTTGTGGCTGTCGAACTCCGCCTGCAAGCGGTCGTAATCCTCTTTCGGAATCTTCTCGCTCTTCTTTTTCTTTTTCTCCTTTTCCGCAGCCTTTGCAGATTCCTCTGCCGGCTCGGTATTCGCTTCCTGCTCGGGTTCCTGAACAGGCTTCTTTTCCTCTGCCATCTGGCAACGCTCCTTTCTCTATTCTTCCCGCATGATGCGCGTAAGCATTTCGCCTACACGATCTGCGACATATGCTGTTTGTGCCGCGACGTGTGCGTACTGCATCCGCATCGGGCCGATCACGGCGACCGCGCCGGCATCTCTGCCGTTCACGCTGTACCGTGAGCAAATGACCGACGATTCCGCCAAGGCGTTCTGCCCGGTCTCTGTGCCGATCTTGATCTGTGTGCGGTTCTGCTTGCCTGCGAGAAGTTCTGTCAAAAGCTCCCGTCTTTCCAGAATATCCATCACCCGGCGTGCACCGCCAAGCTTGTATTCCGGGTAGAACAGCAGGTTCATCTGACCGCTTACGGAAATTTCCGTCTGCATCGTTTCAAGCGCCACTTCCAAAAGCGCCGCCAGCGCCGGCGACATCAAAATTGCCATATCACCCAGCGAGATCGCAAGGTTTTGCACAAATGCCCGGTTGATCTCCGCCACGTCGCGCCCTGTCACGCGCTCGTTGAGCACGCGGAAGAAAATGCGCATAATCTCGTTTGAAAGATCAAAGTCGCAGTGAAACACCTTGTTTTTCATGGTACCTGCGCTGCTCATCATAATGAGCATTGCGGTGCGGCGGCTCGTCTGCACGAACTGCACCGCCTTAATCTTTGCATCCGCGCCGCTCGGCGTGGTGCTCAACGCAAGGTACCGTGTAGAAGCCGCCAGCGTTTTCGCCGCGCCACGCAATAATCGTTCCGGGTCAAACGCGCTCTTTGCAAGCATCGCGTCTATCGTAAGCTTTTCGGCTTCCGTTAACGTTTCCGGCTGCATCAGCGCATCTACGAACTCGCGGTAGCCCTCCTGTGAAGGCACACGCCCCGCGGAGGTGTGCGGCTGTTCCAAAAGCCCCAGCTCCGTAAGCTCTGCCATCTCGTTGCGCACCGTTGCGGAAGAAACACCTGCTTTTTCCGCAATGGACTTGGAGCCCACCGGCTCGCCCGTGCGAATGTATCCGTCTACGATCGAGGCAAGTATATTTTGTTTGCGTTTTGTCAGTTCCATACTTGCACCTCTCAGGTTTTAGCACTCTATGTTCCCGAGTGCTAACCCTTGTCTATACTATACTGCAAAGGTCAGGAAATGTCAACACCAAAATTTGTAAATACTTTGTGAATGTGCGAATTCTTCCCGGTCGGCATCCGTTTTGAAGCTTCTTTTAGCATTTCCGGCTCCACAGTGCCAAATTCCTGTTTATATGTAAAGATACCGAAAAAAGTGTCTTCGCCATAACTTCACTTTTTGTAATAGGATTTTAGGATTTTTTGTGCAAATTATTGACATTTTATGAAAATTATATTAAACTGATAGCCCGTGTTTCAGTTTCTGTGTTCGCATTAGCCCGAAAGTCCGTACCGTTAACGGAAAAGAGGAGTAAACTATGATTCAGGCAGAGCATTTACAAAAGACCTTCCGCGTGCGAAAACGAAACGCAGGCTTTAAAAACGCCGCAAAAGCATTTTTCAGCCGCGAGTACGAAGAAATTCACGCCCTAAACGATGTTTCCTTCCGTATTGAAGACGGCGAGGCCGTGGGCTATATTGGCCCAAACGGTGCCGGAAAAAGCAGCACCATCAAAATTCTCTCCGGCATTTTAACGCCGGACAGCGGCACCTGCGTCATCGACGGGCGCGTGCCGTGGAAAGACCGCCGCGCGCATGTTTCGCAGATCGGCGTTGTGTTCGGGCAGCGCAGTCAATTATGGTGGGACGTGCCCGTCATTGATTCATTCGAGCTTATCCGCGACATTTACGCCGTGACCGAAGATGTTTACAAGCGAAATTTACGGGATTTAACCGACCTTCTGAATTTATCGGAGCTCTTAAAGACCCCGGCGCGCAGCCTGTCGCTCGGGCAGCGTATGCGGTGCGAGATCGCCGCCTCCCTGCTGCACGACCCGCGCATCTTGTTTTTGGATGAACCTACCATCGGGCTCGACGCGGTATCGAAGATCGCCGTGCGCGAATTCGTGCTTGATATGAACAAGCGCCGCGGCACCACGGTCATTTTAACGACGCACGACATGCAGGACGTGGAAGCCTTGGCGCAGCGCGTCCTGCTCATCGGCAAAGGGCGCATTTTATTAGACGGCACACTCGACGACATTCGGCGCGGCGGCAGCGGGCAGATTGACGAAACGCTCGCGGCGCTCTACAAACAGTTTGATATTTGAGGTGCGCCGTGAAACTTAAAAAATACATTTCGTTTTTCCGCCTGCGCTGTGTGACGGGCTTGCAGTACCGCGCAGCGGCATTGGCAGGCATCTCCACGCAATTTGCGTGGGGCTTTTTGATCATCTTCGCCTACCACGCGTTTTACCGCAGCGACCCCACCGCTTTTCCGATGACCTTGCAGGCGGCCGTCAACTACACATGGATACAGCAGGCGTTTTTAGCTATGTTCGCCTCATGGGTCTTGGACGGCGACATTTTGGAGGAAATCACCTCCGGCAGCATCTCGTATTCGCTGTGCCGCCCCGTCGACCTCTACGCCATGTGGTACACGAAATCTCTCTCCGGTCGTATTTCCAAGGTTGCATTGCGCGCCATGCCAATCTTAGTCGTTGCGGCGCTTCTGCCCGTAGGCTATAACTTGACCGCGCCCACAGATTTACCCACATTCTTTCTATTTTTGCTCACCATGGTGCTGGGCGCATTGAACAGCACGGCGTTCACGCTGCTCATCTATGTCCTCACCATGTACACCCTTTCTTCCACCGGGTTGCGCTCCCTGCTGCTCACACTGGCAGATTTTCTCTGCGGCGGCGTAGTGCCGCTGCCGTTCTTCCCGCCTACGCTGCGCAGAATCTGCGAGCTGACCCCCTTCGCTGCCACAAGCAACGTGCCGTACCGCGTGTACAGCGGCGATATTGCCGGCACGAACGCCGCTTTCGCCGTAGGCTTACAAATCTTCTGGCTGCTCGTCCTGGTGCTCGGCGGTCACACCCTCATGAAAAATGCGCTGAAGCGGGTAGTGATTCAGGGAGGATAAACGGAACGACAAGTCGTTCCGCTGCCCGGCAAATCGTTCGTGTTTTACAGTATACAAAGAAAGGGGTCATCTATGAAACTATACTTTGAATTTCTGTCTATCCACATCAAGAAAGCAATGCAGTACAAGGCTTCGTTCTTGCTTTCCGTACTGGCGCAGCTATTTATACCGCTCACATGCTTTTGGGGCGTGCAGTTCATGTTCATGCGATTTAAGCAGGTGGACGGCTTCACGTACACCGAGGTTTCGCTCTGCTACGCCATCGTGCTGTTATCCTTCTCGCTCGCGGAGCTGTTCTTCCGTGGGTTTGATACGTTTGACCGCATGATCGGGGACGGCGAGTTCGACCGCGTTCTGGTGCGCCCGCGCAACGAGGTTTTCCTCGTCCTGTGCAGCCGCATGGATTTAGAGCGCTTCGGCAAGGGCATTATGGCGATTTTCCTGCTGATCTGGGCGCTTCAAAACTGCCCAATCGATTAGTGCGCCGCGCGCGTTATGACGCTCATTTTCATGATTTTAGGCGGCATCGTGCTTTTTGCAGGCGTGTATTTGATCTTCGCCGGGCTATGCTTTTTCACATTAGAGGGACTCGAGTTCATCAATATTTTAACAAACGGTATGCGCGAGCACGGGCGCTACCCGCTTTCCATCTACGGCAAAGGCGTACTGACGTTTTGCACCTACATCGTGCCCTATGCGCTCGTGCAGTATTACCCGCTGATGTACCTCATCGGCCGCCACAACGACGCCCGCGCGATGCTTTTGCCCGTCATCGCCTGCGTGTTTATTATCCCGTGCTATCTCTTTTGGAAATTCGGCGTGCGCCATTACCGCTCTACGGGGTCGTAAAGGCGCAAGCTGTCATAATCATAAAGCAATTTAAAAGGAGCACCCCATGAAAAAACTCATCACCCTGCGCGGCAACAGCGGCAGCGGCAAAACGACCATCGCAAGAGCTTTACAGGAAAAGTTCGGCAAAAACACCATGCTGCTGTCCCAAGATGTCATCCGCCGCGACATCTTAAAGACGAACGACGGTGCGGGCACCCGCGCAAACGACGTGCTCATCATGCTGCTTGAGTACGGCCACGCGCACAACGAGCTCGTCATTTTAGAAGGCATTTTGAACAGCCGATGGTACACCCCGCTTTTCGATGCCGCAAAAGCGCTCTACGGCGAAAACATCTGCGCGTACTATTTTGACCTCCCGTTTGAGGAGACGCTCCGCCGCCACCAAACGAAGGACAAGCGCACGGAGTTCGGCGAAAAGGAAATGCGCAGATGGTGGAACGAAAAGGACTACGCCCCCGCATTAAACGAGCAGACCCTCACGCCCGACATGATGCAGAACGAGATCATCGACCGCATCTGCGCCGATTTAGAGCGCCTCGATACATAAACCATACATATAAATTCGAAAAGAGCGAGGTTCCCCCCGCTCTTTTTGTATATATTGTATTATATTCTGCCCGAATTTCTATCGATGCAAAAATAATTTTATAGCATTTTGTTCGTATCTATGATAAAATAGACACAGTGATAATTTTTGTAAAGCTTAAAGAGGCACAACGGACAAAGAGGAGTGCATAATTTTCCTCCCCTTTACAAACCGACATCACGGATTTAACAGGGCGGCGCTACAATGTAAGACCGAAAGCACGCACCTGATTTTAAAAAGAAAGTAAGGTCTTCACATGAAATCAATTTTTCACGCACTCAACCGGCTCAAGGTCTTCCGCGGGCTGACGGAACAGGAATTCGCATGGGTGCTCTACGACGTGGGCAACTCCGCGTTCACCATGCTCTCCTGCTCGCTCATCCCTATCTGGTTCAAGAGTCTCGCCATCGGCACTGCGCCGGGACAGATCAACTCGCATCAGGCAACGGCGTATTATTCCATCGCCGTGGCGGTCGTCACCGTTGTCGTGGCGCTTTTAGGGCCGATCTTCGGCGTGCTCGCCGACCACAAAGATAAGAAAAAGGTGCTGTTCACCACCGCGGCAGCGCTCGGCATTTTCGGCTGCATTTTAAACGGCTTCATCACCGGCTGGCTGCTGTTCCTCATCCTTTTTGTGTTCACGAAGATTTGTTACAGTGCGTCGCTGACCATCTATGATTCCATGCTGAACGACATCACCAGCGAAGAACGCATGGACGAGGTTTCGTCCTACGGCTTTGCATGGGGATACATCGGCTCGTGCATCCCGTTTCTCATCGCGCTCATCGCCTATGTGCTTGGGCCCGATATGGTCGGCGTGCTGCCGGATATGCTCTCTAAAGGCATCGGCTTCACGGTGACTGCCGTGTGGTGGCTGCTCGTCACCATTCCTCTCATTCGCGGCTTTAAGCAGCGCAACTATGTGGAAACCGAGGGGCATGATATCCGCAAGGCGTTCGCGGAAATCTTCCACACCCTCAAAAACATCGCGACGCACGACAAAAAGGTGCTGTTCTTCCTCATCGCATTCTTCCTGTACATAGACGGCGTGGGCACCATCATCGATAACGCCATCAATATCGGCACAGACCTGAACCTCAACACGGTCGGTCAGGTCGTCTTCCTGCTCGCAACGCAGGTCGTTGCGTTTGGAGGCTCGCTCGTCTTCGCAAAGCTCTCGAAAAAATACAACACCGTCACGCTCATTCTCGTTTGTATTGCGGGCTATTTCGGCATCGCGCTGTACGCGCTCATGCTCAGCAGTCTCCTGCACTTCGCGATTCTGGCGTTCTTCATCGGCTGCTTCCAGGGCTCCATCCAGTCGCTCTCGCGCTCGTATTACTCCAAGATCATCCCGGCGGAAAACTCCGGCGAATACTTCGGTATCTACGATATTTTCTCAAAAGGCGCGTCCTTCCTCGGCTCTGCGGTCATCGCAGCCGTAAAGCTTGCAGGCGGCACCATCAACGTGGCGGTGGCATGTCTCGCAGTGTTCTTTGCGCTCGGCTTCCTCTTCCTGCGCATTGCAGATAAGCAAAAAGCCATTCGGTAAGGAAACACCGGGCTTTACACCGTTCGCTCTTCACACCCGTGAAATATCGCTGTAAATCTTAATAGGACATGCAAAAAGGAACGGCGTACAAACCGTTCCTTTTTCCTTTACTCTTCATAAACCGGCTCAAAATCATCCGTTCCGTGCCCGCACAACGGACATGCGTAGTCCTCCGGCAGTGCGCTGCCCTCATACACATACCCGCAAATTTTGCACCGCCAGCCGACGATCTTCTGCTCTCGCTCGACCTTCTCCGACTTCGGCTTCAGCTTATTCTGGTAATCCGCATAGGTCAGCGGAGCGCGGTCGCTGCACACCTCGGCTTCCGTCACCTCTGCAATGAACAGCGTATGCGTGCCGAGGTCAACACTGTGCGTCACCTTGCCGCTGAACCGCGCGCAGGTGCTCCAGTTCAGATACGGTACGCCACTTTCGTCTGTCGGCATCGGCAGGCTGTCCAGCTTATCGACGTCGCGACCGCTCTGCATACCGAAGTGCTTAATGGTCTCAAACGAACAGCTGTCATCCAACGCGCTCAACGTAAACCGCCCGCTTTCCTTAATAAGCGCGCAGGTGTAATTCGTATTCAGCACAGAAACCGCCACGCGCACAGGGCTCCCCGCGACCTGCACGCCGGTATTCACAATGCAGGCGTTCGCCTTTTCCCCCGCTTTTGTCGCCAACAAAAACACGCCGTATGTCAAATTATAAAACGCTTTGTTATTCATTTTGCTCCTCCTATCAAAATAATAATAATAATTACTATTTTCATAATAACGGATAGAAAGCAAAAAGTCAAGCGTTATTTTCGGTGTATGCAAAAAGGAACGGTGTACAAACCGTTCCTTTTTCAAATCTTATTTCACGCTTTCCGAATCGCTCACATACGGTGCGGCATGTTCTCTTTCGAGCCTGCGGAACATTCGCACAAGCACGACAACGGCGATGGTACCGAGGATCAGCTCTGCGACGAACTGCGCATACGCAAGGCCGTACAGCGGGAACAGCCAATTCAGCACAAACAACGCGGGAATCTCCAGCACGATCTTACGCACAACAGCGAATATGAACGATTTCATACCCATACCGCACGACTGGAACACGCCCAGCGCGAGGAAATCGATGCACAAGAATGGCAGCGCAAAGCAGAAGCCACGCAGGAACGCCGCGCCGTACGCGACGATGCTCTCGTTCTTCATGAACATAGAGATGATCGGCTCCGCCGCAACCACGAACGTCAGCATCACGGCCAGAATAAAGCCAAGCGAAATTTTCGCCGTAAATGTAAACGTTTTTTTCATGCGCTTGATATTGCCGCTCGCGTAGTTATAACTGATCAGCGGCATAATGCCCTGCGAAAAGCCCATTGCAATCTGGAACGGCACCATGTTGACGCGCTGCGCGATGCCCATAGCCGCCACCGGGTCAGAGCCATACGCGGACGTAAAGTTGTTAAGAATGGTCATGCCGGTCACATTCAAAAGGTTCTGGATGGAAGCCGGGATGCCCACGCCGCACACGCCCTTGACAATCTGTTTCGATGGGCGGAACATGGAGGGCTTGATGCACACGTATGTCTTGCCGCGCTTCACGAACAGCAGCACGAAGAAGTAGAGGCATGCAACCGTGTTGGAAAGGCAGGTCGCGCAGCCCGCGCCCGCTGCGCCGAGGTTCAGGCCCCACGGCAGAATGAAAATCGGGTCCAGCACAATGTTCAGCAGGCAGCCGCACATGGTGCCGATGCTCGCGTGCAGCGAAGAGCCCTCCGCGCGCACAAGGTACGCCAGCACGACGTTCAAAATGGACGGCGCGGAGCCGAGCAGCACAGTCCAGAACAAATAATCCGCCGTTGCCTGTATCGTTTCGGCATTCGCGCCGAGCATCACCAAGATCGGCGACTGCAATACGCCGTACAGCAAAGAAAACAGCAGGCTGCAAATCAAAGACGCGTAAAATCCGAACGCCGAGCTGCGGTACACGGTATCGTAGTCTTTACGTCCGAGTGCGCGGCTCATCATGCTGGAGCTGCCGATGCCGAACAGGTTGTTGACGGCATTGAACGCCAACAGAAGCGGTGCCGCCAGCGTAACAGCGGCGTTCTGCACCGGGTCGTTCATCATACCGACAAAGAACGTATCGGCAAGGCTGTAAATGACCATCACAAGCGAGCTGATGACCGACGGCACCGAAAGCGTTACGACCGCCTTCGGGATCGGCATCGATTCAAACAGCTCCGTTTTGGAATTATCCATTTCTCCCTATCCTTTCCGTTCTTATCACGCAAGGCTGTCCAAAAGCAGCTTGCAGCAGCCGTAAATGCCGGCGTCGTTGCCGAGCACGGCCAAGTTGAACCGAACGTCGGTGTTCGGGTAAAATACGTATTTCAAGAAGCCTTTCTTCACGCCTTCTACGAGCATCTCGCCCGCTTTCGAGACACCGCCGCCGATGACGACGACCTCGGGATCTGCCACCGTGCACACGGCAGAGATGGTGTAGCCGAACGCATCGTACACATTCTCTAAGATTGCGTTTGCAGCGCTGTCTCCGTTTTTAGCGGCATCGAACACGTCTTTTGTTGTGAGCTTCTCGACACTCCGCAAAGCGCTTTCTCCCTCGTGTTCGGCAAGGTATTTTCGTGCCAGTCTCGCAATGCCCGAAGCCGAAACGTACTGCTGCACGCAGCCGCGGCGGCCGCACGCGCACGTCTCCGTCTCCGCGGGGTTGATCGTCATGTGGCCGAACTCACCCGCCGCGCCGTTTGCGCCTGCCACCATGCGTCCATCCGAAATGACCGCGCCGCCGACACCCGTGCCGAGCGTGATGAATACCACGTTCTCGCTGCCACGGCCGCCGCCTTTCCAGGCTTCACCCATCGCCGCAGCATTCGCGTCGTTCACGACCACAACCGGCAGCCCTACGGTCTCTTCCAGCGCCGTGCGCACATCAAATACGCCCCAGCCGAGGTTCACGCAGCGGTGCACCACACCGTCCGCCGTCACCGGCCCGGGGATGCCCGCGCCCACGCCCAAAATGCCGTCTGCGGGAATGTTGTGCTTTTCTCTGCACTTTTGAATTTCCGCCGCAATATCACGCAGCACCGCCGTGCCGTCGCCCTCAATCACGGTCGGAATCTCCCACTTTTCAAGCAAAGTGCCGTCTTCCTCAAATAAACCAAGCTTCACCGTCGTGCCGCCGATGTCAGCGCCGATGACATACTTTTTGTTTTCCATCTTATAACTCCTCTCCGCGCGCGGTTTCCCACGCGTTTAATACGCATCTGTATAAATTTCCTTTCGGTCTAAACCGTAATCCGCTCAGTAATATAGTATACCATATTTCGCCTCCGATTGCAAAGGAAACTATGGAAAACTCCGTCTTTTTGCAGCCGCCTTGCAAACAGGGGAATTTTGTGGTATTCTTTAACGTATAACCCAAACGGCCGCCTGCCGATGTACCGCCATTACGCGGCCGCTGTGACCAAATAGCCCGGGAACCCCCCGGCGGCGCAGCGTTCTTCCGAAAACGGACAGAGGCAGACGGCAACATAGTCAATATAGATTCTTTCTCGCGTATTCTGCGCAGCGCATGTTTGCGTAAAACCCAGGAGCGCCGGAGAACCTTTCGCGCTCCGTAAAAAGAAAGGATTGAACAAAAATGGAGGGAACTTCTTCCAAAAAAGAAAGCAAAGTCAAGGTGTATCTGCACCGCTACTTTATCGATGCCATGAGCGCCATGGCACAGGGGCTTTTTGCTTCCCTGCTCATCGGCACCATCATTTCCACGCTCGGCACACAGCTTAACATTCCGCTGCTCGATGAGATTGGCGGGTATGCAAAGTCCGCAGCCGGTCCCGCTATGGCGGTCGCCATCGGCTACGCGCTGCAGGCGCCCCCGCTCGTACTGTTCTCGCTCGTCGCAGTCGGCGGCGCGGCAAACGCGCTCGGCGGCGCAGGCGGTCCTCTCGCGGTGCTCGTGCTCGCCATCATCGCGGCAGAGTTCGGTAAGCTCGTCAGCAAAAAGACGAAGGTAGACATCATCGTCACGCCGCTCGTCACCATTTTTTCAGGCTGCGGCCTTGCGTACTTATTCGCGCCGTACATCGGCACGGCGGCTTCCAGCGTGGGCAACCTTATCATGTGGGCAACCACCCAGCAGCCGTTCCTCATGGGCATTCTCGTTTCCGTCATCGTCGGCGTTGCATTGACGCTGCCAATCTCCAGCGCGGCCATCTGCGCGGCGCTCGGTTTAACGGGCCTTGCGGGCGGCGCGGCCGTTGCAGGCTGCTGTGCGCAGATGATCGGCTTTGCGGTCATCAGCTTCCGCGATAACGGCTGGGGCGGCTTCTTTGCGCAGGGCATCGGCACTTCCATGCTGCAGGTGCCGAACATCATCAAGAACCCGCGCATCTGGCTTGCGCCTACGCTTGCTTCCGCTGTGACGGGCCCCATCGCGACATGCATTTTCGGCATGCAGATGAACGGCGCACCGATCTCCAGCGGCATGGGTACCTGCGGCCTTGTGGGGCAGATCGGCGTTTATACCGGCTGGCTGAACGACATCGCTGCCGGTGCCAAAACAGCCGTCACTGCTATGGACTGGATGGGCCTTGTGCTCATCTGCTTCGTGCTCCCGGCTGTGCTTTCTTTTGTCTTTGATCTCATCTTCCGCAAGATCGGCTGGGTCAAGGACGGCGACATGAAGATCGACGCATAAAAATCTCCGTTTTCCGGCAAACGCCTAAGGCTGAAACGCTTTAGGCGTTTTTCATTGTGCTATG
The DNA here is from genome assembly GCF_046974225.1 of Hominenteromicrobium sp. Classification (NCBI taxonomy): domain Bacteria; kingdom Bacillati; phylum Bacillota; class Clostridia; order Eubacteriales; family Oscillospiraceae; genus Hominenteromicrobium; species Hominenteromicrobium sp. The sequence continues at coordinate 46,419 of NZ_JBKWAE010000001.1, read as the reverse complement.
TGCGGTACTGCACGACGTTTTTCTTGTACGGAATTACCCTTGTTTTTCCGTTCTTTCGCCCGTATAATCAAATAGAAAAGTCTATTCTCGATTTGGGAGGTACAAAATGCAGTTTCAATATCTTGGCACCGCCGCCGCAGAGGGCTGGCCTGCCGTATTCTGCCGCTGCAAATATTGCTTAGAGGCGCAGCGCCTCGGCGGCAAAAACATCCGCACACGCTCACAGGCTATCGTCAACGACGATCTTCTGCTCGACCTGCCGCCGGATACCTACATGCACAAGCTCATGAATCATCTCGATCTCAGCCGTGTGAAGTATCTGTTCGTCACACACTTTCACATGGATCATTTCTACCCGCAGGAGCTCACCGTGCGCGGCTCCGTTTACAGCCTTGAGATGATCAGCCCCGAGCTTGAAATCTACTGCGCACAGGAGACCTACGATTATTTCCGCCGCTGTGCCGATTGGGAAATTGACGAAAAAAGCGACAGCGCCATGCACTGGCACATCTTAAAGCCGTTTAAGACCGTGGAAGCCGGTCCCTACCGTGTAACGCCGCTGCCCGCAAACCACATGAACCCCTCGCACCAGCCGTTCGTGTACCACATTGTCGATACACGCGAGGATAAATCTGTCTTTTATATGCACGACAGCGGCTACTATTTTCCAGAGGTGTGGGATTACCTCAAGGCGCAGAAAAAGCCCGCCGATCTTTTCAGCTTCGACACTACGCTCGGCTATGAAGACTGCGGCTTTAAAAGCACGCACATGGGCGCACCGGAGGTCATCCGCCTCAAGGAGGAGCTCGAAGCGCTCGGTATTGTTGACAAACACACGCACTGCGTGATGAACCACTTCTCGCACAACGGTCATCTTCTGTATGACGAGCTCGTGGAGCTTGCCGCGCCGCACGACATCGAAATCTCCTACGACGGCATGAAACTGACACTTTAAACTCTACTTGCATGCGAAAAGCGGAGACGCCCCGGTTTTTAAGGGCATCTCCGCTTCTTTCTTTATGGCAATAACAGGAAAAAGTAATATAAAAACTCACTGATTGTACTTTTGTGGCAACAACTATTGCCCTTTTTAAAAATCCGTTCCGTCAATTTCGCTTCTCATTATATCAAATTTGCATACAATTATATAATTCTGTATATTCAGGCGCTTTCCGGTCGAATTCTTGTAAAAAAGAAAAACGACAGAGCAACCCCTGCCGTCTTCATAGCGCATGTTGTTTTCCGTTTACTTGCAGCGGCGCACAGCTTCTTCAATCTTCGGGAGAAGCTCTTCCTTATTCGCGTCCTTCGTGTACTTAAAGATAGCGGCAACAATCTCCGGAATATCGGAAGCCTTGTAGTGCTCAGTCGTAGCAATCTGCAAACCGGCATATTCATTGCGGGTCAGCAAAGGCGCAAAGCGGCGGGCATTCTTTCTGCCGGGGCCGTCGTTGATGAAAGCTGCAATGAACTGGTAACCGATCAGATTGTTGATGATAACGTGGAAGGAATTCTTCGCAAACAGCGGATTCTCCGGGTCACGCAGCGCAATCTCCATGATCTCTGCGCGGTTCAACGGACGGCCGGCCTCCCAAAGGAGCTGCATCATCGCAAATTCGGAATTCGTTAAACGGATATATGGCTTTTTTCTTTTCATGCTATATCCTCCTGACAATTTTCATATTCCATATTGTTTCAACTAATTCTGTCGAAAGTAATATCAGTATATTTTTATTTTTGCAATTTGTCAAGGGATTTGGAATAAAAAAACTTCTGATGAGGCAGTTTTTTCAAAAAATTCACATTTTAGAAATAAAAAGAAGACCGGCAGCGCATTTTACCTACCGATCTTCTGTATTTTACGCCTTTTTACGCGTCGTTTTCAATAAACAGCGTCTTAAAATACGGCAGTTCCTCTGCCCATGCGCAGAACACGTGCCACTCGTCCAACTTGTGGTGGCGGCGCGCAAAATACATGTTCGCAATGTTCTCGTAGTTCATGGTACAGGTGCGCATCTGGTTGTAGCTCGAAGGCAAAAGCTGAATGAGGCTGTACCAAAGGTCTTTGTCCTTCGTCTCCACAAATTCCACGCGCAGCTTTTCCAGCACGCCAATGGTTTGCATCAGGCTCTCCTTTGCCGCGGGCACCATACGGTCACAGCTGAAGTCCGCTTCTTCAAACGTCTTCGCCTGAATTTTGTGCATCGTGCTCGTGGAGTTCGCCACGGTGCCCACCTTATACGTGTCGAATTCCTTCCACCAGTAGATCGGCGCGGTGAGGTCGACCGAAACGAAGATCTGTCGGATAAATTTGCGGTGATCCGTGCCCGCCTTGCACAGACGTTTTGCAAGGCTCAGGTCGTTTTCGCCGAAAACGAACGTGCCGTCCGGCTCGGTGTGGCTGTCCATACGGCCCCAGCTGTTCATGGGGTTGCGTGCGCCTCTGATAGCGTTTTCAAAGTTCATGACGCTTGTACGTTCGATCTTAATCATGTCGTTCAACCTTTCGTATTCAAATTATTTGTGGTACTTCGTGCCCGCGTTGATAGAAAACGCGCGGTACAGCTGCTCGCACAGCATAACGCGTGCCAGCTGGTGCGGAAACGTCATCGGCGACATGGAAATGCGCTTCGAGCCCTGCTTCACGCTGTCGTCCAGCCCGTGTGACGAACCGATAACAAACGCTAAGCTGCTCTCCCCGTTTACGGCCGCCGCGTCGATCTGCTGCGCGAGCTGCGTGGAGGAGACAAGCTTGCCCTCAATGCACAGCGTGTAAAGCGCGCTGCGCCCCGCCGCCGCCAAAATCGCCTTCGATTCCTCGCCGAGCGCCTTTGCAATCTCCGCCGCATTCGGATCCTGCGGCAGGCGCGCTTCGTTCAGTTCGATGATTTGGAACCGGCAGAATGCGGAAAGTCGCTTTGCGTATTCCTGCACGGCGTCGCGCCAATATTTTTCTTTGAGCTTACCGATGCAAATCAGCTTTACCTCCAGCATATTGTCTCCCTATGTTAAAATGTGATGGTGCCGCCGGTCAGGTTTTCGATCGGCGCGACCTGCAATATGTAGTCCTCCGCGTTCTCCACGCCCGCCATCTGCATACCGCAGACGGCGGTCTGCCGCGCAATGTCCGGCGTGTTGTTCTCGCGGCTCAAATGCGCCAGCAAAAAGTGCTTTGTGCCGTCTTCAAAAAGCTCCGGCAGCAGGTCGGCGCACGCGGTGTTTGAGAGATGCCCGAAGTCCGATAAAATGCGCCGCTTTAAGCTGTACGGGTACGGCCCCGTGCGCAGCATACCGATATCGTGGTTCGATTCAATGACCGCAAGATCTGTGCCGTGCAGATTCTCTTCCACCTCCGGCGTGATGTGTCCAATGTCCGTCGCGACCGTGACGGTGTGTCCGTCTTCGGCTTCTATGCGGTAGCCGAAGCTCTCCGCGCAGTCATGCGGCGTGCGGAACGCGTTTACGTGCATTCCGGCGAGCTCTAACGTGTCTTCAATCGTGTAGGCGGGATATTTGTCGCTTAAAATCCCCATCGATTCCAAGGCCCCCAGCGTGCCCTTAGAGGCAAACACGGGAATATGGTATTTGGAAGCGAACACACGCAGACCGCTGATATGGTCGCTGTGCTCGTGCGTAATGAGGATGCCCTGCACGGAAAGCGGGTCTATACCGCAGCGCTGCATGACAGTCGTCACTTGCTTGCAGCTGCGTCCGATATCCACCAAAATGCCCGAAGATTTTGAACCGATATAATAACTGTTTCCCGTGCTGCCGCTGAACAGCGGGCAAAGCTCTGCCATTTGCACCCTCCCTGTTTTCATAAAAAACGCCCTGACAAGGTTTTGTCGGGGCGAAACGGTCTGTATACGGTTTTAACCGATCTTTGCGGTATCGCTGTTTGTGGGATCGAGCATCAAATACATGTCCGCGCCAAGGCCGACGAACTTCTCCACAATGTCCTCATAGCCGCGCTGAATGTGCTCAATGTCCTCAATCTTCGTCACGCCATGCGCAGCAAGACCGGCAATGATCATCGCCGCGCCCGCACGCAGGTCAGTCGCACGCACCGGTGCACCCTTCAGGTATTCCACGCCCTCAATAATGGCACTCTTGCCCTCTACGGTGATCTGTGCGCCCATGCGCTTCAACTCTTCCACATAGCGGAAACGGTTTTCCCACACGCTCTCGTTTAAAATACTCGTGCCCTGCGCAATGGAGAGCAACGCCGCGATCTGCGGCTGCATGTCCGTCGGGAAGCCCGGGTGCGGCATCGTTTTCACGTTGCACTTACTCAGCGGGCCGTCGCAGCGCACGCGCACCGCGTCGTCATATTCCACGACCGTCACACCCATCTCCATCAGCTTCGCCGTGATGGATTCCAGGTGCTTCGGCGTCACGTTTTTCACAAGTACATCGCCGCGCGTTGCAGCCGCAGCCGCCATGTACGTGCCGGCTTCAATCTGATCCGGAATAATCGAATACGTAATGCCCTTCAAATGTTCCACGCCGCGAATCTTGATGACGTCCGTACCGGCGCCGCTGATGTTCGCACCCATGGAGTTTAAGAAGTTAGCAAGATCAACCACGTGCGGTTCGCGCGCGGCATTCTCAATAACCGTAAGGCCCTTTGCCTTTACGGCTGCAAGGATAATATTCATCGTTGCACCGACGGTGACCATGTCAAGATAAATGTGCGCACCGCGCAGTTCCTTTGCGGAGACCTCGATCATGCCGTCGTTGAGGCTGTACGTGCAGCCCAGCGCCTTAAAGCCCTTGATGTGCTGGTCAATGGGGCGCACGCCGAAATCGCAGCCGCCGGGAAGCGGCACAATGGCCTTGGAGCAGCGACCGAGCAAAGCGCCGATATTGTAGTAAGAGCCGCGCATTTTGCGGCCCAACTCGCTCGGCACCACGTTCGTGTGGATGGTGGTCGGGTCGATCTCCACGGTATTCTTGCCGAGCCAGCGCACAGTCGCGCCCATCTCGGTCAGGATACGTGCACTGAGCTTCACATCGGAAATGTTCGGTACGTTCTCTATACGGCAGGGAGATTCCGCCATGGCTACGGCCGGAATGATCGCCACAGCCGCGTTTTTCGCGCCGCTGATGACAACCTCACCGTGCAGGCGCTTTCCGCCCTTGATGATAAATTTATCCACTGTAATTTTCCTTTCTGCGGGCGCGGCATATCCTCGGCAGTCAAAGGCACACTGCCTGCCGCCACACAGCGCCGCAACGCGCTGCACGAAGTAGGATCTTTCGTTATGCCCGCCGGTCCGTGACCGACTGATTTATTCCTGAAACGGGCTGCCGCCGATTGGGCAGCTACACAGCGCGGGTACGAAAAAAGCCCAATGCCGTGCGCAAAAAACTAAGGCAGTCTAAAACAAAACATACACTGCCGCATCTATTTAAAGAAAAAGTGATCGCAAAATATAGTATGACCAGTAAACATAATAATACACAATGGAAAAATTGTCAAGAAGCCACAGGCTATTTGGAAGGTTTTTCCAAGATTATGTAAACGAAAAGTGGCAAACCCGGCCGTTTGCGCGCCTTTTTCTGTATAGGTACCGCGCTTTACACTCACTTTTTCTTAAAGGAGATCGTAGATTCCGTGCCGTTTCGGATGCGCTTAATATTCGCGCGGTGCTTGATGATAACGGTAGCGCCGATCAGTGCCGCCACAAGTGTTGCCATTACAACGTAAAGCACCGGCAGCCCGCCCACGCAGCAGTCCACAAAATACGTCATGCAGAACGTCACAACGGGATAGATCGCCGCCGCCGTAATAGACGAAAGCGAGACCATGCGCTTTTTCAGGAACACCAAAAGGAACACCGCAAAGCAAATGAGGAACACGCGCCAGTCGAGCAAAAGCATCATCGCAGCCGTGGTCACAACGCCCTTGCCACCGCGGAAACCAAAGTACAACGGGTACATGTGGCCGATCATGCAGCAAAAGCCCGCCGCATACATGCCAAGGCGCGCCATTTCGGGGTCCACGCCGTTTGCAACGCACGCGTGCTTTACAAGAAAATAGCCGACCAAAACGCTCGCAACACACTTGCAGAAATCGAACAGAAACGTCAGCGCAGAGGCTTTTTTGCCCGCCACGCGCAGCACGTTCGTTGCACCCGCGTTACCGCTGCCGTGCGCGCGCACATCTTCGTGCGCAAACGCTTTGGTCAGCAAAATGGCAAAGCTGATACTGCCAAGCAGATACCCCACAAGCGCCGAAAGCAGCAGCGGCAAAATTAAAGAACCGAAATTTTCCATGTAGATCAAGTCCTTCCCCGTCAGTCTGCCTTATCGCCGCGCTCGCGCACGATCATGCGCACCGGCGTGCCCTCTAAGCTGAAGATCTCGCGGATGCGGTTCTCCAGATAGCGCTGGTACGAGAAGTGGAAAAGCTCTTTGGAATTGACAAAGCAAATGAACGTAGGCGGTCTGGTGGAAGCCTGCGTCATGTAGTAGATCTTCAGGCGCTTGCCCTTATCGGTCGGCGGCTGTACGCGTGCCGTTGCCTGTGCCAGAATGTCGTTCAAGGTGCCGGTCGTAATGCGCATCGCGTTGCTGGAAGCAACCTTGTGGATGAGTTCAAACAAGCGGTCAAGTCGCTGGCCGGTCTGCGCGGAGATGAAGATGATCGGCGCGTAAGACATAAAGGAAAAGTCCTTTTCAAGCTTCGTCTTGTATTCCTGCATGGTTTTGTCGTCTTTTTCAACGGCGTCCCACTTGTTGACCGCAATGATGCAGCCCTTGCCCGCTTCGTGCGCGATGCCGGCAACCTTGGAGTCCTGCTCCGTAAAACCGACCGTAGCATCGATGAGGATGACACACACGTCTGCCCTGTCCACCGCCATTTCGGCGCGCAGGTTGCTGTAATGCTCAATGGAATCCTCCACCTTGCTCTTGCGGCGCAAGCCGGCAGTATCGATGAACGTAAATACGCCGTACTTGTTTTCGATGGTGGTATCCACCGCGTCGCGCGTCGTACCCGCAATGTTGGAAACGATGCAGCGGTTTTCGCCGGAAACGCGGTTCACAAGGGAAGATTTGCCGACGTTCGGCTTGCCGATGACGGCGACCTTAATGATCTCGCCCTCGTCCTCCTCTTCCTTTTCCTCCGGCAGATGCTCGAGGACGGCATCCAACAGGTCGCCCGTGCCGTGTCCGTGCACGGAAGACACCTGAATGGGGTCGCCGAGGCCGAGGTTATAAAACTCATAAAAATCCGCCGGCGGGTCGCCCAGCGTATCGCACTTATTGACGCACACGATGACCGGCACATTGCTGCGCTGGAGCATCTGTGCGATGTTGAGGTCCGTTGCGACCATGCCGGTGCGCACATCGGTCACGAAAATGATGCAGTCCGCAGAATCAATGGCAATCTGCGCCTGTGTGCGCATCTGGGACAAAATAATATCCTTCGATTCCGGCTCGATGCCGCCCGTATCTACCAGTGAAAACTTTCTGTTTTTCCATTCACACTCGCCGAAAATGCGGTCACGCGTCACGCCCGGCGTGTCCTCCACGATGGAAAGGCGCTGCCCGATCAGCTTGTTGAACAGCGTGGATTTACCGACGTTCGGTCGGCCCACGATGGCTACAATAGGTCTTGACATACGGTTTTCCTCCTTCTTTTTTCCTTACTCCGCAGTGCCCAAAATGTCCTTGAGCTCGCCTGCGGCGTCTTTATGCATTCTGTAAGCCGGCACACCCAGCTTTTCGCTGAGCTGCTGCACGGTCATATCGTCTAAGAAAATATCTTCGTCCGCCATAAGCATGGACGGTGCAAGCAAAATTGCGTCGCCAAGGTTTTCGCGGCTCAAGCGGTTCACAAGGTCACGCCCCGTGAGCAGCCCGGTCACGTTGACCGTACCGCCAAAGAAATCGTTGTGCACAGGCACAAGGTTGATCTCGAGCCCCGGGAATTTTTCGCGCGCAAAGTCCATCACATGTTCCATAAACGCATACACGCCTTCGCCCGTCGGGATCGTCACGCGGCGCTTTATGTCGCGCTCCGGCTCGTCTTCAACCGCCCAGGAAAATTCTTCTTCTAAGTCGCGCAGCATACCCACGCCGTTTTCAATCTGCGGGAAGTCCTCGTAAAATTCATACGGCGGCAGCTCGCGCTTTGCAATGAGGTAGAACTCATCGCTCGGGAACACGGTTCTCGAGCCGCGCTCTGCCTTGAATTTATCTCCCCACCGCTCCAAAATCTTGATCGCCGCGCGCGCCGTATCCTTGTTAAACGTCTCCAGCGGATACAGCCCCTCGCGGTAGCGCGTCACGCCGACCGGTACGCAGGCGACGCTCTGTAAGCTCTCGCCGAGCGCGTACATTTCGGAAAGCGTAAATTCCAGCTCCTCGCCGTCATTCAGCCCCGGGCACAGCACAATCTGACAATTCAGTTTGATGTTGTGCTCCGCCAGCTTGCGCACAAAGCGCAGCGCGTCGCCCGCAAAGCGGTTGTGCATCATCTTGCAGCGCAGCGTGGGGTTCATCGTATGCACGGAAATGTTAATGGGGCTGATGCGCATTTCAATGATACGGTCGATCTCACGCTCATCAATGTTCGTCAGCGTGATGTAGTTGCCGAACAAAAACGAAAGGCGGTCATCATCATCCTTAAAATAGAGCGTTTCGCGCATACCGGGCGGCAGCTGGTCTATGAAGCAGAACACGCACTTGTTGCGGCAGGAGCGCTGCCTGTCCATAAGATACGTTTCAAACGCAAGGCCCAGTGCACCGTACTGCGGCTTTACGAATTTCTCTTCGCGCCGCTCGCCCTCCGCCGTTTCGTATACCACATGCAGATGGGTGTTCGTCTCGTAAAAACGGAAATCGAGAATATCCGTGATGTCATGCCCATTAATTGAAATAAGCTTATCGTGCGGCTTTATGCCCGCCCGCTCGGCAAGGCTGTTTTTATCCACGCCGAAAATTTCAACTGCCACAGCTTTTCTCCCTTCCGTTTTGAGGTAGTATGCGCGAAATTTGCCGCTGTTTTACGGCTCGGCACCAAAAAATGCCGACAAAACAATAGAGAAGGAGCACGCAAATGCCCCTTCTCTATCTGGCACAATTATTGTTTCAGGCAAAATTATGCTTCCTTCTTAACAACTTCTCTGCCGTTGTAGTAACCGCAGTTACCGCAAACCCTGTGAGGTGTCTTATACTCTCCGCACTGCGGGCATTTCATAAGGGCAGGAGCGCTAAGCTTCCACACGTTAGAACGTCTCTTATTCTGTCTGGCACTGGACACTTTTCTCTTGGGTACCGCCATCGTCAGCACCTCCTTATATTAAACTAAAACTTTGGTTATCTGGAATTATTGTAGCAGCTGCCGCAGAGCCTCCAGACGGGGATCTGTCTGCTGCTTTGCACAGGCGCAGTCGCCTTCGTTCAGGTTTTTGCCGCAAGTGGGGCAAAGCCCTTTGCAGTCTTCCTTACAAAGGAATTTCGTCGGCGTCAAAAGGATGATATCGGAATAAATCAGCTCGTCCAAATCCAGCTCATCGCCTTCAATCACGATATAATCTTCAAAATCCTCTTCATCATTCAGCTTGTTCACAATCACGTGAGAAATGTTGTGACAAAACTCTTTACGCGTCAACGTCAAGCACCTGTTGCACGGCATCGAATACGCATAGCGCACCTCCACGTTCAGCTCCGCACTGGAAGCGAACGAACGGATGCTGCCCTTGACCTGAACCGGCGTGACAAACGGCTTACAGCCGTCAATCTCCACCTCCGACAAATCGACCGTATAATCGATTGCCTGTGAAATATCCTCTCCCGAGAAATATTTTTTCAAATCGATAAGCATAGTTTTTCCTCATACCGTACTTGATATATTATAAATACCACGCGCGGTTTTGTCAAGAAAAATTTGAAAATTCGGCATTATGCCGCGAAAAAAAGTGTTCGGCGGGTCGTTTCCGCCGAAACACTGTTGCTTTTTTCGTTTTTGCACGGCTTTTCGTTACTGTTTCGGGCGGTGCAAAGGCTTTTTGAGGCCGAAATTACTTCGCGACAAATTCCCGAACGGAAGCCGGCAGTTCCTCTGCGTCAGCAGAAATGAGCAGGCAGATGTTCACGTTGGAAGATTCGCTGAGCGTCTTGAGCTTCGCGGTAAGCGGCTCAACTTCCTCAACGCCCTTGCCGGTGATCTTCAGGGTGGAGTCAACGAAAACGTCCGTCACATCGTAGTTTGCAGCGCAGATGCCGCTGACAAAGCCTACAAGTGCGTCCAGACCCTCAATGCCGTAAGCGTCGGAGTCAACAAGACGTGCCTTGTGGGAAATATCGTAAGTAAGCTTAAGGCCCTTTTCGATAACAACAACGTTGCCGTTGGAGTTCTGAACCGCTTCGTTTGCAAGCTCGATGAGCTTCTTGGTTTTGCCGGAGCCTTTTTTGCCGATTAAAAGAGTGATCATAGTGAAGTCCTCCTGTGTATTTTTTCCGCAGGTGCGGATTTACGCCTTTTTATTTGGAAAGTCTTGCTTCCAGTGCTTCTTTTTCGCCTTCGTAACCCGGCTTGCCGAGCAGAGCAAACATGTTCTTCTTATAGCTTTCAACGCCCGGCTGGTTGAACGGGTTCACGCCGAGGAGATAGCCGGAGATGGCGCAGGCCTTCTCGAAGAAGTAGATGATCTGGCCGAGGGTATCCTCGGAGAAATCGGGAGCGGAGATCACAACGTTCGGCACGCCGCCGTCGTTGTGTGCCAGCACGGTGCCCTCAAACGCCTTGCGGTTGATATACGCCATGCTCTTGCCCTCGAGGAAATTGAGGCCGTCTACGTTTGCCGGGTCGTTGCCGATGACAACTTCGCGCTTCGGCTTCTCAAACAGCATCACGGTCTCAAAGAGGCTGCGTCTGCCGTCCTGAATGTACTGACCCATGGAGTGCAGGTCTGTGGAGAAGACAACGGATGCCGGGAACAGGCCCTTGCCGTCCTTGCCCTCGCTCTCGCCGTACAGCTGCTTCCACCACTCGTTCATGAGCGTGTAGCACGGCTCGTAGCTGACCATCACTTCGGTCGTCTTGCCCTTATTGTAAAGAATGTTGCGAATGGCAGCATACTTGTAGCAATCGTTTTCTTCCATGTTCGGGTTGTTGTAGGCAGCCTGTGCCTTCTGTGCGCCCGCCATGAGTGCGTCGATATCCGCACCGGCCACAGCGATGGGCAGCAGACCCACAGCGGTGAGAACGGAGTAACGGCCGCCGACATCATCCGGTACAACGAAGGTCTCGTAGCCTTCTTCGTCCGCAAGGTGCTTCAACGTGCCGCGCGCCTTATCGGTCGTGCAGAAAATACGCTTCTTTGCTTCTTCCTTGCCGTACTTCTTCTCGAGGATCTCGCGGAAAACACGGAACGCGATAGCCGGCTCTGTGGTGGTGCCGGACTTGGAAATCATGTTGATGGAAATATCCTTGCCCTCGCAGATCTCAACCAGCTCCGCCAGCGCGGTGGAAGAAATACTGTTGCCGGTGAAATAGATGTCCGGCGTATCTTTCTTCAGTGCATTGTAGTGCTCGCTCTTGAGGAACTCAATTGCTGCGCGTGCACCGAGGTAGGAGCCGCCGATGCCGATGACGATAAACACATCCGTGTTCTTCTTGATGCGCTCCGCAGCCGCCTTGATGCGTGCAAATTCCTCTTTATCGTAATTGGTGGGCAGGTCCACCCAGCCGAGGAAATCATTTCCCGGACCCTTGCCGGATGCCAGAAGCGCATGTGCACTCTCAACCTGAGAAGCCATTGCAGCGTATTCGTGCTCGCCGATAAAGCCCTTCAAGTATCCGCATTCCAATTTCAATGCCATTTCTATTGCCTCCTATTTGCATGATGATGCTTTTGCACGTGTGAAACCGTTTTCACAGCCCCACTTTATGCAAGGTACACCACAAGTCAAATCTATGTGCTTTCATCATACAATAATTTGACGCATTTTGCAAGTGCACAACGCGGATTTCATGAAAAGTTAACGAAGGTTTTTTTGCAAATCAGATTTCACGCCGCTTCTGCTGCGAAAAAACAAGCCAAAAAATATTGCAATGCGGAAGAAAATGTGATGGCGGGCGCTTCGGTTTTCGCCGTGATTTTGAGCGACTGCACCGTGTCGCCGTTCAGCGCGACCTCCGCCGTACCGAGCACATCCCCCGGTTCTACCGGCGCAGGAACGTTTTCCGGCAAAACGAGCTTTATCCCGATCTCCGCGCCGCCCGAGGCTGTTAAAACGCCGCGTGGGGCTTCACACGCAAGCGAAACGGCGCTCACCATGCCGCCCGTAACGGGCAGCTCGGGCAGTTCCGGGAGCTCCGGTGTCGTCAGCTTCCAGTTTGCAAAACCATAGTCGAGCAGCGAAGACGCGGCCGAAAAGCGGTCTTTCGTATTTTCCGCACCGAGCACTACCGCAATGAGCCGCATACCGTTTCGCTCTGCCGCAGCCGAAATGCAGCTGCCCGCCGCACTTGTCGTGCCGGTTTTCAGCCCCAAAATGCCGTCATACGTGCGCACGAGCTTATTTGTGTTCACAAGCTGCGTCTGCCCGTCACGCACATAATCAATCCAGATGAGCGTGTAATCAAATATTTTCTCGTGCTGCATCAACGCGCGGCTCATCACCGCCACATCATAGGCGCTCGTAATGTGCCCGTCTTCGTCAAGACCGTTGCAGTTTTTAAAAACGGTATCGTTCATGCCTAACTCCGCCGCGCGGGCGTTCATGCGCTCCACAAATGCGTCCTCGCTGCCCGCGACTGCCTCCGCCAAAACGACCGCCGCGTCGTTCGCGCTCATCACCACGCACGCTTTGATGAGGTCGTCTACGGTCATCTGCTCGCCCTCCTTGAGCCAAATGTCCGAGCCGCCCATGCCCGCCGCGTGCGCCGAGGCCGTGAGCACATCGTCCAGATGCAGCGTGCCTGCGTCGATTGCCTCAAATACGAGCAAAAGCGTCATCACCTTCGTGATGGACGCACAAGGTCGCTGCACATGGGCAGACTTTTCGTATAACACCTGACCCGTGGAGGCTTCCATCAGCATCAAAGCCTGCGCGGGGAAATCCGGCGTCTCGGCACGCGCAAGCGGACAGAACACACCGATCAGCAATACAGCAGCCAAACAGAAGCCAAGAAAATGTCTTTTCATAAGTAAACACCCCCGCACCAAAAGATATGCGGGAGTGTCCTTCAATCATTCTATTAAATTTCATCGGCGCACCGGGATGCCGTTTTCCGCAAGGTAATCCTTGAGCTCCGGTATGCCGATCTCGCGGAAGTGGAAAAGTGACGCCGCCAAAACCGCGTCCGCCTTACCCTTTGTAAACGCGTCCTTAAAGTGCTCCATCTTGCCCGCACCGCCGGACGCAATGACCGGAATGCCCACGCTTTCGGAAACCGCGCGGGTCAGCTCCAGGTCATACCCGGCCTTCGTGCCGTCGCAATCCATGCTCGTCAGCAGAATTTCACCCGCGCCGAGTTTCTCCGCGCGCTTTGCCCATTCTACGGCGTCAATACCCGTGTCCACGCGACCGCCGTTTAAATACAGCGTCCAGCCCGCGCCGTTCGGGCGGCGCTTCGCGTCCATCGCCATCACAACGCACTGGCTGCCGAATTTATACGCCGCGTCCGCAATGAGTTGTGGGTTTTTCAGCGCGGCGGAGTTTACCGAAACCTTATCCGCGCCCGCGCGCAGCAGCGCCGTGAAGTCCTCTACCGTACGGATGCCGCCGCCCACCGTAAACGGGATAAATATGCTGTTCGCCACACGGGAAACGATATCCAGCATGATACCGCGCGCATCGGAGGACGCGGTGATGTCGAGCAAAACAAGCTCGTCCGCGCCCTGCCGGTCGTATTCGATGGCGGCCTCTACAGGGTCGCCCGCATCGCGTAAATTCACGAAATTTGTGCCCTTAACGACCCTGCCGTTTTTAAGGTCAAGACACGGGATAATGCGTTTGGCGTACATTACACGCCCCCCTTTCCCTGCGTCATGGCGGCGAAGTTTTCGAGCAGCTTCAGTCCCAACGCTCCGCTTTTTTCCGGGTGAAATTGACATGCCATGAGGTTATTTTTCTGCACCGCCGCATGAATTTCCACACCGTACTGCGCCGTAGCGGTCACAACATCCTCTTCGGCCTTTAAATAATACGAGTGCACAAAGTACACATACGGCTCGCCCGTAATGCTTCGGAACAACCCGCCGTCCTTTTTGATTTCAAGCGAATTCCACCCGATATGCGGAATTTTCAGCCCCGGCGCAGCAGGAATACGCAGCACCTTACCTTTTAAAAGCGACAGGCCGGAGACGCCCGGGGATTCCTCGCTGCTCTCAAACAGAATTTGCAGCCCTAAACAAATGCCCAAAAACGGCTTGCCGGAGGCGACGAACGCTTTAATCGGCGCTTCCAGTTCTCTCCCACGCAGCTCGTGCATGGCGTCGCCAAACGAGCCGACGCCCGGCAGCACGGCGCCGTCGGCTTTCGCAAGAACGCTCGGGTCCTGTGTGACTTCGACCTCGCAGCCGATATGCATAAGCGCTTTTTCCACGCTGCGGATATTGCCCGCGCCGTAATCTATAATTGCGATCATCCCGTCGCCTCCCTATTACTTTGATTTAGCGTGATAATATAGTATCACATATTGCTTTATCCGTCAACAGGATTTTTCGCTTCCCGCTGTCAAAACGGCTTTCTTCGATTTTGGGCAAAAAGAAAGCACGCAGAAAAACTGGTCTGCGTGCTTCTATGCTAGCTTGTTTGGTATTTTAAAGGCGTCTTTGCGGACGCCTTTTGGGAGACCCCCTAATTGGGTCTCCCACGAGGGAACAGTCCAGTGGACTGTTCCCTCTCCTGTCCTGATTTTATGGCAGGCAAAAGGATTTCGAGCTCTGCGGAGCTCGACCAAGGGTTTCACCCTTGGATTCCACAGCCTTTTGAAAAAGGCTGGCGAAAACTTTTACGTCGCTTCGCTGTGCTTGACTTTGGCTTAATCCAAACCGTCCGCCCAGCCCATGGATCTTTCCACGGCCTTATGCCAGCGTTTCAGCGCTTTTGCTTCGCTGCCTGCTGCCGTTTGCGGGTCATACGCATTTTTAAGCTTCCACACAGTCCTAAGCTCATCCAGCGATTCCCACACACCGACAGCCAACCCCGCCAGCATGGCAGAGCCGAGTGCGGTGGTCTCCAGGCACTTCGGCTGTCTCACGGCGCAGTGCAATAAATCTGCCTGATACTGCATCAAAAAACGGCTTCTCGATGCGCCGCCGTCCACGCGCAGCTCGGAAATTTCCGTGCCGCTGCCCGCTTCCATGGCTTTCACGAGGTCATAGCTTTCATACGCAATGCTTTCCAGCACGGCGCGGCAGATGTGCGCCTTAGACGTACCGCGCGTCACGCCGAGCAGTGCGCCCCGCGCATACATATCCCAGTACGGTGCGCCAAGCCCTGTAAACGCCGGCACAAACACCGCGCCGCCTGCGTCCTCCACGGTCTCCGCAAGAAGGTCCGCTTCCTGCGGGTTCGCGATAAGCTTCAACTCATCGCGCAGCCATTTAATAGCCGAGCCCGCGTTAAACGCACTGCCCTCAAGCGCATAGGTCGTCTCGCCATTCACGCACCAACCGATCGTCGTAATAAGCCCCCGGTCGGAGAAAACCGGCTTATCACCCGTGTTCATCAGCACAAAGCAGCCCGTGCCGTATGTATTTTTCGCCATGCCCTTATCAAAGCAGCACTGTCCGAACAGCGCGGCGTGCTGGTCGCCCGCAATGCCCGCAATCGGAATTTTCCTGCCGAGTATCGTTTCAGAGCACATGCCCACAACGCCGGAGGAGTCCACGACTTTCGGCAGCGCGTCACGCGGGATACCGAACACGTTCAGCATTTTCTCGTCCCAATCAAGCTTTTGAATGTCAAACAGCATGGTGCGCGAAGCGTTCGTCACGTCCGTCACATAGCTTTCGCCCTCTGTGAGCGAATAAATGAGCCACGTATCAATGGTACCGAAGCGTAGGCGATGCTCCTTCGCGAGCACTTTGGCCTTCGGCACGTTATCCAAAATCCACTTCATTTTGGTGCCGGAAAAATACGGGTCGATGATGAGTCCCGTCGTTTTATGAATGTACTCCTCAAGTCCCTCGGCTGTTAACCGCTCGCATTCCGGCGCGGTGCGGCGGCACTGCCACACAATGGCGTTGCAGATCGGGATACCCGTCTCGCTGTCCCACGCCACGGTGGTCTCTCTTTGATTCGTGATGCTGATGGCAGCGATGTCCTCCGCGGTGATCTCCGCCTCATGCACCGCCTGCCGCATGGCGTAAAGCTGCGTCTGCAAGATCTCCACGGCATCGTGCTCCACATAGCCGGGCTGCGGGTAAATCTGCGTAAATTCGCGCTGTCCCATGCCCGCAATGCCGCCCAAAGCGTCAAACAACACGGCGCGCGAACTGGTCGTGCCCTGGTCAAGCGATAAAATGTATTGACCGATTTTCAAGTTCAAGCCCTCCTTACCAACGGAAGAAATTGAGCCGGTGCTCCTTGCGGTCCTCCTGCTCTCTTGTGTTTGTGATGACTTTATACCGTACCACCCATTTCGGGTCAATATACTCCAAAATCGCCTGCGGCATTTTGTACTGGAACAGATGCCGCTGGTGCTTAAGGCTCTCCACCACACGGAGATGGTCCGAAGATTTCACATCCAAGCTGCCGACGATGATGGTGGAATAATCGTTCGGGTTCGTGTATTTGAAGTTGTCGAGAAAATCCGCCCAGTCGGTGTACTCGGTCAGCTTCACGTATTCGCGCGGGACATTGAGACGGATGCGCACCGCACCCGAAACGCGTCCGCCGGTATTCTGCTTTCTGCCGCGCACCACGCCGAATATGGGGCATTCGCAGTGCAGGTCGAGCATATCGATGAGCGCGGCGTACTCCTTCTTAAACGAAATACTGGGGCTTGCGCGGTAAATCTTGCCGCTTTGCAAAATACGCATCACGGCGCCGGACTGATATGTGTCAATAATCATGTTCTGATAAACCCTTTCCCTTAAAAATCGCGGCGATCCCTGCGTCGCTCCGCCCGTTTCAAAAAAACACAGGCGGTTTTTCAATACCGAAATTCAAATATATGCGGAAATGTTACTTTGTAGCCCAATCGTATAAAAAGCGGTCAAACTCGCCGACCTTGCGCTTATCGGGCTTGATAAGGTAGCGTTTTAAAAGATCCTTTTCGTTTTCCACCGTCCGCTTATAGTATGCGCCCGCAATGCCGCCCGCAATGCACGCCACGGTGTCGGTGTCGCACTTCACGCTGAACACATTGCGGATGCAGCTTTCCCAATCCTCGCTTTCCATAAAGCAGCGGAACGCAAGCGGCATGGTCCCCTCCGCCGTAGCATCAAACTTCGCCTTCGGCCGGTACGCCCACAGCGGCTTATGCACGGGGTATTCAAACTCTTTGTTAAAGTATTTTTTCAGGTCCTTTTTGCGCTCGCCGTGCAGCGCAAGGTAAATGAGCCCCGCGGTCGCAACGGCGGCTTTCAGGCCCTCTATGTGGTTGTGTGTGCACATGGCGCTGTTTTTCGCTTCTTCCTCCACCTTTTCCAGCGTATCAAAGTGGTAAGCGATGTAACTGACGCGCATGGCCGCGCCGTTGCCAAAGCTGCCGTAGCCCGTTTCGGCATGTCCGTCCAGCCAGCGCTGAAACATCGTGCCGTACCCCACGTCTCTGTACATACGCCCGAATTTGCCATAAGCCTTTGCATAGCTGACGTCATTTAAAAGCGCGTATTTCGTCGCGATGGTCAGCACCGTATCGTCCGTGAAAAAGCAGTTGTTTCCAAAAAGCTCCACCTTTTTATAGTTGAACCCGCTCGGTTTGCTGAACTCAAACCGCGAGCCGGCAATGTCTCCTAAAATCGCACCGGTCAATCGGATCCCTCCATTCCCTGCATGATCGGTTTCAGTATACCATGTTTTTTCTTCTGTTTCCACATATTTTTGTGAAAAAGTTCCGACTTTGAACAGCTTTTTGATTCTTTTGACTTTTTTCGCCGAATACGGTATGATATAGTTTAAGATAAGCTCATAAAGAGGTGTTCAAAATGAGAAACGCAAAACGGCTTTTGGCGGCGCTTCTGCTCGCTGCGGCACTCATCTTTTCCTCGGCATCGTGCGGCGGGCAGACCGAAACGGCAAGCGAAGCGCCTGCCGCCGCGTCTTCCGAACCGCAGCGGGATTACACCGTGCAGATCTCCAAGGACACCCTGCGCCGCACAGGGCTCGACATCACCGCCGCGGCGCACCGGCTGGGGCTTACAAACGTCACCACAAATGATGACGGCTCCTGCACGGTAGAAATGACAAAAGACGAGCGCGATGCCGTCTGCGCCGCGCTGAAGGAAAGTCTGCACGAGCAGATCATCGCTTTGCCGGAGGACGGCACGTGGCCGTTTATAAAAAGCGTCACGCTTTCCGAAGACGGCCGCAGCGCCGAAATTCTGAGCACCAAAGACCTGTATAAACCGGAGCGCGACAACGCCGCTGCGCAGGCCGTGTACATTCCCGCGCTGCTCTACGCAGCGTTTACGGGCGAGGATGCAGAAAGCTTCACGGTGCACTTCACCGTAAAAGACGAAACGACCGGCGATGTGCTGGGCGCGTCGATTACCCCGCCGCAGAGCCGACCGCTTCCGAAAGCGATGCAAGCGGCACAGAAAGCACCGCTCCCTCACCCGACACCGCAGAATAAGCCGCATACAAAAAACGGAGCCGCACAGGTTTATCACCCATGCGCGGCTCCGTTCTTTTTACTTTTTCGCCTGTGCAAGCTCGCCCATTTCTTTGTGTTTTAATTCGCGCCAGACGGTGCACAGCATCGTAATGTAGCACGCGCCGCCGCCCACAAAGTTCGAGATAGCCTCCGCCCAGAACACACCGTCCACACCGACAGCGGGGATCTGCGGCAGCAAAAACGTCAACGGAATGACGATGATGACCTTGCGGAGCAGTGAAAAGAAAATCGCCTGCTTTGCGCGACCCATCGCCTGCACAACAGACTGCGCCGACATTTGCAGCGCCATCATAAAGCACCCGAAGAAATAAATGTGCATGGCGTGCGTGCATGTTTCGAGTAACTGCGGGTCGCCGTTAAAAAGCTGAATAAACACGTGTGGGAACAGCCTTAGCACGAGCCATACAAGCACCATATAGCTGAATGAAACGACCGTCGTGAACACAATCACGCCGCGCACGCGCTTATATTTCTGTGCGCCGTAGTTGAAGCTGACCACCGGCGCCGCGGCAGATGTCACACCGGTTACCGGCGTATATGTCACTTCGCGAATGGAGTTGATGACCGTCATGACCGCGACGAACAGGTCGCCTCCGTGTTGCGAGAGCATCGCGTTGCACGCCACCTGCACAGCGCTCGACGTAAAGCCCATGATAAAGCCCGAAATGCCAAGCGAGGTGATCTTACCGATGAGCTTTGCCTGCGGGCGCATGCGCTTTAACTCCAAACGAAACAGCGTACGCTTACCGAGCAGGAAGCGCACCACCCACACGGCGGAAACGAGCTGCGAAAGCACCGTTGCAAGCGCCGCGCCCTGCACACCCATGTCGAACACAAAAATAAACAGCGGGTCAAGCGCGATGTTCACCACTGCGCCGATAACGACCGTCAGCATGCCGCGGTTCGCAAAGCCTTGCGCATTGATGAACCCGTTCATGCCAAGCGAAACCATCATGAATACGCTGCCGAGCATGTAAACCGAAAGATAGCTGTCCGCATAAGGGTACGTCGCGTCGCTCGCGCCGAAGAGATACAGCACCGGCTTTTTGAGGAGCAGCACCACAATGCACAAAATTACGCCCGTAATGACGAGCATCGAGAACGTGTTGTTCATCACGTCTGCGGCGCGCTCACGCTGCTTTTCGCCCTCTTCGCCGCCCTGCTGTGCCGCACCGCGCGCCATAGAAAACAACGGCGTACCGCCCGAGCCGAATAAATTCGCAAACGCCGTCACCATCAGTAAAATCGGAAACGTCACGCCGACGCCCGTCAGCGCATCCACCGATGTATCGGAAATATGCCCGATATACATGCGGTCTACGATATTATATAAGACGTTCACAAACTGCGCCAGCACCATCGGCACCGCAAGGCGCAGGATCGTTTTGGAAATCGGTCCCTTTGAAAAATCATCGTTTTTCTTTATATCTGCAGCCATACTTTTGCCTTTCCGAATTAAAAAATAGCAGTATCAGTATACAACTTTCGGCAAATTTTGTAAATGGAAAGCCTTAAAAAGTCACAGACAAAACGACCCCTTCGGTGGGCAAATTGCCGCGAAAGGGTCGTTTGCATTTACTTTATTACAGCTTGAGTTCTACCGCAACCGGGCGGGTACCAAGCAGCTCCGCGCTGCGGTCATCCGGCTGCGAGGTGCCGACGAAGAACGTGAAGCTGCGGCTGTCTACGCGGCGCGTGCCGGTGTCGTCCACAATTTCAAGCGCGGCCTTCGGCACGGTGATCTCGACGTCACACGTCTCATTTGCACCGAGTGAAACCGCCTTAAACGCACAAAGGCTGTGGTTGCGCACCGCAAATTCTGATTCATTGTCACGCACATAGACCTGCAAAATCTCATGCACGGCACAGCCCTCATTTTTGACCGTCGCCGTAATCGTATAGTGCTCGCCGTCATCACGCATTTCGGCTTTCGTCACTTCCGTTTTACCGTAAGTGAGGCCATAGCCGAACGGATACAGCACGCCGCCCGTAAAGTAGCGGTACGTGCGGTTTTCCATCGCGTAATCCGTAAACGCGGGCAGCTCGTCGGAGTCGTTATAAAACGTCACGGGCAGCTTGCCGCTGAAGGAATACTTGCCGAACAAAAGCTCCGCAATCGCCTTGCCGCCGCGTGCACCCGGATACCAGCCCTGCACTACGGCGGAGAAGCTTTCCTCCGCAAAGCGCAAATCCATGGCGCTGCCGGTCATATTGATGAGAATGACGGGCTTGCCGGTCTTCGCGACAATCTCCATCAGCTTTCTCTGCGGCGCGGGCAGCAGCAAATTCGCCTTGTCGCCGGAGCCGACAGAATTACTCTGGTCCATCTCCTCGCCCTCAAGATTTTCATTGAGGCCCGTCACCAGCACCACAACGTCGCTGTGCTCCGCCACGGTCTCGGCTTCGGAAAGGCGGTCGCCGGGCAGGCCCAACCCCTCCACGCGGTCTTTGTAGAGGTGGCAACCCTCGGCGTACAGCACGCGCACGTCGTCGCCTACATAGTCCTGAATGCCCTCTAGCACCGTGATATATCTTGACGCCGTGCCGTGGTAGTTGCCGATGAGCGCCATGCGGTCGTTCGCATTCGGGCCGATGACGCCGATCGTCTTGATTTTCGCTTTATCAAGCGGCAAAATGCCGTCGTTTTTCAGCAGCACAACGCTTCTGCGCGCGGCTTCCTCGCTGAGCGCCAAATGCTCCGGGCACTCCACGACCTCATAGGGAATGGAGTTGTATTCGCAGTTCTCGTCAAACTCGCCGAGCATAAAACGCGTGGTAAAGAGCCGCTCCGCCGCCGTCGTGATGTCGTCCTCGGTAATGAGCCCATCCTCGAGCGCGCGCAGCAAATGCAGATATGTGTTGCCGCAGTTTACGTCACAGCCCATCTTAATGGCGAGCGCAGCGGATTCCGGCGCGGTGGTCGTGA
Source organism: Hominenteromicrobium sp. (assembly GCF_046974225.1). Lineage (NCBI taxonomy): Bacteria > Bacillati > Bacillota > Clostridia > Eubacteriales > Oscillospiraceae > Hominenteromicrobium > Hominenteromicrobium sp. Next base: position 24,685 of record NZ_JBKWAE010000001.1, on the reverse strand, counting down.
TGTGGTGGTGCAGGTGAAAATCGGAAATTGCCCAGCAGTCGGAGACAAAGTGTCCCTGAAAGCCCCACTTGCCGCGCAGAATTTTGCGGATGAGCAGGTCACTGCCGCAGCACGGCTCGCCGAGCGTGCGGTTGTATGCGCCCATCACGGCCTCCACTTCGCCCTCTTTCACAGCGGCTTCAAACGCGGGCAAATACGTCTCCCACAAATCCTTCCGGCTCACCTCGGCGTCAAATTCGTGGCGAATGGCCTCCGGGCCGCTGTGCACAGCATAGTGCTTCGCGCACGCCGCGACCTTCAAATATTTCCCGTCACCCTGCAAGCCCTTGATGTACGCCACGCCGAGCCGCGCCGTGAGGTACGGGTCTTCGCTGTACGTTTCCTGCCCTCTGCCCCAGCGCGGGTCGCGGAACAGGTTGATATTCGGCGACCAGAACGTGAGGCCCTTATAAATATCGCGGTCGCCGTGCTTAGAAGCTTCGTTATACTTCGCACGGGCCTCCGTCGCAACGACATCGCCGATTTTTCGGATCATCTCCGGGTCAAACATGCTCGCCATGGCAACGGGCTGCGGAAACATCGTCGCCGTGCCGGCGCGCGCCACGCCGTGCAGCGCTTCGTTCCACCAGTTGTACGCCGGAACGCCCAGCCGTTCAATGGGCGGCGCATCAAATTTCAGCTGTGAAGCGCGTTCCTCTATCGTCATTTTGGAAACAAGCTCGTGCGCCAAAGCCTGCGCCTTTTTTCTGTCTCTCATGGTAACACCCCTAAAAAGTTGTTAAAAAAAGTATAGCACGGTTTTATTCAAAAAGAAAGATAAAAGTTTTATCTTCCGGATAAATCGACAACAAAAAAAGCGGCAAACCGAAGCCTGCCGCCGAAAATTTATAATTTAGAGATTCAAAAAGCCCGCGTTCAGCATGGACTGTGCCGCCAAAATCGCACCGAGGCGGCCGCTGTTGAAGTTCACACCGCCCTGCATCCATGCCGCAAACGGCTCACGCAGCGGTGCGTCCGCAGAAAGCTCACTGGACGAGCCAAACGTGAACGAGCCGGACGCCATGATGACGTCGCAGTCGTAGCCCGGCATGGGGCTCGGCTCCGGCACAACGAAGGAATCGACCGGCGCGCCCTGCTGAATGCCGCGGATAAATGCGCACAGCGCCTCGCGCTCGCGCAGCTGCACCGCCTGAATAATATCCGCGCGCGGCTCATCGTAGCGCGGGGTCACGTCAAAGCCGAAGCCCTCAAACAGCGCCGCCGTGAACACAGCGGTCTTTAAGGCTTCACCCGTGACGTTCGGCGCGTGGAACGTGCCCATGAAAAGCTCGCGGTTGTTGCCGAGCGTGCAGCCGATCTCGCGACCCGTACCCGGGGTCGTCAGGCGATACGCGCAGCTTTCAATAAGGTCGCGGCGGCCCGCAATGTAGCCGCCCGTCGGCGCAATGCCGCCGCCCGGATTTTTGATGAGCGAACCCGCCATAAGGTCTGCACCCACAGCCGTCGGCTCCATTTTCTGCACATACTCGCCGTAGCAGTTATCCACCATGACAATGCAGTCCGGCGCACGGCGCTTTGCAATCTTTACAATGCGCTCGATCTCCTCCACCGTCAGGGACGGGCGCAGGCTGTACCCGCGGGAGCGCTGAATGTACACCATGCGGTGCTTCGGTGTGATGGCCGTCTCCATGCCGTCATAGTCAGGCGTGCCGTCCGGCAGCAGGTCAAGCTGCTCGTAGTTTATGCCAAACTCCTTTAATGAGCCGTTACCGTCGCCCGTAATGCCGATCACGCCGCGCAGCGTATCATACGGCATGCCGGTAACGCTCAGCATCGTGTCGCCCGGGCGCAGAACGCCAAAAAGCGCTACGGTAAGCGTATGCGTGCCGCTGACAAAATTATAGCGGCACAGCGCGTCCTCCGCACCGAGGGCACGCGCGTACACTTCGTCCAGCACGTCGCGGCCGCGGTCGCCATAGCCGTAGCCTGTCGTTGCCACAAAGTGGCTCTCGCTGACACCTGCCTGCATGAACGCAGCCTGCATCTTCTCCTGATTATACCGCTGTGTTTCGGAAATTTTCGCAAGGTACGGCGCAGCCTTTTGCTCCGCTTCCTCCGCCGCCTTCAGCACGCGGTCATCCATTTTAAAAAACTCGTACATAGTAAACCCGCTTTCGCAAACGCAAAAGCCTTCCTTTATCTGAATTATTTTAATTGCATAATTTTCCCTGCGCCCATGCGCCGCACGGTTTATAGCCCAAAGCGTCATAAAACGCCTCGTTTTTACTTTCTTCGCGCAGGATATACACCGTGCCGCTCGGCAGCATTCGCTCCATTTTTCGGACAACCGCCGTGCCAAGCCCCCTGCGGTGAAATTTCGGCAGCACCGCCACAGCAGAAATGAGGCTCGCGCTTTCGCCGAGCACTGCTGCAGCCACTGCGACGGTCTTCCCATCTGCCGAAACACCCGCGCAGCGCACCGTGCCGTGCCGCATGCGGTGAGATAAATCGAGGTAAAACGGCTCGAACTCCCCCACCATGCCGTTTGCTTTCAGCACAGCATAAATCTCTCTCGGAGAAATTTCCTCCGCAGGATGCACAGTCTCATTTCGCAGCGATTTTTGCAAAATTGCGCCGCTTTCGGTGATGTTTAGCCCCAGCTTTTCGGCATTCTCCGCGCTGTACACGACTTCATTTGTGCCCACCGCACGCAAAAACGCACGCGCCTCGTCCGCGTCGGTGATCTCCCCCGCAATGCAGACGGAGCCGTCCGTTTTTCCGTAGGCGGCTTCCCCGTCCGTCCAAAACTGCGCGAACGACTGATGAAAGCCATACGCCTGCGCTTTAGACCGGATCTGGCAGCCAAACGGAGAACTTCCGCACGGCATAGAGAGCGCTTCTAAATTTTCCGCAAGACGGATCATTACAGCTTGCCGCCGGAAATTTCCGCCATCATCAGCGCCGTCAAGTCAACAACCGCCTCTATGTCCTTTTCGGTCGTCATCGCGATCGCGCTGTGGATATAGCGGCACGGGTGCGAGATCGTCAGCGTCTTCACGCCGCCGCGGGAAACGTGAATGGTGCCCGCGTCTGTGCCGCCGGCGCGCACGGTCTTCGGCTGCACCGGAATATTGTTTTCTTTACCGAGCGCCATCGCGCGGCGGAAATAATCCTTCGGGTAAACGGTGCGCATATCCGTAAGGGAAATGACTGCGCCGCCGCCCATTTTGCACGCTGCGTCCGTCGGGCTCACGCCGGGAATATCGCCCGCCGTCGTACCCTCCAGCACAAGCGCCGCATCGGGCTCCAGAATATACGCCGCCGTGCCCGCGCCGCGCAGGCCAATCTCCTCCTGCGTGGAGAAGACGAAATACGTGTCGTATTCGAGCGGGCGCTGCATCAGCGTGATGAGCGCAAAGCAGCCCACGCGGTCATCGAGCGCCTTCGCCTTCACCGTACCGTGCACGTGCTCAAAGAACGGCACAAAGCACGCGTTGTCGCCAATCTGCACCAATGTCTCGGCTTGCTCACGTGTATCTGCGCCGATGTCGATGGCGAGTTCGTTCACGGGCACGGGCTTTTCAAATTCATCGCCCTTGAGCAAATGCACCGGCTTTGCGCAGATGACACCCGGCGTTTTGCCGCCCACCAGCACATCACGGCCGGAGAGCACCTCCGGACGGATATTGCCGACCGTCGTGAACTTCAAAAGACCGTTTTCCGTGATGTTTGTGATGACAAAGCCCACTTCGTCCATGTGAGCGCAGAGCATCAGCTTCTTCTCGGGACGCTTTTCGCCCTTTTTAAACGCCAGAATGTTGCCGAGCGGCGAAATGTGAATCTCGTCCGCATACGGCTCAATTTCACTTAAGATCACGCTGCGCACATCGTCTTCCTCGCCGGAAACACCGATGGTGCGGGTAAGCTTTTCCAGAATTTCATAGTTAAGCATTCGGCTGCGCCTCCTTATCCGTGATATACGCCGCGATGAGCTTTGCGATGTTCTCCATATCCTCAAAATCGCAGACCTCCGCCGGGGTGTGCATGTTGCGCTGCGGCACGGAGATGAGCCCCGCGCGCACGCCGCCGCGGGTGGTGCTGATCTCGTCGCAGTTCGTACCCGTTCTGCCGCCCATGGCTTCCAGCTGATACGGGATATTTTCGCGCTTTGCGAGCTCGACAAGCTTTTTGCTGATTTTTCTGTCCAGCGCCGCGGAGAAGCCGATCATCGGCCCTTTGCCGAGCTCCGCGGTAAGCATGCTCTCCGCGTCCGGCTGCTTTGCGAACGAAACGTCCACGGCAATGGCCTCGGTGGGCTCAAGTGCATACGCAGAGACCTGCGCGCCCTGCCCGCCGACCTCCTCCTTTGTGGAGCACAGCACCATAACGCAGCAATCGGGGTTCTGTTCATTTGCAAGCTGTGCGGCGCGGATGACGCACGCGCAGCCCGCACGGTCGTCGAGCGCCGTGCCCGTGATGCGGTTGCCCATAAGCTTTTTCAGCGGGCGCGTCAGTGCGGCGCGGTCGCCGACAGCGACGAGCTTCTCCACTTCCTCTTTCGGAAGCCCTAAGTCAATGCACTGCTCCGCAACGGGCTTTATCTTATCATCGCCCTTTGCAAGGTGCGGCGGCAGCGTGCAGCCGATGCCCGTGACGGTCTCCGTGCCGAACACGGTAACAGGGCTGCCCGGCAGCGTGCGGCGGTCCACACCGCCCACATTCGTCACATGCAGAAAGCCGTTTTCGTCAATGTCCGTCACGATCATACCGATCTGGTCAATGTGCGCGTCCAGCAAAATGCGGCGCTTAGAACTCAAATCGCCGAAAATGCCCACAACGCCGCCAAGCTCGTTCTCACACACCTCTTTGCAGAAGCCGAGCTCCTTTTTCGCAACTTTGAACACGTCGCCCTCACAGCCGGATGTGCCGTGCTCTGCGCACAGCGCGCGGGTGAGGCGTTCAATCTCTTCAAACATGATATTCCCTCCTAAAACCTGATTTATAAAAACAAAAGCCCCGCATTCCGAATGGAGACCCATCGAAAAGCGAGGCGCATTTCCGCAAGTATTGACTTACTTTGTGAAATACATAATGATGTTGATCACAAGGACCAGCACAAAGAAGCCGATCGCAATGAACTTTGTCCAACGAGCAAGGAACGCATCCATGGAACGCGCCTTATTCTTGGAAAGGAACGTATCCGCGCCGCCGGTAATCGCGCCGAGGCTCTGCTGATGGCCTTCCTGCAACAGTACGACAATGATGATCGCCAGTGCGAAAAGAAGCAGAACGATACCGAAAATAATTTCAACAGCACCCATATATTTTACCTCCTCTTCAAGAGACTTAACGCTAATTTTATTCGTAGCTTAATTATGATACCATACAAAGCGGGATTTTGCAACAGGATTTTTTGCTTTTTTCCTGCATATTCCGCCGTCCTACGTCCATACTGATACCAAGGCAGTCACAGTCAGGCGTTTGTGCGCGCCAAAACGGACCGTGCGGCAAAACCGCACTTTCGCGTCACACGAGCGGGGTCTTTCCCGGGCGGGCGGCGCAGTCCATGGTGCGGACTGTATGCTGCCCGCCCTTCAGTAGGACTGAACGCTCCGCCGCGCAGGCCACACGCCTGCACAAACGGAACGCCAAACGGTCTTGCCGGAGGGCTGATTTTTTACAGCGAGATCTGCTCGCCGCCCTCCTCTCCGTTCGGCAGTGCGCCGAGCGCCGGAATCTTCTTTCTGTACCGCGACGGGTTCTGCAGCTCGTCTTCTTGGTAGATATGCGCGTCCGTAATGCGTTGGCCTTTTTTCAGGTTCATCACCGCCACGCCCTGCGTGCTCTTTGTCGTCTTCGGGGCGATGAGCGCCGTGTTCATGAGCAGTCGTCTGCCGCTTGAGGACGTCAGCAGCACATCGCAGTCTTCCAAGATTTGCAGCGCCGCCGCAAGCGGGGCCTTGTCGGAATACGCGTTAATGAGCTTTCTGCGGTTCGTCTTCGTGTAGTACGCGGAAAGCTCCACCTTGGCGACCTTGCCGTTATCAAAAACAAACAGCATATAGCCCTTAAAGTCGGTCGTTACAGCCATGTACGCAGCGCTTTCGCCCTCGTCCATCTGCACGCGCGCAGGCACATATTCGCCCATCACGCTCGCTTTGGTGTCGGCAAAATCCGCCGCTTTCAGTTTATAGACCTGCGCTTTGTCGGAGAAGAACAAAAGCTCTGCCGCGTTTGTCGATTCCATCTGTTGGGCGATCTCGTCGCCCTCTTTCAGCTTTTGGTCGCCGCCCATGCGCAGGGAAAGCGGGGTGATCTTCTTAAAGTAGCCTTCTTTCGTGAAAAACAGGTTCACCGGGTAATCCGGCACAGTCTCCACGGGCTCTTCTTCGGCAATTTCCTCCGCGTACAAAATATGGCTGCGGCGCGGCTGGCCGTACTTCTGCGCGATTTCATTCAGCTCGCGCACAATAATCGTCTTAATGCGCGTTTTTGAAGCCAAAATTGCCTCAAGGTCACGAATTTCTTCCTCTAAGCTGTTCACCTCTTCGGTGCGCTTTAAGATGAACTCGCGGTTTAAATGGCGCAAACGGATTTCCGCTACATATTCGGCCTGAATTTCGTCGATGCCAAAGCCGATCATGAGGTTCGGCACAACTTCGCTTTCTTCCTCGGTCTCACGCACAATGCGCACGGCTTTATCGATGTCGAGTAAGATTGCCTTGAGGCCGTAGAGCAGATGCAGCTTCTCTTTCTTCTTCGTGAGGTCGTAGTGCGTTCTGCGGCGGACACATTCCATTCTGAACGCCGTCCACTCCTCAAAGAGCTCACGCACACCCAGCACACGCGGAATACCCGCGATGAGCACGTTAAAATTGCAAGAGAAGCTGTCCTCCAGCGTCGTCATGCGGAACAACCGCTGCATCAGCTTATCGGGGTCTGCGCCGCGCTTCAAGTCGATCGTGATCTTGAGTCCGTCCAGACCCGTCTCGTCTCGAATGTCGGTGATTTCTTTCACCTTGCCCTGCTTCACAAGGTCGATGATCTTTTCCACAATGGCTTCAATGGTCGTTGTCGGTGGAATCTGGGTAATATCGATGCAGTTTGCGGATTTATCATACGTGTAGCGCGAGCGCACCTTGATGCTGCCGCGGCCTGTTTTGTAGATTTGCTCCATCGCCGCGCGGTCGAAAATAATCTGCCCGCCGCCCGGGAAGTCCGGCGCCTGCATCGTCGTAAAAATGTCGTGCTTCGGGTCACGGATGAGCTCCGCCGCCGTGGTGCACACTTCGGCGAGATTAAACGGGCAAATGGACGACGCCATGCCAACCGCAATGCCCGTGTTTGCGTTGACGAGCACCGAGGGGAACGCCGCCGGCAGCAGCGTTGGCTCTTTCATCGTACTGTCGTAATTGTCGACAAAATCCACGGTGTCCTTGTCGATATCGCGGAACAGCTCGCGGCAGATGGGGTCAAGGCGCGCTTCCGTGTAACGGGAAGCCGCCCACGCCATGTCACGGGAATAAAACTTACCGAAGTTGCCCTTAGAGTCTACATAGGGGTGCAAAAGCGCCTCGTAGCCGCGGGAAAGACGCACCATCGTGTCGTAAATCGCACTGTCGCCATGCGGGTTCAGCTTCATCGTCTGACCGACGATGTTCGCGCTTTTCGTGCGCGCCGAGCCGAGCAGGTTCATTTTGTACATCGTATAGAGAAGCTTTCTGTGCGAGGGCTTAAAGCCGTCAATCTCCGGGATGGCACGGGACATAATAACGCTCATCGCATACGGCATGTAGTTCTGCCGCAGCGTGTCGTTGATGTCCTGCGCCTGAATTTCACCCGCGCCCGCAATAAAGCCCTGCATCTTCGGCGTATTTTCTCTTTTCGGCTGTTTTTTTCTTGCCATGCTTTACGCTTCCTTTCGTCAGAGCTTTAAGAAATATCGAGGTCATCGAGGTACTCGCTGCCGTGGGTCGCAATGTAGTCCTTACGGCCCGTAAGATTATCGCCCAGCAAGATATCAAACATCTGCGCCGTCCTTTCGGCATCGCCGGGCTTCACCTGAATCAACCTGCGCGTTTTCGGGTTCATCGTCGTCAGGTTCATCATGTCCGGGTCGTTTTCACCCAGACCTTTCGAGCGCTGAATCGTAAACTTCTGGCCCTCAAGCTGCGTCAAAAACTCGTCCTTTTCGCGCTCGTTATACGCAAAATACGTCTTGTCCTTCGCCGTAATTTCATAAAGCGGCGATTCCGCAATGAACACCTTGTGCTCTTCGATGAGCTGCGGCGTCAAACGGTACAGCATCGTCAACAGCAGCGTGCGGATCTGGAAGCCGTCCACGTCGGCATCGGTGCACAGGATGATCTTGCTCCAGCGCAGCGCGTTGATGTCGAACGACGCAATGGACTTGTTCGCCTTCGACTTTACCTGCACGCCGCAGCCGAGCATCTTAATGAGATCGGTGATGATCTCACTTTTGAAAATCTTGTCGTAATCCGCTTTCAGGCAGTTCAGAATTTTACCGCGGATCGGCATCACGGCCTGATAGTTCGGGTCGCGCGCCTGTTTGACCGCACCGAGAGCGGAATCGCCCTCCACGATAAAAATCTCACGCTCGGAAACATCCTTGCTGCGGCAGTCCACAAACTTCGCCACGCGCCCCGTGATATCCATTTTGGCCGTCAGCTTGCCCTTTAAGTTGAGGCGCGTTTTTTCGGCGTCCTCGCGGGAGCGCTTGTTGATAAGCACCTGTGCGCCGATTTTCTCCGCCTCAATGGGGTTTTCGATGAAATAAATTTCGAGATTATGGCGGAGCATCTCCACCATCGCTTCCTGAATACCCTTGTTGTTGATGGCCTTCTTTGTCTGGTTCTCATAGGAGGTCATCGTGGAGAACGAGGACATGACGATAACAAGGCAATCCTCCACGTCCTGAAATTTAATTTTGCTTTCGGATTTATTATACTTGCCGTTCTGCTTCAAATACGCGTCGATCTGGTACACGAACGCGTTCTGCACGGCCTTGTCCGGTGCGCCGCCGTATTCCAGCCAGCTCGAGTTGTGGTAGTATTCCGTCAAATGCACGCGGTTGGAAAATGCCACCGCAGCGTTGATCTTCACATTGTAAAGCGGCAGGTCTTCGCGGTCGCGCACGCGCTTTTCGGACTGCCAGAACTGCACGGAGGTCAGCGCATCTTCGCCCACCAGCTCGCGCACATGATCTAAAATGCCGTTTTCGTAGCAGAATTCCGTCGTCTCGAATTTGCGCGGCGAAACTTCATTTTTTAAAATAAACTTCACGCCCGCGTTGACGATGGCCTGCCGCTTGATGATATCCGTGTAATAGTCCGCCGGCACGTCAATGTCCGTAAACACCTTGATATCCGGCTTCCAGCGAATGCGCGAGCCCGTGACCTTCTTGCCGTAAGGCTCCTTATTGAGTCCGCCTATGTTCTCACCGTGCTCAAAGTGCAGCGTGTAGCGGAAGCCGTCGTAGCGAATATCCGCGTCCATGTATTCGGAGGCATACTGCGTAGCGCATAGACCGAGACCATTCAGGCCCAGCGCGTAATCGTAGTTGCCGCCGTCATTGTTGTTATACTTGCCGCCCGCATACATCTCGCAGAACACAAGCTCCCAGTTGTAGCGCTCTTCGCGCTTGTTGTAATCCACCGGGATGCCGCGGCCGTGGTCTTCCACCTCAACGGAATGGTCGGCATAGCGCGTAACGGTGATCTCCTTGCCGTAGCCCTGGCGCGCCTCATCAATGGAGTTCGAGAGGATCTCGAAAATCGCGTGCTCGCAGCCGTCGAGACCGTCTGAGCCGAATATGACCGCCGGACGCAGACGTACACGGTCCGCGCCCTTCAGACTTTTGATGCTGTCGTTGCCGTAGGTTTGCTTTTTAGCCATTCACCATGTTCCTTTCCTCAAGCGGGCAAAATAACACCCGCACGGGATTGCCCATAAACAAACGTAAAGGGAATGCAAATGAGCACATTCCCTTTCGTTAAAAATTTATTCGTTCGTGTTCGCTTCCGGTTCCGTTTGCGCTTCGGTCGGCAGCTCTGTCGTTTCCGGCGCTGCCGCTTCTGCCGGGATGATGCCCGCAGCGGCAGTCTGTGCGCTCGGCAGCAGCTTGCCGTTCATCACGTCAAGGAACTCGTCGGCGTCCAGCTTTTCGCGCTCAAACAGCACACCCGCCAAACGGTGCAGCAGGTCAATGTGTTCGGAGAGCACCTTCTTCGTCTTATCGTACGCGTCGCAGATGATGGACTTAATCTCCTCGTCAATCTCCGCGGCGGTCTCCTCGGAATAGTTCGAGACATGACCCATCTCCTTGCCGAGGAACGGATTGCTGCTGTCCGCACCGTACGTGATCGGACCAAGACGGTCGCTCATGCCGTACTTTGTGACCATCGCGCGGACGATCTTCGTGGCACGCTCAATGTCGTTCGATGCGCCCGTGGAAATATCGTCAAGCACCAAGGCTTCCGCCACACGGCCGCCCAGCAGCACGATGAGCTCCTCGCGCATCTCGTTGCGGCTCTGGTAGGACTTATCCTCCGTCGGCAGGTGCATCGTGTAGCCGCCTGCCATGCCGCGCGGGATGATGGAAATCTGGTGCACCGGGTCCTGCGAATCGCAGAAGTACGTCGCAATGGCGTGTCCTGCCTCGTGGTACGCGGTCAGCTTCTTCTCTTTGTTTGTCATCACGCGGCTCTTCTTTTCGGTGCCGACAACGACCTTGATCGTCGCTTCCTCGATTTCCTCCATCGTGATGGACTTGTGGTCCTTGCGGGCCGCAAGCAGCGCCGCTTCGTTTAAGAGGTTCTCAAGGTCTGCACCGGTAAAGCCGGCGGTGGATTTTGCAATGGTAGAAAGGTCAACATCCGGTGCAAGCGGCTTGCCCTTTGCATGTACGCGCAGAATATCCTCTCTGCCGCGCACATCCGGGTAGCCCACCATCACCTGGCGGTCGAAACGGCCGGGACGCATCAAAGCCGGGTCCAGAATATCCGGGCGGTTCGTTGCCGCAATCATGATGACACCCTCGTTCGCGCCGAAGCCGTCCATCTCAACGAGCAGCTGGTTCAGCGTCTGCTCACGTTCGTCGTGGCCGCCGCCGAGACCCGCACCGCGCTGGCGGCCCACGGCATCGATCTCATCAATGAAGATGATGCACGGGTGGTTTTTCTTGGCTTTGTCGAACAGATCACGCACACGCGATGCACCGACGCCGACGAACATCTCCACGAAGTCGGAACCCGAAATGGAGAAGAACGGCACGCCGGCCTCGCCTGCAACGGCGCGCGCCAAAAGCGTTTTACCGGTGCCCGGAGGGCCAACGAGCAGCACGCCCTTCGGGATGCGCGCACCGAGCTCGTTATACTTATTCGGACGTTTTAAGAACTCCACAATTTCGCGCAGCTCTTCCTTTTCTTCGTCCGCGCCCGCCACGTCCGCAAACGTCGTGCGGCGCTTTTCGTCGTTTATTTGCTTGACTTTCGCTTTGCCGAAATTCATCTGGTTTCCGGCTCCGCCGCCGCCCATGCGCTTCATCATGAATACCCAGAACGCCACAAGCAGCGCGATCATCAGTAACGTCGGAATGAGGCTGACAAGCCAGCTCGTCTCCGCCGGGCGGATGACATCCTGCGTCATGCGGTTATTCGGATGTTCCTCGTTATACGACTTGATGTAGTCCGAAACGTCGTTGTAGAACAGGTTCACGTTCGGCACCGTGTAGCGCACAACGGATTCCTTTTTGCTGCTGTCCTCTGTCACGGTCAGCTTCATCTCGCCCGTGCCCAGGTTCAGCGAGTATGCGCTCACCTTGCCGTCTTCAAAGTAAGACAGTACATCGGAGTATTTCAGCCCCGTCTGGTCTGCCCCGCGGTCAAACAGAAGCAAAAGCAGCACGACGAGCAAAATCGGAATGCCGAGGTAGATCAAAAGATTGCGAATGATTTTTTTGTTGTTGCTGTTCAAGTTCCGACCTCCCGGAAATCAAATTGGATACAAAGTGTATCCTTAAATAGAAACAGAAACTTTTTTATCAAAACGGAAGCTTAGACTTCACCGTAGACTTCAGGTTTCAAAACGCCGACAAACGGCAGGTTTCTGTACTTCTCATCAAAATCGAGACCGTAGCCCACGATGAACGCATCGGGAATATCGCAGCCCTTGTATTTTGCGTAGACCTCCACCTCGCGGCGCTCCGGCTTATCGAACAGCGTGCAGATCTCAATGCTGTTCGGCTCGCGGCTTTTCAAAAGGTTTACAAGGTAGTGCAGCGTCTTGCCACTGTCGAGAATATCCTCAACAATCACGATATCATAGCCCTTCAGGTTGATGTCGAGGTCCTTGATGATCTTGACAACGCCGGAGGTCTTCGTGCCGGAGCCGTAGCTCGAAACGCACATGAAATCGATGCGGGCCGGAATCGTAATGGCGCGCATAAGGTCTGCCATAAAGACGACAGAACCCTTCAAAACGCTGACAAGCAGCAGGTTTTTATCGGCGTAATCGTGGGAAATTTCCGCGCCCACGCGCTTGACCATGCTGTCGATGTACGCTTCGCTGTACAAAACTTCCTTGATATCGTTTAACATTGTGTTTTCCATTCGGATGACCCTTTCCTCAAAATTCTTTCCGCTTTATATGCGGGTTATGCCTGCCGTGTCCGTCACCGTAAGCTCCAGTGCCGGGAAATTCGGCTTTGCCGCATAGCCCTCCGCCGCGCCGACCGCTTCGATCCAGATGATCTCACCGTCTTTTTCAAGCAGCAGCAAACGGTCGCGCGCCGCCGCCGGAATGCGCAGTTCATTCAGGATTTTTTTGACCGATTTCGTCACGCCGCGCCCTGCGGGTCTGAAAACATCGCCCGCGCGCCGCGTCCGTACTCTCGGAACATTCGTAATTTTATCACAATCCGAAAAGTTTTGGAATAACAAATTATGAACTTTCCGGTTGATTTCTTCTTTTTCGGGAATTTTTTTCTCCACAAACAGCGTTTTCCCGTTCGGAAGCACGTTTTCGCCCGCTCTCAGCGGAACAGAAAACACATTCCGGTCTATTAGCTCCCGGTTTTTTCGCACCGTGAGCGTGTCCTGCTTCGCCTCCAGCACGATGTCCCCCGGCAAAGAGAGGCTGCCGCCCATGAAAACGCAGCCCGCCGCCCTGCAAATGTGCTCATAAGAGAGCCGCCCGTAAGACGATAACAGCAGTTCCAGCGCCGCGCGCAGCACCGCCTCGTGTGCGGTCCGCAAAGCTTTCAAGTCATACCCGTAAGGCGTTTTCGCTTTACAGAGCAATTCATTCGCGCACGAAAACACAAATTCATTCTGCAACCGCATGCTCTCCGCAAAGCGAGACGTCGCCTGCGTCATCTGCGGGTTTACATTCTTCAGCACCGGCAGCACGCTGTGGCGCAGCTTATTGCGCGTGTAGTCCACCGTCAAATTCGTGGAATCTGTCACATAGTCAAGTCGATATACTTTACAAAGATGTTCCACCTCTGCGCGGGAAATGTTCAAAATCGGGCGATAAATTCTGCCGCGCCGCGGCGGAATGCCCCCTGCACCGTGCGGCCCCATGCCGCGCGTCAGGTTCAAAAGCAGCGTTTCGGCATTATCGTCGGCGTTGTGCGCCGTGGCGATGCACCCGCTTTCCCTTGCTTCCTCCGCAAAGCACGCGTAGCGCACGCGCCGCGCGCATTCCTCCACGCCCTCGCCGCTTACGGCCGCAAGCGCGGGAATATCCTTATAAATCACCTTGCAGTGAAGTTCAAGTGCTTTACAGTAGTCCTGCACAAATTCCGCGTCGCGGTCGGCTTCCGCCCCCCGAATACCATGGTGCACATGCACCGCAAGCAAACGCTCCGCGCCGTACTTTTGTGCAAGCAAATACGTCAGCAGCACGGAATCCGCCCCGCCGGAAAGCCCCACGACAATTTTTCCCGTCTCCGGCAGATCATACCGCACGCGGGCGAGAATGTCCTCAGTTTTCATGACGCACAACTTCCTGCGATGTAAAGCGCATGAACTCACCCTGCCAGTGCAGCGGCACGCTGCGCAGATCGCCGTGACGGTTTTTTGCCACGATGACCTCGGCGCTGTTTTTGTCCACGTCTTCGGGCGAAGCCTTTTCGTTCGCGTAGTATGCGTCTCGGTATAGGAACAGCACGATGTCGGCATCCTGCTCGATGGAGCCGGAATCTCGCAGGTCAGAAAGTACAGGACGGTGCTCCTGCCGTTTTTCACCCGCACGGGCAAGCTGCGCCAATGTCACAACCGGGATATTCAGCTCTTTCGCCATGATCTTGAGGCTTCGCGTGATCTCGGAAATTTCCTGCACGCGGTTATCAATGCGCTTTGCACTGTTCATCAGCTGTAAGTAGTCGATGATGACAAGATCAACATTTTTTAAACGACGTACCTTTGCTTTCATCTCCGGCACCGTAATGCCCGGGGAATCATCGAGGTACAAATCAGCCTTAGAGAGAATATCGCCCGCCTCCACAAGGCGCGTCCATTCGCCCTCCGTCAAGTCACCCGTGCGCAGCTTTGTGCCGCCGACGAGTGCCTCCGTGGAAATGATACGGGAAGCGAGCTGCTCCTTGCTCATTTCCAGCGAGAAAAACGCCACGCGCTTGCCCGCCGTGATGGCGGCATGGCGCGCAATGTTCAGCGCAAAGCTCGTTTTGCCCATGCCGGGTCGTGCGCCGATGATGACAAGGTCGGAGCGGTTCAGGCCCGTGATCGTGTTATCCAGCTCGCGGATACCCGTAGGGATGCCGCGGTACAGGTCTTTATCCGGCGAATTCAAGCGGTCAAGGCGTTCAAACGTCTCAAACAGCACTTCGTTCAGGCGCTCAAGCCCCTTTAACGCCTTGCCCTGGCGGATGTCAAAAATGCGCTGCTCGGCGGAATCCAAGAGGAGCGAGGTTTCGCCGGTGTCCTCCATGGCGTCATCCAAAATGCCGCGCGCCGCCTGAATGAGCATACGCAAATCGTAACGGTCACGCACAATGGTGCAGTAACGCTCCACATTCGAGACGCTCGGCACAAGCTGCGCAAGCTGCATCAGATACACCTTTCCGCTGCCCTCATCGAAGTTTTCCTCTTCGCGCAGGTGCTCCAACAGCGTGACGAGGTCCACCGGCTGGCCTGCCGTGAACATATCGAGCATCGCGCTGTAAATCGTGCGGTTATTGACCTGATAAAAATAGTCCGCGCGCGGCAGCATTTCCGCCACGGTCGAGAGACAGTCGGGCTCCAGCAACACCGCGCCCAGCACCGCCTGCTCGGCCTCTGCGCTGAACGGCATCACCGTTCCGGGCAGTGCCGGCGTATTCAGTTGAAAATTATCTTCCGGCATTTTTACCACCCTTTTTTGAGTGAAATTACTTCAAAGTGAAAACGATTTTCTGATCGTAAACGACTTTTAGTCATTGCAAAATTTAATGCTGCGCATTAAGTGCATCAGGCTTTTACTGTGCTTCGGTCACCGATACCGCCAGCTTCGCGGTGATGCCGTTATAGAGCTTCACCTCAATGTGATAGCCGCCGAACGCCTTGATGTCGGTGTCGAGGTGGATCTTGCGCTTGTCGATGTCGAAGCCGTACTGCTTTTTAATCTCCTGCGCAATCTCCTTTGCGGTGACGGAGCCGAACAGTCTGCCGCCCTGGCCCGCCTTTGCGGTGATACGGACGGTCTTGTCCTTCAAAGCTTCCGCAATACGCTGCGCTTCTTCGGTCTCGGTTTTCACTTTATATGCCTTGGAGGCCTCGGCGTTTTTCAGCTCGTTCATCACCTGTGCGTTCGCTTCCTTTGCAAGCTTGCGCGGCAGCAGGAAATTGCGTGCGTAGCCTTCTGCTGCATTGATGAGCTCGCCTTTTTTGCCTACACCTTTTACATCTGCTAAAAGTACAACTTTCATGGTCGTATCTCCTATCGTTTAAATCTATCGCTAAAGCAGTCAAACGGCTTCGCGCCGCTTTGCCGCATTAGTTATTCTTTTTCGTCGCTTCGGAAAGCTTTTCGTCCAGCACGCGGATGAGTGCCTTGCGCACATCGTTCGTGGTGCTGTTTTTAATCTGCGCGCCCGCCATGTTGAGGTGACCGCCGCCGCCGAATTCCTCCAGCAAAATCTGCACGTTCACGTCGCCGAGGCTTCGTGCCGAAATGGCAATCTCATTGCCCACGCGGAAAATGACGAACGACGCGCGCACGCCCTGAATGGACAGCAGCTCGTCCGCCGCCTGCGCCGCCGCAATGCGCACATTCGGGAATTCCCAGTTGGAGCACGCAATGGCGCAACCCTTGTAAACCTCTGCACCTGCCACAAGCTGAGAGCGCTCTTTATAGGTATCGAGCGAATTTGCAAACATCTTCTTCACTTCCACCGTGTCGGCGCCGCGGCGCTTTAAGTAGGCGGAAGCTTCAAATGTGCGCACGCCCGTCTTCAAAACGAAGTTTTTTGTGTCCAGCATAATGCCGGAAAGCAGCGCCGTCGCTTCTTTTTTATTGAGCGCGGAGCTGTTGATATACTGCACGAGCTCCGCCACCATTTCGGAAGCCGAGCTGGCGTACGGCTCATGGTAAAAGATGATCGCGTTTTCAATGTGCGTCACCATCATGCGGTGGTGGTCGATGACGACCACACGCGGAATGGCCTTTAAAACTTCTTGGCTCTCCACAAACGAGGTGGAATGTGTGTCCACCACAATGAGAAGCGAGCGCTGCGTGCAGCGGTCGAGCGCCTCCTGCGGGGTGATGAACATGTTTTCATACTCCGGCTGGTGCTCAAACGCGTTGATAAGCGTCGTCGCCATAGAGCGGCCCTTGTCGATCACAATGCTCGCACGGCGGTCAAGGCCTTTCGTCACAGCCGCCCACATGCCGACCGCCGCGCCCACGGCGTCAAGGTCGGAGTTCGTGTGCCCCATGATGAAAATATGGTCGCTCGATTTAATGTGGTCGGAAAGCGTCGCGGCAATAACGCGCGTGCGCACCTTGTCGCGCTTTTCAACACCCTTGGAGAGGCCGCCGAAGAACTCGTATGTACCGTCCTGCTGGTAGATGGCCACCTGGTCGCCGCCGCGGCCGAGCGCCATTTCCAGTGCCTGACGGGCATGCAGTTCGCTTTCCGTCGCCGTTACGCCCGCGCGGCCGATGCCGATGGAGATCGTGGCAGACATGTTATTCTCACCCTTCACGGCGCGCACGCTGTCCAAAACGGCAAAGCGCTTCGTTTTGGCTTCTTCAATGTGCTGGTCGTCCGTGATGAGCATATAACGCCCGTTCGTCATGCGGCGCAGAAAGCCCTCCATGGTGTCGATCGCCCAGCTGCGCAGGACGGATTCCACCTCGGACGTGATGCGGGAATCCTCACTGCCGGAGGCATCGCGCGTCAGCTCCTCGCGGTTATCAAACGAGATAACCGCAATGACCGTGCGCTTTTCGTGATAATCGCGCTGAATCCGCTTATAATACGTGTCGTCCACAAAGTAAAGCACACTGCCGCTTTCGGTGCGCAGGCCGTAGGCCGTAAACTCGCGGTCGCCGTAGGAAACGGAGGTTCCGTTTTCGGATAAAATCTGACGCAAAGTCTTCGGGTAAATGTACGCCGCAATGTTATCGCCGCAGCCTTCGCCGTTCTCGGTGAATAAATCCTGAAAGCGCTCGTTCGTCCAGACGATGTCGCCCGCCGAGCCCAGCACCGCAAGGGGCAGCGCAAACTGCCCGAGGTTGCGCTGTTCGTCGGCGGAAAGCACCTTTCTCGCAGCTCTGAGCGCCGTGTACACATGCACGCGGTAATGCAGGTCGGTCATGATAACCGCTGCCAAACACAGGCCGGAAACCGTGATCTCCACCGCAAACAGAATTTTATTCTGCGTATAGCTGAAGCACGCCATAATGAACATGACCGCTGCCATAACATAATAGACCGGCGAGGTCGCCCAGATGCGTCGCTTGTTCATTTCCCGTCTCTCCTTCTGAGGGGAACCCCCAAGAAACTAATCTAACTTAAACTGAATTTAAACTTCCATGATGATCGGCAGGATCATCGGGCTGCGCTTTGTGCGGTTATATAACAGTCTGGAAAGATTGTCGCGCACGCGCAGCTTAATGGCGCTCCACTCGCGCACGTTTTCGTCCGCGCACTGCTCAATCGTGCTGTTGACAAGCCGTCTCGCCTCGTCCATCAGCGCCTCGCTCTCGCGCACATACACAAATCCACGGGATACGATATCCGGACCGGAAACAACTCTGCCGGAGCCTGCCTCAATCGTGCACACCGCAATGATGAGACCGTCCTCCGCAAGGTGCTTTCTATCGCGCAGCACAATGCTGCCGACGTCGCCCACGCCGAGGCCGTCCACCATAACCGCGCCCGCCTGTACATCGGGCAGCTGTTTCATGTAGTCTTCATGAATCTCCACCACGCTGCCGACATCGCCGATGAAAATGTTCTCCGGCGGCATGCCCATGCTGACGGCCACGCCCGCATGCTTGCGCAGGTGCTTCTGCTCGCCGTGCACCGGGATGAAGTACTTCGGCTTCGTCAGCGCCTGAATAAGCTTCAGCTCTTCCTGACACGCGTGGCCGGAAACGTGCACCTCGTACATGGATTCGTACACCACATCGCAGCCGCGCTTCAAAAGCTCATCTACAACGGTGCCGACCATCTTTTCGTTGCCCGGAATGGGGCGCGCGGAAATGATGATCATGTCGTCCTCACCGACCGCGACCTGACGGTGGTCGGCAAACGCCATGCGGGTAAGCGCAGACATCGGCTCGCCTTGGCTGCCCGTCGTGATGAGCACAATCTGCTCCTTCGTGTAACGGGAGATCATGTTGAGGTCGATGAGCAGACCGTCCGGTACTTTGAGATAACCGAGCTCGCTCGCAATGGACATGACGTTCACCATGCTTCTGCCGGAAAGTGCCACTTTTCTGCCGTACTTTTCCGCGCAGTTGATAATCTGCTGCACGCGGCTGATGTTCGACGCAAACGTCGCGATGATGAGCCGCTTTTTATTCGCTTCCGCGCGGGCAAAGAGCGCGTCAAACGTCGCGTTCACCTTCTGCTCCGTCTGTGTGTAGCCGGGGCGCTCTGCGTTCGTAGAGTCCGCCATCAGCAGCAAAACGCCCTCCTGACCGAGCTGCGCAAAGCGCGCAAGGTCGATCATGCCGCCCTGCGTGGGGGTGAAATCGATCTTAAAGTCGCCCGTGTGGACAATGACGCCCGCAGGGGTGTGCAGCGCAAGACCCACAGCGTCGGAAATGGAGTGGTTTACGTGGATAAGCTCCACGTCGAAGCAGCCGAGCTGAATGTGCGAGCCCGCCGTTGTGACGTTCAGCTTCACATAGCCGAGGTTGTGCTCCTTGAGCTTATTCGCAATCAGCGCCACCGTCAGCGCCGTGCCATACACCGGCACATTGATCTTTTTGAGCAAATACGGCAGGGAACCGATGTGGTCCTCATGACCGTGCGTGATGACAATACCGCGGATGCGGTCCTTGTTTTTCTCTACAAATGTGAAATCCGGAATAACCGCGTCGATGCCGGGCATTTCTTCGTCCGGGAAGGCAAGGCCGCAGTCCACGATAACCATGTCGTGGTCGCACTCAATCCGCGTGACGTTCTTGCCGATCTCATTTAAGCCGCCGAGGAAATACGCGCGCACAGAGGGCTTCTGCTTTGTGCGCCTGCCCCTGCCCTTGTTATTTTTCGTCTGCGTACTTTTTGTTGTCTTAGCGGGTGCTTTTTCACCGTTTGGGGCCGATTTTACCGTTTTCGTCGTCTTTTTGTGTGCGTCCGTGTTTTGCGCGGTACGCGTGCGCTTCGGCTTCGTCTCTTTTGTTTCGCTCACGGTTTGCTGTGCCGCTTCTTCTTTTACCTGCGCGTTTTCCGTTCTGCGCGTTTTCTGGCGTCTCACCGGCTTTTCGATGGGGCCGGAAATCTTGCCGATGAAGCTTTCCCCTGCACCGCTGAGGGGCTGGTCCTGCTGCTTTGCAGGCGCGTCGCCGAGCGACGTTAATTTCGTCATTTTTCTGATTCTTTTTTCTGCCAAATTGACCTTCCTTTCAAATAACACAGGCGCACTGTCGCAATTCACGCAAGAATAAGGTATACAAAAGCACCAACCGATGCTCTACGCAGTGTCGCCTTTCGGCATGAGCAGAATAAAACGCACGCAAGTCCGCGCCGCCTTCTGCTTTTCTTTCTTCTGTTTTTTCCGTTCAACACATGTAAATCAAAACACCGCAGCGTTTTTTTCATTATCCGTTACACGTACCGTTTACGTGCAAAGTGTCAGCCGTTCACGCATGCGAAAAATACCCGCACACAAAAAGATAATTCTATTTTACGCTATTCTCCCCGTGCTGTCAAGCCGCGTGCCGTTTCGCTCTGTACGGAGTTTGGGCACACCGCAGAGGTTCTATTCCCATATTCTCCCGATTTTTTGTGTTCTGTACGCCGGTTTTCAAAAAACGGCCGCCGTTTTCTTCCATTTTGTACGGAAAACTCTCGTTCGGGGCCTTTATTTCCTGCTTTTTCAGAAAAATTTTGACTTTCTGGAATTTCCCTATTGAAAAGTATACCAATTTGGTGTATATTTATCTCGCTGAGGAAAGAATATGCGTATCCCGACCGATCGACCCCAAATGCGTTTTCTGTTCCCTCACAAAAAACACTATCCGAAAGGTACTGATAAAGCTATGGAAAACAACGGCAAGAAGATCATCTATGCGGACAACGCCGCTACCACTGCCGTCTCCCCTGCGGTGCTTGAGGCTATGCTGCCGTACTACACCGAATGCTACGGCAACCCGTCAAGCCTGTATGCGCTCGGCACGGCTGCAAAAAAGCCGCTTGAGGAAGCACGTGCAAAAGTAGCAAAATGTCTCGGTGCAGAGCCGAATGAGATCTACTTCACAAGCTGCGGCAGCGAAAGTGACAACTGGGCCATTAAGGGCGCAGCGCACAAGATGCTGAAAAAGGGCAAAAACCACATCATCACAAGCAAGTTTGAGCACCACGCGGTGCTGCACACCTGCGCAGCGCTCGAAAAAGAGGGCTTTGAGGTCACGTACCTCGACGTGCATGAAAACGGCATCGTCGTCCCGGAAGAGCTCGAGGCCGCCATCACCGATAAGACCGGCCTTGTCACCATCATGTATGCCAATAACGAGATCGGCACCATCCAGCCCATCCCGGAGATTGGTGAAATCTGCAAAAAGCATGGCGTTTGGTTCCATACCGACGCCGTACAGGCTGTCGGCAATGTGCCGATCAACGTAAAAGAGCAGAACATTGACATGCTGTCCCTCAGCGGCCACAAGTTCCACGGCCCGAAGGGCGTCGGCGTGCTGTATATCAAGAAGGGCATCATCCTGCCGAACCTCATCGATGGCGGTGCACAGGAGCGCGGCCGCCGCGCCGGCACCGAAAACGTTGCAAGCATTGTCGGCCTCAGCGTTGCGCTCGAGAACGCCATCAATACGATGGACGAAAAGAACGCAAAGCTGCGCCGCATGCAGGATAAGCTCATCACGGAGCTTTCAAAGATTGACCGCAGTCATTTAAACGGCGACCGCTACCACCGTCTGCCGGGCAACGTGAACTTCTCCTTCGAAGGCGTTGAGGGCGAATCCATGCTGCTGATGCTCGACCTTAAGGGTGTCTGCGCTTCTTCCGGCAGCGCCTGCACCAGCGGTTCTCTCGACCCGAGCCATGTGCTGCTTGCCATCGGCCTTAAGCACGAGGTTGCCCACGGTTCCCTGCGTCTCAGCTTCAGCGACGTGAACGACGAGAGCGACGCCGATTACATCATCGAGGTGCTCCCGAAGATCATCGACCGTCTGCGCGCCATGAGTCCGCTGTGGGATGCGATCATCCACGGCCGCACAATCTCTTAATTTTAAAATAATCCGGTACGAATGTACGAAAGGAAATGAAACGATATGGCATACAGTGCAAAAGTAATGGAACACTTCTCCAACCCGCACAACGTTGGCGAAATCAAAGATGCAGACGGTGTCGGTGAAGTCGGCAACCCGAAGTGCGGCGACATCATGCGCATGTACATCAAGGTCGATAACGACGTCATCACAGACGTAAAGTTCATGACCTTCGGCTGCGGCGCGGCCATCGCGACAAGCAGCATGGCGACCGATCTTGTAAAAGGCAAGACGATCCCGGAAGCTCTGAAACTGACGAACAAGGCAGTCATGGAAGCGCTGGACGGTCTTCCGGCCATCAAGATTCACTGCTCCGTTCTGGCCGAGCAGGCCATTAAGGCTGCGGTCTCCGATTACTACCGCCGCCGCGGCATCGACCCCACCCCCATCGTGGGCGAGATCAAGGATGCCGACGAAGCACACGAGCACGGCGTCTCCGAAGAAGACGAATAAGTTAAGATAACGAAATCTCCTGCCTCTTTCGGGAAGCAGGAGATTTTTTTATGCTCTGTTCTTTTTATGCTTTGTTTTTCTGTTCCGGCTTTGCGCAAGAGCCGGCGCAGTGGGTGCAGTCCCCGCCGCAGCCGCCGGTCTTTCCTTTTTGAATTGCCCGCACAGCAAAAAACACCGCTATGACGAGCAAAAGGAACACAAGAACCGTGCCTATGTTCAGCTTATCCATCATATAAACAGCGACCCCATGCCGTACACAAGCCCCGCCATCAGCCACGCGATGACGCACTGACCGATGACGACACCTGCCGCCCATTTGCCGCCAAGCTCGCGCTTTACGGACGCAATGGCCGCCACACACGGCGTGTACAGCAGGCAGAACACAAGCAGGCTTACGGCGGAAAGCGGCGTCAGCAGCGTTGTAAGCGCCGTGGAGGAACCGAACAGCACCGTCAAGGTAGACACCACGCTTTCCTTTGCCATAAAGCCCGTGATGAGCGCCGTAGAGACGCGCCAGTCGCCAAAGCCGAGCGGCGCAAAAATCGGTGCAATCCACCCGGCGACGACCGCCAAAATGCTGTCTTTGGAATCGGAAACGATGTTAAAGCGCAGGTCAAACGTTTGCAGGAACCAAATGATGATGGTCGCAACAAAAATGACCGTAAAAGCGCGCTGTAAAAAGTCCTTCGCCTTTTCCCACAAAAGCTGTGCCACGTTTTTCGCGCCCGGCACGCGGTAGTTCGGCAGCTCCATCACAAACGGTACGGCCTCACCCTTAAACATCGTGCCGCGCATGAGCAAAGCCATCAAAATACCGACCAAAATGCCGGTGAAATACAAAATGACCATCACAAGTGCACCCTTGCCCGGGAAAAACGCCGCCGCAAAAAAGCTGTAAATCGGCAGCTTTGCGGAGCAACTCATAAACGGCGTGAGCAGAATCGTCATTTTACGGTCGCGCTCGGAAGGCAGCGTGCGGCTCGCCATCACACCCGGAACGGTGCAGCCGAAGCCGATGAGCATCGGCACCACACTGCGGCCGGAAAGTCCGATTTTGCGCAATAACTTATCCATCACAAACGCCACGCGCGCCATGTATCCGCTGTCCTCCAGCAAAGAGAGGAAGAAAAACAGGGTCACGATGACCGGCAGGAAGCTCAGGACACTGCCAACACCGTTGAATACGGCGTCAATCACAAGGGAATGGAGCGTCTCATTGACGTTCCATACGGTAAAGAGGTGATCCACCACGTCCGTCAGATAGCCGATGCCCAGCTCCAGAAGTGTCTGCAGCGCTGCTCCGATCACGTTGAACGTCAGGAAAAAGACAGCCGCCATGATCGCGATGAAGCACGGGATCGCCGTGTACTTTCCGGTGAGAATCCGGTCCATGCGCACGCTGCGCAGATGCTCTTTGCTCTCGTGCGGCTTCACGACCGTCTCAGAACAGATCTTTTCGATAAAGGTAAACCGCATATCCGCAATGGCTGCGGCACGGTCGAGCCCGCGCTCTGCTTCCATCTGTACGATGATATGCTCCAGCGTCTCCTTTTCATTTTCATCCAGCCCGAGCTGATCCAGTATGAGGTGGTCGCCCTCCGCGAGCTTCGCCGCCGCGAACCGCACCGGGATCCCTGCCTTTTCTGCATGGTCCTCGATCAGGTGCATGATTCCGTGCAGGCAGCGGTGTACCGCTCCGCCATGATCCTCCGCGTCACAGAAGTCCTGCCGTCCCGGCTTTTCCTGATACTTTGCCACATGCAATGCATGCTCGATCAGCTCTCCGATACCCTCATTTTTCGCTGCGGAAATCGGGATGACCGGGATGCCGAGCAGCTTCTCCATCTCATTGACAAGCACGGAGCCGCCATTGTCGCGCACCTCATCCATCATGTTCAGGGCGAGCACCATCGGCACATCGAGCTCCATCAGCTGCATCGTCAGATACAGGTTTCGCTCAATATTCGTCGCATCGACGATATTGATAATGCCCTTCGGGTGCTCATTTAATACGAAGTTCCGTGTCACGATCTCCTCGCTGGAGTATGGGGACATGGAATAAATGCCCGGAAGGTCGGTCACGAGCGTGTTCTTGCGGCCGCGGATCATACCGTCCTTGCGGTCGACCGTCACGCCCGGGAAATTTCCGACGTGCTGGTTGGAGCCGGTGAGCTGGTTGAACAGCGTCGTCTTGCCGCAGTTCTGGTTGCCCGCCAGCGCAAAGGTGAGCACGGTGCCGTCCGGCAGCGGATTC